>DATGIX010000062.1:0-18228 GCA_035295505.1 Puia sp. | reverse complement strand
ATTAAAACTAATGCCGGATTAATTCTGGTTGCTACTAGTTCTCATTAATAAAATTCCAACAAGTACAATCCACAGAACACTGCTCAAGACAAATACGCGGAACCCATTCAAATCAGTGAGCGTAAATCCTGAAATGAAAAGCGATATAATTATGATGAACAATGCAATTCCAATAAAGGCAATCCATGAAGAAAGTTTTTTTGTGCGTAATATTTCTATTGACCAAAATAACATCGCCAAACAAAATGTGCCCATGTAGATATAATCAAATGCATGGTTGAGAGAACTATTGTATTTCAAGATTGGAGTTATCGATGCTATTATTTCGGTTGATGCATCTTTATATTTCAAAATAAAAATTGGGAGTGCAAGACCATTCACTGTAGCTGCAAGCATAACCGCGATAAATCCGAATAATATAATGGCGAAAGCAGAAATGGAGAAGAAACTATCAGTGCCTAATTTTTTGGTTAATCCCCAAAAGCCAACGGCAGCAAATGGTATCGAAACAATAGCTATAGAATGCGCGGTGATAGCCATGTTTGTGACTTTTAAGAGATGTTCAAAGCTGCCACCAACTGGATGAAGCGCCATGGTCATGACCATTAATAAAGTAGAAAGTATGAGCGCTCTGCCGGCATTTTTTTCGAACTGCATGATGTTGTTGATTTAATTGGGCAAACCTAAAAGCTAAATCAACAAAAGTGTTTGACGAAAGTCAAGAAATAAATTTTGCTCTATTATTTTTTGAATTCTCCGAAATGCCACAATATTCCTGAAGGATCGTGCATGAAACATTCTCTTCCCCATGAATCATTTCTTATTTGAGTGAGCTTTACGTTTTCATATTTATTGTGAAGCCCAAGATTCTGCAATTCATTCCAATAATGCTCAACATTGTTGACTTCAAGAAATATCATGGTATTATCAACCCAATCTTTGACATAAGCATTCTGCAAATAAAAACCAAGCATTTCAGAAATTTTGAAGTAAGACATCTGAGCAGATATAGCAGATTCTTCAAATCCGAGGTCTTTGTAAAAGGCTCTTGATATATTAAAATCTTTCGCTCCGATAAAAGCTCTCACTGATTTTGCTTCGTGTTTCATAAAGGAGATTTTTTTGCTGAATGAAATTATTTTGTTGGATACAAACGTAAATGCAAAACCGTAAATAACATTTGACAAAAGTCAAGAAATGATTTTGCGCCTTATCCGACTTAATGTTTCTGGAGCAATTCCGAGATAAGAAGCAATATATTTCAATGGGAATTTTTGAATGATTTGTGGTTTGCTTGCGAGCAGCATGGCATATTTTTCTTCTGGAGAAATTTTGTTGTTCTGATAATCCTGGTTTTGAACAGCGACTTCAAAAATATGTCCCACTCTAAAAAATGAATCTGATTGTTTGATGAGTTCATGCATATCCCAAAGGCTCAGTTCAAATACATGACTATCTTCCATTGCCTGAATAAAAGAATCTGATGGCTTTTGAGCAATCAAACTTTTGTAATCAAACATCCATTCGTTTTCTGCAAAAAGATTAATGATGGCTTCATCGCCATTTTCAGTAATGGAATAATGTTTGAAACTTCCTCGTTCGATAAAATAAAAATGATTGCAGGTTTGACCTTCCTTAATCAGAAAAATATCTTTTTTGACATCTGAATTCTTAAGCCGTTTTGCTATTGTAGAAAGTTCTTCGTCAGAAAAATTTCCAAATTTCAGGAATGAGTTTTTTACGTTGTCAAACATACTCACAGTTCTGTTTTTAAATCTTTAGCTTTTGAAGTATTCTGCTTTTTTTAATTTGTTTGGCTTCAGGTAAACATATTCTCTTTGTGCGTCAATAATAATGTTGAATCTTTTTAAAACATCGCCACCCATCACGCTCACTTTTTGCCTTCCGATGGCGCCTTGAAAAAAACCAACAGGCATATCAGCAAATTTTTCGTTCCCGATTTTTAATATTGGCAGAATGGCTTTTTTTGTTTTCAGGACATTTCCATAAGAATCTTTCAATTCTTTTTCACCAACAATTTTTAATTTTTCACTGAGCTTTTTTTCATCAGCGAATTTGTCGTCAAACAAAATATCGCCTGCATAACCGGAATGTATCAGGAATTTATTGGTGAATGAGCTGTCATTTATCTGGCAGGTTGCTTCTAAGAGCATAAAATTATGCTCGAATAGCAGCTTAAGCTTTTCGTATTTTTTTGTTTTGTCCGGAAGTGTAGGATGAATAACAATTATACTTTTATCAAAATCAATTTCAATCACTTTGTTTTTAAAAAGGTTTGGGCCGAATTTCCCATCAGTGTTTTGCCCTGTGTTGGTGTTCTCCCAAATAGAAACATTCGTCCATTTCAGTTCGCCAATCTGCAGTGAATTATTTTCACTGAGCCTGGATGTGTTGCTTTGCCCGCCCCAGCTTTTCACGCTATCAGTCACACCATTGAAACGAAGGCTTTTTAGTCTGGCTGTTGAGTTTTCTATCAGCGTTACATCATCGGCGGCAGTATGGAACATGAGGTGCACAGTATCCTGACCGTTTAAAACTGCCATAATGGAAATATTATTATGGTCAGTAAGCTGAAAAGGAATGACAAAATCTTTTTCTTCCTGCGTAAGCAATTTTTCCTGGGCAAAAATAGGCTGATAGAAAAAAAATAATAATGGAATGAGCGATTTGATTGGCTTCATAAATGTTATAGAATATTTGTAAATGTACGGTTATGCATCATTTAGACTATATTGTTTCTCCATTAGATTCCATGATAATGGCATTTGCTTTTGCTAAAAAAGAATTCCTGAATTTTTCTGTGCTTGTAAAATCCTTTAATTCGCAAATAAGTTTTTTTTGTAATTGTTCC
Organism: Puia sp.; assembly: GCA_035295505.1. GTDB lineage: Bacteria > Bacteroidota > Bacteroidia > Chitinophagales > Chitinophagaceae > Puia. Next base: position 15,356 of record DATGIX010000062.1, on the reverse strand, counting down.
CGGGTTAAATTTTTGTGTTCACTTCTTCGGAGCTTATAATACATGTCGGTCGGTTGAAATTCAATACGGGTAACAGAATGACTTGGTGCTTTTTCGTATATATTTACGCCTACTAGAAAAAGCGTGTATTTTCCTGCTGACTCAAAAAAGTTGAACATATATTCCGCAATTGCTTTATCAGGTTTGTCTTTGTCGCATATGCTAAACAACCAACTCTTTAATGTTTTGAATTTTGATTTTATATTGTCTGGAGGAACAAGCCGTTCTACTCTGTGTTCCACTTGTTTTAAGACTTTTCCTGAGTCTGATTTAGGTTGTTGACTATTTGACATAATAAAAATGAAATTTATTATCGCTTTGTTGCAACTTTCATATAAACAATAAGATTATAAAATTCTTCATCAGTTAATTTGTCAGCGAAATTATGTTCATAAGTTGAGTTATAAACTTTTGAAAGCTCTTTTGCAAAATTATCGCCTGCATCTTTTAATGATTTACTGTTTTTGATGTACTTGATAAAATGTTCTTCAAATGGTGATGGTAGTTTTTCGAAAAGATTATCAAACATGATTTGGTCTGTGGCTTTTTTCTCAGGTGGAGTGTGGCAGCCATTACAAAATTTGTCAAATATTAGCTTGCCTTTGGTATAATTAGTTGCGAAGTTTTTTGCTTTAAGAGTGTCAGCGAGTATTTTATTTTTCGGCTGATTGTCGTTGCAGCTCATTGAAACTATAGCAAAAATCATTGCGAATAATAAAACTATTAGCAATTTTAAAATTTGAAATGACATAAAATAAGATTGCTACAAGTATTCAATACAAGTTGTCATTAATAAGATGGATTATCAGTAATGCGATAATAAGTACGAATTTACGTTAACAGTAGGGGGATACAATAAATTCTTTACTTTTGGATGTAGCCTGATTATATTTGATAAACACCTAAACCTTTTTATGAAACGACTCTTTATCTTTTTTTTCTTTGTTACATTTTTATCTGGCTGTGCGGCCACATACACTTTCAATATTCTTGCTCGAAAAGAAACAAAGAGACCATTTTCCAAGGTTCTTGTTATGTATGTTGATGATGCTTGCGAATTACACTTTTTGGATTCTACAACTTATGATATTTGTATCAGAAATATTTTTTTAGATTCTAATCATTTTCATGCGCAAAGCATTTCGGAAAATGTGTTTTCAAAAAAATTATCTTCTTCGAGAACTACTATAATAAAATCCTCAGATTTATTGGACACTAGTTATAGTGTGTATCAAAATTTTGTAAGTATGCTTGACAGCCTTCATATCGAAGGCGTTTTATTGGTAAATCGACTTAGTTCCCAACATATCCCAGATACAACTCCTGACATATATAATTACAATACAAAAATAATTACTTACGGTGGGCAAACTGAAAGATTAGATGTCAGCTATAAATGTTATCTGCTGTCATCGCAATCTATTTTCCCGATTTGGATAGCACAATTTGATTTTAAAGGCGACAGCAAAAGAGCGATGGCGAGCGAGCTTGCAAAGGATTTTATTAAAGCTAATTATATCTTCAAATAATATTTCCTATAGATCCGTGTCTTCGCCGACCAAAACTCAAACCCAAATCCACTCGCCGTTAATAAGCCGCCCCATAGAATTCCCTCCGCACAAGAGTGCGACCCCGCAATAAATGCGGGGCAGGCTGCACGATGCTTAATAGTAGTAATCAGTCTGGAACATAATTTTCTTTCTCACTATTCACTACTCACTACCCACCGTTTTTCGTAAACATATTTTCCCTATCTTCCAACTATAAAACCTACACTCACATGGCGGGTTCACTCTTCCGGAAAAAATCGCTGGCGAAAATTATTGCAGATGCAGAATCGGGGCTCGGCGATGCGCATGGGCATAGCATGAAAAAAGTGCTGGGCGTCCGCGACCTCACGTTCATGGGCGTTGCTGCTGTGATCGGTGCGGGCATTTTTTCAACGATTGGAACGGCGGCTTATCATGGCGGCCCTGGTGTTATTTTTCTGTTCATGATAACTGCGGTCACCTGCGGTTTCACTGCGTTGTGCTATGCGGAGTTTGCTTCGCGTGTGCCGGTATCGGGCAGCGCGTACACGTATTCGTACGTGACGTTCGGAGAGATGATTGCGTGGATTATAGGCTGGGCGCTGATTCTGGAGTATGCGATTGGTAATGTGGTCGTCGCGATTTCATGGAGCGCTTATTTCAATAATATTTTGAAAACAATCGGCATTCATCTGCCTGACTGGCTCACTATCGGTCATCAAACCGCGAAGATGGCTTATGAAGAAGCTATGAAAGCGGGACAGTCCGTTGCCGGATTGGTGTACACCAATGCGCCGGAAATTTTTGGTTTCAAATTTATCATCAACCTTCCCGCATTTGTGATTGTCGGGCTTATCACGATGCTTGCATACGTCGGCATTAATGAAAGCCGCAAGAGCGCCAATTTTATGGTGGGCCTGAAAATTGTAGTGCTTACTTTTATTGCGGTGCTTGGTTTTTGGCTGATTTTTTCAAAAGGAACAACAAGTAACTGGACACCGTTTTTACCTGAAGGAATGGGCGGCGTGCTGCAAAGCGTGTCGTCCGTGTTCTTTGCATATATTGGGTTTGATGCGATTTCAACAACTGCTGAAGAATGTAAGAACGCACAAAAAGATTTGCCGAAGGGAATGATTTATTCTTTATTAATCTGCACGGTGATTTATATCGTGACGGCGTTGGTGATAACGGGTCTGGTGAATTACAAAGAATTCAACGGCGTTGCGGATCCACTTGCTTATGTGTTCGATAAAATCAATATGCATAAAGTTGGTTTTATTATTTCAATCAGCGCAGTGGTTGCATCAACAAGTGTGTTGTTGGTTTTTCAGATAGGTCAGCCAAGAATCTGGATGAGCATGAGCCGCGACGGCTTGCTGCCAAAACGTTTTAGCAATCTGAGCCCGAAATATCAAACGCCGGGATTTGCAACATTCATGACTGGTATCCTCGTTGGTGTTCCCGTTTTATTTGTGGATGATAAACTGATGACAGATTTAACGAGCATAGGTACCTTATTTGCGTTCGTGCTTGTTTGTGGTGGCGTTCTCTATTTGCCGAAGATGGAAAAGAAACCGGGAAAATTTCAAATACCATATATCAATGGAAAATTTATTTTGCCCATTTTAGTCGCGTTTTTTATTTTTCTTTTCAGAGAAAGGCTCACAAATGCTTGCAGCAATTTCAAGAGTGAAGGTTATCAGGAAATTTTATTTCTTGTATTTATTCTTGCCGCAGCTATTGTTGCGCTACTCACTTTTCTCCGCAGTTATTCACTCATCCCTGTTCTCGGAGCGCTGTGCTGTTTGTACCTGATGATTGAAATACCTGCAAAAAGCTGGATGGTATTTTTCGGATGGATGGCTTTCGGGCTGCTGATTTATTTTTTGTATGGATACAGAAAGAGCAAGTTGTCAGTTTAGGGTTTGTGGTCCCGATTGTTATCGGGATTTCGCTTCACTCAATTTGTGGTTCAGAGAAACGGCGAAGTGATAATTATTTAATCCTTTGCTTTCATTATTTTCGGTTATGCATATATGTTATCTCCTTACTTCTTTCTTTATTATCAGCAGCGCTGATATTTGGTTATCAGAAAATACTACATATTGATTATTGCGCATGATTTAGTGTCCTTCTAATTTTACTCATTCTTATTAATGTTTATTTAAAGCATTTCTGCTTCAAATAATGTAAACCTATTCCTGCAGAAGACTTCTTTTAAATAATTCCTTCTAAAATAAAACTTATGAAACATTCATTCCGCAACAAACTTAGTTTGATTGTTCTTGCAATTGTATTAATCGTTGTGTTCTGGGCTTGTAAGAAAAGCACGAGTAATAACACGACGCCACCTAATACCACCAAACACTCTACCGGATGGACCGGAGCTGATGACCCAACAAAAGTGCCGCAAGCAGTAAATCTTGTTGGGCTCACAGGCTCTGCAGCAGCTTTGCCTGCAAAGGTTGATCTCACCCCTTACTTGCCGCCAATTGGCGATCAGGGACAAACAAGCACATGTGTTGCTTGGTCCACTGCATATTATACTAAAACTGCATCGGAAGCCATTGCATTTAATTATACGCCAACCCAACTCAGCTCCGCTGATTATGTGATGAGCCCGAAAGATATGTTTTTGGAAATCGCAGATAACATGAAGGGAGTAGATTGTCAGAGTGGAACTCAGATCACTTACGCGCTGGATGTGTTGGTGAATAATGGAGTTGCTAATTATGCAACAGTGCCATGGGATGCAGGCATCACGAATTGTTCTCAATCGCAATTGCAATCATCATGGGCAACGAATGCAGCACAACATAAAATTGAATATTACAGAACGATACCAGCTACTGTTGAAGGTATTAAAGAACAGCTCGCCAATAAAAACCCTGTAATGATCGGGATTAAAGTGAGCAATGAATATGAGCAATGGTCTGGAAGCGGCGTGCTGTCAACAGCAACATTTCCAAACCCAATCGGGTTGCATGCGCAAACTATTGTTGGGTATGATGATAGCAAAGGCGCATTTCGCATTGCGAATTCATGGACTACACAATGGGGTGATAATGGATTCATCTGGGTTGAATATAATACACTCGTGAATCAATACATTGCTGATGGTAATGCATATTATATGTCAACTTCAAGTTCGAATAATAATGTAAATCCACCAACGCCACCACCAACTCCTGTTGCCAATTCAGTGGATGTTGCTCCCTGGGTTTTTTCTGATGTGTCAACTACCAGCACGACCGGTGATCCGACATCAAGAACAATTTATCTCAACATCTATAATATCGGGAGCAACACGGTTCAATCGAGCAGTAACTGGGGAGTGTATTATATCTACTACAACGCTTATAATGCCAATGATTATGGAATTATTTTTCATGATCAGTTCAATACAACAGTTGCATCTAATTCATATTCCTGCCCAACAAACGATGCATGTACTTTTAACTATGCTATCCCGGCAGGTTCAGATTTTGCACAGGTTGCATTTGGCACTTCGGAAATTTACAGGAATTATAATGTGCCCAACATCACTGGTTATTATTATGTAGTTCTTATTGCCGATCCGCAGAATGTTTTGAATGATGCTAACAGACAGAATAATATTTTTTATACAACCGGTCAGGCACCTGCTAATGTGCAAAATGGCCATGCCAATGGTTATGATCCAAACGCTGGTGCAATAAAAGACACTGCAAAAAATACGCTGCAGGTGAATGAAAGAAATCTGCATTTATCAAGATTTAATTCAGGGGTAGGAGAGCATAACAGGAATGCATATACGCCACAGGAAATTTTATCGTTCGTGAAAGCAAAATATCAAAGTGGCGAAATCAGACAGAAAATTAATGCCATGAAATCTTCAGGCACGAAAAGACTGCCGCAGGTTCATGAATAAATAAAGATGTTTTTGGTTATGGTTACCAAATAGCGTCAGGTGAAATCGTGGTTGTAAAAAACTCCTGTTTTGCGCAGGAGTTTTTTATTAATAAGGTTGTTTGAATGAGCGCATCAATAAGTAATTTTGTGCCATGAAATTTCAGATAGGAGACACGGTGCTTGTGCTGCACTCGAATGAAGAAGGAGAAGTGGTTGACATTATTAATAATAAAATGGTGATGGTGGATGTGCGAGGCGTGAGGTTCCCGGCATATATTGACCAGCTTGATTTCCCTTATTTCAAAAGATTTACGGAGAAGAAAATAATCCCGAAGCAGAAAAAATATATTGATGAATTGCCGAAGGATAAAAAAGCAAATACCATAAAAATAGCTGATGGTGTATGGCTTTCTTTCTTACCGATTTCAGGAACGGACGAATTTGGAGATGAAGTGGTGGAAATATTGAAAATTCATTTGCTTAATAATTCAAACAATGGATTGAAATTTTTTTATCGCGTTAGTTATTTGCGTGGAGAAGATTTTGAAATTCAGAACGAAGTTTTTTCTTTCAAAGATTTTTACCTGCATGATATTGAGTTTGAAAAACTAAATGATAGCCCCGTTTTTGAATTTGAATTCTCTTTGATTTCGCCTGATAAAAAGAAAGCAGATTATTTTGAAACGAATCTGAAACTGAAAGCAAAACAGGTTTTTGCAAAGATTGAAGAAATCAGAAAAAAAGGCGAAGCCACTTTTTCTTATAAATTGTTTGATGAATATCCGGATAAAGTCGAAGAAGAGAAATTAGACATTCAGAATAAATTATCTCCTCACTTTAAAATATACGAGGCTTCTAAAGCCAGACAAAATCTTTCGCCTGCGCGTTCGGTTGTTGATTTGCATATTGAAAAACTAACTGATGAATACAGCCGAATGAGCAATTTTGAAATGCTCACACTTCAATTGAAAGAATTTGAAAGATATTATGACTTAGCAGTCGCGCATCATCTTCCTTCTATTATTTTTATTCACGGGCTTGGCTCAGGCAAGCTGCGTGATGAACTGCATGAATTATTAAGACTGAAAAGAGAGGTCAAAACTTTCGTGAATCAATATCATCCTTTGTATGGATATGGAGCAACGGAAGTGTATCTGAAGTAGAGTTGGATGTTCTGAGTTTAGAGTTATGAGTTCAGACTCTGAACTCTCGACTAATGACTATCTTCGCATCAACCACCAACCGAGCTATCGTTCTTGATTTTTCAGGGAAGGAAAGTCCGGACAGCAAAGGGCAATGCACCGGTTAATTGCCGGGTGGCGTTTCGGCGCCAACAGAAAGTGCCACAGAAAATTACTTTCCGCCGCAGGCGGATAAAGGTGAAAACGTGAGGTAAGAGCTCACGGCAGTTGTTGGCAACAATGATTGCGGGTAAACCTTGCATGCTGTAATGCCACATAGGCAAGCATTTGAGGGCGGCTCGCCCGAGCTTGCGGGTAGGCAGCTACATCTCAGCAGCAATGCTGGGAGCAGATAAATGATAGTTTAGAAACAGAATCCGGCTTATGAGTTGGTGGTTATTTTTTGTCCGAACTGGGATTTTTGGGATTTGAGGATTAGTGAGAAACAATAGATTTCGGTTAGTCATTAGGGTTAGTCAAAGATTTGACGGCAAAGGCGCAGAGAAAACTCCGTGGTTCTCCATTTATCTCTGCGGCTCTCTGTGGAAGTTCACTACTGCTGAAAAGCTAATTTCATTTTTCCGAGCAAGTCGGTTTCAATCATTTTCTGCGCAACAAGAATCATGTTCTTGAAAGCTTTGGCTTGTGATATGCCATGACCGATGATGACAGGTTTTGCTACACCAAGAACTGGCGTGCCTCCGTAGTTTTCAAAATTAAATCTCTCAAAATATTCGTGTTGAATATTTTTTTGCTGAGTAATATCGAAAATGGATTCTGCAAGCTTTAAAATAATATTTCCGGTGAAGCCTTCACAGACCATCACATCAGCTTTGTCCAAAAGCACATCTCGCCCTTCAATATTTCCGATGAAATTTATTTTGCTGTTTTCTTTTAGCAACGGATATGCAGCTTGAGCAAGAATATTTCCCTTGCCTTCTTCTTCACCTACATTCATCAACCCAACTTTTGGATTATCAATTCCAAGAATATTTTGTGCATATAGCGAACCAAGAACAGCGAATTGATTTAAATTTTCCGGTTTGCAATCAGCATTCAAACCAACATCGAGCAACATTCCCGTCTTGCCATTTTCTTTTGGGATAATTGTGGCTATAGTTGGTCTATGGATTCCTTCAATTGCTTTGATGCTGAACAATGCACCGACCATCATTGCACCTGTGTTCCCAGCACTGATGAATGCATCTGTTTTTCCTGTTGCTAATAAATGAAATCCGACAGCGATAGATGATTGCTGTTTTTCTTTTAATGCTTTTGTAGGATGTTCATGCATGCCGATTACCTGCGGCGCATGAACCACTTTAACCTGCGATAAAGAAATATGATATTCTTTCAGAAGCTCGTTCAGTTGAGCTTCATCACCGGTTAAAAATAAAAATGCCGGAGATGATGTTTCTGACAGATATAACTGCAAACCTTTTACGGCTTCGCGTGGCGCAAAATCGCCACCCATCATATCTAAGCCAATATTCATCTGCGGCAATTAAATTGTAAGTGTAATAAGTGATAAGTAGTAAGTCGTAAGTTGATTTGACGATAGCAATTCACCATTGACGATTGACCATTCACCATTCACTTAGTTAATCGGAGATTTCTCTGCTACTACTTTTCCTTTGTAAATCAGTTTGCCTTCGCTGACATGAGCACGGTGGCGAACATGTATTTCACCTGTTGTGCTGTCTTTGCTCAAAGTAACTTTCTCAGCTTTGTAGTGCGTCCTTCTTTTGGCGCTGCGCTGCTGCGAGTGGCGCCGTTTCGGATTTGGCATAACGCTTCAGTTTTTATTTATCTAAATCTTTAAATTTCTCTAATCCTTTCCACAAGGTGTTTTGTGGTTTATTAGATTTTACATCTAATTTTTTCAGCATTTCCAACACCTCTTTGTTGCAATATTTCCCACCTATTTCATCGTCTTTGCACATTCGTTGATTGGGTATGCTGAGATTTATGAACTCATAAATCCAATCTGAAATATGCAGGTGGCTTTCGCCTTTGGAGATATAATAAACATCCGGGTCTTCTTCCTGCTCGTTCATGATTTCCGGCTCTTCCACCAGTTTCACGAGCACCTTAAATTCATCCCAAAGGTCTATCGGCAACATATTGCCGCAACGGTCGCAGTTGATTTCCACTTTGCCGCCCACTTCAAAAGAAAGCAGCATGAAGCCATTCTTTTTATCTAAAGCCAGCTTTACAAAAGCTTCGCAATTCCTGAAATCCTGCTGTTGGTATGCCTCAAAGAACTTGTCGTTTATCTTGTAGCTAAACTCATGAATGCCAGGTTTTAACCCCACGAATGGTATTTCAAAATCCCTTCTGCCCATGAGCGCTTTTTAAAGAGTTTGCAAAGGTAGGGAAATATTTGCGATTTTAGAAGTGCGATTTACGATTTGTTCAGAAATAGCAACAGTGTGGCAAGTCTAAAGTTTTTAGTTTCACAACTATAAATTTTGGATAATCCAATCACGGGAAAATCATAAATCCCAAATCTCAAAATCGTAAATGCTTATAACGGTCTTATCCAAATATTTCTAAAGCTAATCGGCTCGCTTTTATCGCCGTGTGCCTGCAGTTTGATAGAAGAAGCACCATGTTTTACATAGGTTGGCTGACCGATATAAAAAGTCTGTCCTTTCAGCTCATAATTGTTTTGAACAAGTACTCCATTATGAAAAGCCGTAACTCTTGCCGGAGTCTTCACCGTGCCATCTTCATTAAAACGAGGCGCAGTCCAAACAACATCATAGCTCTGCCATTCGCCCGGTTTTTTGCAGGCATTTGCCAAAGGGATACTTTGTTTGTAGATGCTGCCTGCTTGTCCATTTACATACGTCGAATTGTTGTAATTATCGAGTACCTGCAATTCATAACCACTATCGCCATGGCCGGTTGACGCCAGGAAAACGCCGCTATTCCCACGTGCTTGTCCTTCGCCGGTAATATTAGTGGGGACCCTCCATTCAATGTGCAATTGGTAATCCAGAAAAACTTGTTTGGTCATAATACCACCTGTAGCTTTATCAACTGTCATTATCCCATCTTTTACAACCCATTTAGCGGGCTTTGTCGAATCATTTGTAGAGCGCCAGCTATTAAGATTTTTTCCATCAAATAAAATGATTGCGTCAGAAGGCGCGTCGCTATTGGTTTTCCCCGGAGTAACGACAGGCGGAACAGGGCTGTAAACTTCGGTGAGCTTGGGATCTCCTTGCTGAGCATTAACGATGCCGCTGCATGCAACGCAACTAATAAAAGTGTATAAGAATGATTTTCTTAACTGACTGCTGGCAATCCGTATCATGTTTATTACTTATTTGAGGTTAAAAATGAAACGGTAATTTATGCAAAAATCAGAAATGAGGGAGTTAAAATATCTGCGCTTATTTTTTGCTCTTGTAAAAAGACGGAGCTTGAGCATATTGCCACAGGCCAAAACATGTGAGCACAGAAGATAATAGAAGCCCGACATAATAAAGAAAAAATTCGTCGGGATCGTTGGTTGTTGCTATGTTGAGGTAGTTCAAAATATATATCATCGTTGTTCCGCCGTAGGCAAATAAAAATGCTGCATTCACAAAAGCCATCACATTTTCAAAAGTAGAATGCTCAATTTCTTTCATGTATTCTATCAACCCAATGATGCTGTAAACGAGCACAAGTAATGATCCGATGCCAATGACAATAATGTTTGAACTATTGTCGAAGCCATTCCATATCATCATCAGCATCTCAAACAAAATAAAAGATAACAGGGTATAAAAAATACTTTTCCTTTTTGCATCTCTTGAGCAAATGAGAAATATGATAAGAACGAAATGAATGCCGAGTAGGTTTCTTGCGAACATAAGCTGTGCCTGAAGATGAAAATTCTGAGAGTTGCTTACCCAATTGTATTGATTTAACAGACCTGTGAGCAACCAGTAGATGCCGATTAAAGTGTAAGTTCTTTCGAATTGCAATTTTTTCCAAAGCACCAACAGAAATGGAGCCAGGCAAAATATAATGGCAACGTTAGTAACTAATGTGTTCAGTAAGGGGTATAATCCGGATTTCACAAATAAAGGTTTACGACTATATATAAGCGATTAAAGCTCCGTTTTATTATCAGTAAAACTACTTTGTTTTCTACTCAAATTACGAGTTCAATAATCGCCGATAATTATAAAATCACGCCAAGATAGGGCGTTTTGAACTCTTTGTCAAGCAGGTGGAAAAAGATAATTTATCAGTGATGCATAACCGAAAATTGGCTTATAAGTCACTGTAAGCCATAAGATTTGAATGCTAAAGCAGAAAGCGGTCAAAAAGAAATTAATTGAACCTATTTTTGCCGGATTATAGTAAATTGATATTGAAATCTATATTTTGATCTCTCAGGAAACGATACAGCAGATACTCGGCAAAATCGACATTATTGATATTGTCGGTGGTTTTGTGAAACTTAAAAAAAGAGGCACGAACTATCTTGGTCTTTGCCCTTTTCATAACGAGAAATCTCCTTCCTTCACTGTTTCTCCCGTTAAAGAGATTTATAAATGTTTTGGTTGCGGCCGCAGTGGTAATGCCATCAGTTTTTTGATGGAGCATGAAAAGTATTCTTATGTAGAAACGCTTCGCTGGCTGGCTAATAAATATGGAGTGGAAATTGAAGAGACTGAAGCAAGCCCGGAAGCGAAGCAGCAGCAACAGGTTGCAGAAAGCCTTTTCATCATTAATAATTTTGCCCAGAAATATTTCAGCGATATTCTTTTTAATAATGATGAAGGGCAAAATGTCGGCCTTAGTTATTTGAAAGAAAGAGGCTTTCGGGAAGAAATCATACAAAAATTTCAAATAGGCTATTGTTTGGAAAGAGGAGACCATTTTGCAAAAGCGGCGATTGCAAAACAATATAATCAGGAGTATCTGCAAAAAAGCGGATTGGTTGTTCTTCGTGATGAGAGGTTACTCGATAATTATCGCGGGAGGATTATTTTTCCTGTGCATAACCAGACAGGAAAAATAATTGGCTTTGGCGCACGCATCATAAAGAAAAATGACAAAGCACCAAAATACATCAACACACCGGAGAATGAAATTTATGTAAAGAGCAAAATTTTATACGGTTCTTATTTTGCACGGCAAGCTATAGATAAGAATGATGAATGTTTATTGGTGGAAGGATATACGGATGTGGTTTCCCTGCATCAGGCAGGCATTGAAAATGTGGTGGCGAGCGGCGGCACTTCGCTGACGCAAGATCAGTTAAGGCTGATAAAAAAATACACCAGCAATCTTACGATTATCTACGATGGTGATTCTGCCGGCGTGAAAGCTGCACTGCGCGGGCTTGATATGGCTTTGGAAGAAGGGCTGAATGTAAAACTCGTATTGATCCCTGATAAAGAAGATCCCGATAGTTACGTAAATAAAATCGGCGCTTCTGCTTTCCGTGATTTTGCTGCAAAGAATAAAAAAGATTTTATTCTTTTTCAGTTAGAAGTTTCGTTGAAAGAAGCCGGTACGGACTCCACTAAAAAAGCATCAGTTGTCAATCAAGTTGCAGAGACGATTGCAAAGATGAACAAAGTGGAAGATTTCACAAAGCAGCAAGATTATATTCAGCAATGCTCGCAGATGCTTGGCATTGAAGAAGCAGGCTTGCATACGCTGGTTAATAAGTTCATCCGTGAAAAAATTTCGAAAGAAGAATTTAAGTCAGCTCCGAAAACAACAGATAAACAAGAAGCTAAATTACAATCTGCTGAATCTACAGATTTGAGCGACGAAACTTTTAATCTTCTTTTTCAAGACGAATTGCAGGAACGTGCAGTTGTTCGTGTGCTGCTTTCTTATGGAATTAAATCATGGGATGAAAACAAAACGATCGCTGATTATATTTTTGAAGATGAGATGGATGAAGAGATGTTCAAGAATAAAAAAGTGGCTGAGGTTTTAAAAATTTATAAAAATAAATATCAGGAAGGGCAAAAATTATCTGTCGCTGATTTCGCTTATTATGACGATAATGAAATTGTGAAGCTTGTGATTGAATCAACCAATCATCCTTATGAGCTCAGCCATCGATGGAATGACGAAGACAGAGCACATACTATTAACAGAACTATTTTTGGTTTGAAATATGAGGATTTCAAAAGCAAAGTGCTCTACAATGAAAATTCTACAAGCGAGATTTATTCTTATCACACAGATGATAATTATAAGGAAGAAGTTGACGGTGTTCTTATCTATCTTAAATTAAAAAAGATAAAGCGCCTGATATTACTGAACGAAGAAGATCTTAAGAAATCAACCTCAACTCTGGATGAAATAAAACATTATCAGGAAGTGCACATGCACCTGAAGCAAATGCAGATTGAGCTCGGCAAAAAAAAAGGAACAATCGTTTATCCCTTCTGAACCACCGGCATCTTCTCAATCATCCGATGTGCCTGCATCAAATGCCTTTCATTATGTGCGATAATAAATCGAAGCGTGTCGCACAGCCTGAATTTCAAAATTTTTGAATAATAAAAAGGAACAGTGATGCGGTCCAGATCTTTTGTCGAAGCATGCTGCAATATATCATGCATCACATCCTGCTGTTCAAGAAATGTATTGAGCACTTCGAATGCATCAGGGTCGGTTATGTTTGCACGATGACTTTTTGGAGAGTTTATTTTAAAAACCGAACCATCTGCACGTGGCATCAGTTTTTCGTAAACCCAATCACCAAGCCACCCGCTTTGGCAATGATTAATGCTGACGTCTTCTGCAGATTTTATTTTTTTAAGGATGAAAGAATTATAAGCGCTGTTAGTAATATTCAGATGGCTGTAAATTTCTGAGATGCTCCATGTTTGAGGAGCAGGCTTATAATTTAGCTGATCTTCGCTAAGGCGCAAGAATGATTTTGTATTGGAAGTGATAATTTCAGTCCTGTCGATAAGCTCAGACAGGAGGCTTTGTTTGTCAAAAAGACTCATAGGAATAGATTTCAGTTTTTGGTTCTGTTGGTTTTGGTTTAGGCGTAAAGGGCAATTTTATTAAACCAAATTTACGGTTCTATTATCAAAATCCTGCATGAGTATTAAAATACCCAAAAACCATAGTAGACTGACAATTTTATTTTTTCAAAGCTATTTATATTAGAATAAAACTAAAAAAGCGCTCTTCAAATTGGGAGCGCTTTTTATATTAACTATTAAATACCTGTTTTTTATTGTTGTTTTTTCCAATATCCTTCTATCCAGATCCAGCCTTCGTCAGTGTGTTTCCAATGTGGCTCAACCCAGGTCCTCCCTTGCGCATCAATTCTTGGACCTGGTGTAGGTTTTTGCGAATAGATGGTATCATTGTTATAATAACCACCATTGTCTTTTTCATTGTAAGAATTTTCCGGTGGAGGAGGAGTGCCATTTTCCGGAGCAACATTTCTTTGCCGGGGAGCCGAGTCGTCATAGTTTCCTGAATCTGGATATCCGTAATCGTAATAAGGATAAGAATAATAAGAATACGGATAACCGTAATAGTAAGGATAACCGAAACCAAGGCCTAAACTAAAATATGGCCAGCCCCAATAACCGCGATAACCTCCATAGTATCCGCCACGATAATACCCACCTCCATAATAAGAGCCACTGCGATAACCATAACTTCCATGATAACCAGAACTGCCTCTATAACCTGAATATCCTCCCCTGTATCCGCTGCCAAATCCGGTAGTACCTCTGGAAATGCCACCGCCTCTGCTAAATCCGCCTCCTCTGAAAGAGCTGCCCCCACCTCTGAAAGATCCACCGCCTCCTCTTCCTCGTTGGGCATCTGCAATAGCAAAATTTAAAAGCAAGACTGAAAATATGATTGCAATCTTTTTCATGGCTTTCATTTTTAGAGTATGATTTATGTTTATTTTAATCTCCTCTAAAGTTATGCATTAATCAGATCATATTATAACGTCCTTCGAGCAATTGCAAGCTTTTAACAATAGTTAAAGTTTACTTCAGATTTGTTTCAAACAATTTTAAAATGCGCTTGTATTCATCCGTCCAACTGCTTGGTTCAACGAAGCCGTGATCTTCCATGGGGTAAACAGCAAGGTCCCAGTTTTCTTTTCCCAGCTCAATTAACCGCTGTGTCAATCTAATGATATCTTGAAAATGCACATTCACATCCACCATTCCGTGTAGCATGAGCAAGTGGCCTTTCAGGCCTTGTGCAAAATAAATTGGTGAACTCTGTTTGTAAGCGATGCTGTCTGTGAATGGTTCATTTAATATGTTCGATGTGTAGCCATGATTATAATGCGCCCAGTCTGTGACGCTGCGGATGCCGGCACCTGCAGCAAACACATCAGGCTGTGTGAACATGGCCATCAAAGTGATGAAGCCACCATAAGACCCGCCATATAAACCAATATGCTTTGCGTTCACCCCCAATTTTTCGACCATATATTTCGCGGCATCTACTTGATCATCTAAATCTTTCCCACCCATGTGCCGATATATCGCAGTGCGCCAGTCGCGGCCATAGCCTGCACTTCCACGGTAGTCTACATCCATCACCGTATATCCATTATCAGCAAGCAAATTGTTGAACATATATTCTCTGAAATATGAGCTCCACCATTTATGTGCATTTTGCAGATACCCGGCACCGTGAACAAAAATAACTCCGGGCTTTGCAGGATTCTCCACTGCAGGCCTGTATAATCTTG
>DATGIX010000061.1:0-38318 GCA_035295505.1 Puia sp. | reverse complement strand
CGATATAATGTTTTTTAATCTTTGTATTCAATCACATCTCGCGCCTTCGGGTTACGAGCCCGATCCGCCGCGGCGGACTGCTCTACTTCGCGATGTGGGGTGCAAATGTACGCCCGAACATAATAATAGCCAAACATTTTCTTTCTCTTACCTTTGCGGCGCTTATGAAAGCAGGTTTTGTTAGCATATTCGGAAAGCCAAATGCGGGCAAAAGCACGCTGCTCAACGCTTTGATGGGAGAGAAGCTCGCTATTGTGTCGCACAAAGTGCAGACGACCAGACACCGCATCAAAGGGATTTTAACTGAAAAAGATTATCAGATTATTTTTTCAGACACGCCTGGCATTATCGAACCGAAATATAAACTGCATGAAAAAATGATGCAGGCGGTTAAGAATTCCATTGAAGATGCGGATGTTTGTTTGCTAATGCTGGATGCAAATGATGATTTGGCAGAGAATGACAATCTTTTCAGCTCGCTGAAATTGAAAACGCCTGCGCTGGTTGTGCTGAATAAAATCGACAAAACGCCGGAAGAAAAACTGAAAGAAGCTGTGTTGTTTTTTAAGGATAAACCTTATTGCAGCAAAGTGGTTGGCATATCTGCAAAGAAGCGTTTGTATGTCGACAAACTGATTGAAACAATATTATATTACCTGCCGGAAGGCAAACCTTTTTTTGAAGGTGATGAGATTACGGATTTGTCGACCAAATTTTTTGTAGCGGAAATCATCCGTGAAAAAATTTTTCATTTATATGAAGAAGAAATTCCTTACCACGCCACTGTCGTAGTGCAGGAATTCAAAGAAAAAGAAACGCTGACGAAAATCCGTGCGGACATCATCGTGCAAAGAGAAACGCAAAAAGGGATTATTCTCGGCGAGCGTGGAAAGATGATTAAAGAATTAGGTTCGTCTTCGAGAATAGAAATAGAAAAATTCATCGGAAGAAAAGTTTTTCTGGAACTGTTTGTAAAGGTTCGCCCGAAATGGAGAGAAGATGAATTGTATTTGAAGGAATATGGATACTGAAGTGGTAAGCTATAAGTGTTAAGTTGTAAGTTTTAAAAAGAAATCGTAAATCGTATTTCATAAATCGTAAATAGCAATGGCTGGTTTTACCGTAGCAATAGTTGGCAGACCGAATGTTGGAAAGAGCACATTTTTCAATCGCTTATTAGAACAAAGAAAAGCAATTGTGGATGACGTGAGCGGCGTTACTCGCGACAGGCAATATGGCGTGACAGACTGGAATGGAAAGTCGTTCAATGTGATTGACACCGGCGGTTTTGTTCCCAAAAGCGATGATGTGTTTGAGCGTGAAATCAAAAAGCAGGTACTCATTGCCGTTGAAGAAGCCAATGCGATTATTTTTTTGGTAGATGTTGCAACCGGCATCACTGATTTGGACGAAGCAATGGCGGATGTACTGCGCCGCTCAACAAAACCGGTTTTGCTGGCAGTAAATAAAGTTGATAATAGTGAACGATTATTAGAAGCGACTGAATTTTACAGTCTTGGGTTTGATAATATCTTTTTCATTTCAGCGATGACAGGAAGCGGAAGCGGTGAGTTGTTAGATGCAATCACAGCATTGATAACTGATAAAGATGTTGAAGCAGTTGAAGATGAATCCAAGCTACCAAAGTTTGCAATCATCGGTCAGCCAAACACCGGAAAATCTTCTTTATTAAATGCATTAGTTGGACAAGAAAGAACCATTGTGAGTGATATTGCCGGAACAACGCGAGACACTATTCACACACACTACAAATTATACAACAAAGAATTTGTCCTGATTGATACTGCAGGAATCCGGCGCAAAACAAAAGTGCATGAGGATCTGGAGTTTTATTCCGTCATCCGAGCTATCAATGCAATGGATGAAGCTGATGTTTGCTTATTAATGCTTGATGCTGAGAAAGGAATCACAGCGCAGGACTTAAATATTTTTGCGCTGGCTGTTAAAAAAGGAAAAGGAATTGTTGTGCTCGTGAATAAATGGGATTTAGTGAAGAAAGAAACGAACACAGCAAAGGAATATGAAAAAGAATTAAAGAAAAGATTAGCGCCTTTCACGGACGTTCCGTTATTATTTATTTCAGCCACAGAAAAACTAAGGATTTTTAAAGTGATAGAAACTGCGATTGAAGTATATGAAAACCGTCAGCGAAAAATCCCGACTTCAAAATTAAATGAAGTGATGCTGAAAGCGGTTGAAGCTTTTCATGCGCCGGTTGTTCGTGGCTATCCCATTAAAATAAAATATGTTTCTCAGCTTCCTACAGTTGTGCCATCGTTTGCGTTCTTCTGCAATTTCCCTGACGATGTGAAGCAGCCTTATAAAAATTATCTCGAAAATCAACTTAGGCAAAATTTCAATTTCAAAGGAGTACCTGTGAGATTGTTTTTCAGGAAAAAATAAATCTCTGCTATAATACCCATTTCCCTGTACTACTAAAGTGGTATTTTTTGCGTTTTCAAACGCTTTACCTTTTCGCTTATTCCTGCCCTGATTTATCAACTCCAAAACTTATCACTATGCGAAAAGATTTACAATCTTCACTATTTTATTTTATTGACTTTACCTTTTATCGTCTGTGCCAGCGATCTGCTTCGCAATTTTTTCTCCGATGTTACTTGTGATTCTCATTTTCTTCAATTGATGCGTGTTTTATTTGAAGATTTTATTCTGCTATCAACTCCTTTTCTAAATTATAAAAACCTTGACTTATGATGCCCTGTAATAAAAATTTTTTGCTGCTTGCATGCTGTTTGTTTTTTTCTTTTCTACATCTTCTTGCTAACACCAAAACATGGACAGGTATTGCCGGCGATGGCAAATGGTCAACCCCACTTAACTGGTCGGGTGCTTCCGTGCCTGTTGCTACGGACGATGTGCTGCTTGACCATAATTCGGTAAACTCAGATTATACTGTAACAATGCCGGATGGTCCGGTTACAATTAAATCCATTACGATTACTCCTGCAACAACGCAAACAATCACATTGTTAATACCCTCAACAAATTTTTCTACGCCTGCAGTTACTACTACCAGTTCCGGATATAGCATTGTCATTAATAAAGGAGGCATCCTGAAAAATTCTTCTGGCCTTACCAGCGGCTCGTCATTAAGTATTTCGGACTCTTTTCAAATAAATAATGGAGGAAGATATATTCATAATACAAGATCTTCCCATGCAACTAATATTGTTCAAATTCTTTCAAAAGCACCCGGGACTGAAACTGGTATTTTTGAATTTGATACGCCCGGCACACAAGGCTATACTGTTTCAATAAGCAACCGAACTTATGGCACCCTTGTACTTAGCGCAACTTCATCTTCTAATGGAACAAGGACTTATACTGGTTCGGGAAGCAATCCGTTAAACATCAATGGAGATTTGCAGATAGGCGTTGGTGTTACCCTTAAATCTGATTTAGCGACTTCGAAGGGGAATATCAATTTGAATGGAAGCCTGATTCAAAATGGCGGTACGGTTAATCTGGCAAGCGGGCCTGACAGCTCTGTTCTTAAAATAAAGGGAGATATTCTACAGTCAACAGGCGGAATTATAACAGAATCTTCAACCGGAGTGCCTGCCATTGAATTGGTTGGATCGGCGCAACAAAATATTTCAATGCAAGGCACAATATCAGACAGTATTATTTTCAGAATGAACAATGCTTCAGGTGCAGTATTGCAAGCGCCTTTATTATTACCATATAAATTAGAGCTGATAAAAGGGAATATAACAACATCATCAACAAATCTACTGACCTTACAAGCAAAGGCTGTGGTTTCGGTTGACAGTTCTATTACAAATACAAGCTTTGTCAATGGCCCGTTAAGAAAAGAAGGATTATCGTCAACCGATCATTTTATTTTTCCTGTGGGAAAGACTAACGAGTTCCGCTGGGTTGAATTAAAAAATGTCACAGGAAATTTTAATGTCGAATATAATTCGGGCAATGCAAAAGATTTAAGCACATCTTATAGCTCAGGTATCAATCATATTTCAACCCATGGCTATTGGTCAATTGATGCAGACGCAAGCCCAACAGCTTCTGCAAATGTGGAACTGTCTTTTGCCAATGCAAGCAGTAGCGGGGTAACGGATATGGCTACCCTAAGAGCATCGCAGCTTTCTTCCGGAATTTGGATGAACCGAAATAATACTGCCACCACCGGAACTCCGGGTGCTTCAGGTTCTGTGGTGAGTGAAATGATAACAACATTCAATTCAAATTCCAAACAATTTGTTCTTGCCAGCAGTGTGCCCAACGAAAACCCTTTGCCGGTGATCCTCACTTCATTTACTGCGGTCAAAGAAAATGATGAGATTAAAGTAAACTGGGGAGTCGCCTCTTCAGATGAGATTGATTATTTTGAAATCTGGTCTTCAGATGATAATAATGATTTCAGAAAACTTAATGTTATTCCATTAGAATTTAATCAAGTGTCTTATGGATTTAGTGACACACAGATATTAAATGGTATCCGTTATTATAAGCTTCGTGTCATTCAAAAAGATGGAGGCGATTTTTTTAGTAAAATCATCTCAATAAAAAACAGCAACGCACCTTTTAGTGTGCTCTCTATTGGTCCTTCCGCTGTGCTTGATCATGCAACTGTTTTTGTTCATGCAAACGAAAACATGCAATTACAGTTTATAGTGACAGGAATTGATGGAAAAATTGTTGCGAGAAAATATTTTTCTGTTGTAGCTGGTAGGAATGAGATTCTTTGCAATTTTTCAGGATTGTCGGCAGGTTCTTATTTTCTTTCCTGTTTTAATGCGAAAGGAAATGTCGGTACAATCAGGTTTGTCAGACTATAAAATATGAGGTGACTGCTAAGGTGCCAAGCGTAAAGACAATAATCATTTTAACCTTCCTGTGTGATACTTTGTGTCTTGGTGCCTTAGCAGTTAAACTAATTTCAATTTCTTCATCAGGCCATTAATCCTCTTTTTGTATTTAATGAGTCCTTCTTTTTCCTGCTTAATAAAACTATTGTCAGATAGTTTTCCAATCACAATGTCCATTTCTCCAACACTTTCATAAACTATTTTCCGGAAAGGATTTGTGTAATCTTTTGAACGGGCATCATGAATATTTTTCACCATCCATTCTTTGGTTGTGATGCTTTGATCCAATAATTTTTTTATAATAGTTTTATCTGATTTTCTGATTTCAATTCCGTGAATTTCCTTCAACGCTGCTAACGCGTGATGTAATTTATCTGTTGAATAATTTGCTCCTTGTTTTCTATAAAATTCATGCACATGCTCCCAATCTTTTATTTTTCCTGAATGGATTTCAGCAATCAGCTTTTTTAATTCTTCTTGTCTGATTAACTGTCCGCCAACATTTGACCATTCAGTTAATTTGTTCTTTGCAGGCAATTTCCTCAATGCCTCTTCCAAAGTTTTAAATTCTCCTGATTCAATAAATTGAACAAGCTGAATAGTTGCATGATATATGATCATTTCTTTGAAGACCTTATATGCCTGAGAAACTTTTATCAGTTTTGTTTTTCGTTTGCTATTCTCAAAAACTCCTGCCGGGATTTCCAGCTCATCAATATCTTTTTTTGATGACAGTAATTTTTCCCCCGCATATTTTTCAATAAGCCTGATTGCATCAATTATTTCATTGATACTGTCTGGTGCAAGAAAATCATATTCGATCAATTGTGGCTTATCTCTTCTTTTGTCTCTGTCGACATATTTCCATGAGTTGCGGGCGAGCGCATACATGTTATACAAGAACCAATAAGCAGGCATCACCACCAGCTCATCTTTGCTGATATTGTTGCTCACCAATGAAAACGGGATCGGGATATTTAATTCTGCCGGATAATCACTTTTTGCAACAATAATGAATGAAGCAAATTTTGAATTGTGTTTAAGGCTCACGCACAATCCGGGCCAGAATCCACGGCCAACAATTATTTCGCCATCTGCACTCCTTGAGTTGTGATTCGAGCCAATTGTCGCGCCGGCAGCCATATTGCTTTGTCCCATTACCAATGCGGCACATAAAAACGAATTATTATGATGCTGTTCATGCGCAGGAAATATCAATGCATTTAAAACTTCGCAACAGGAAATGGTGGAATTATTTCCGAGATATGAATTGATCAATCTGGCTCCATATTTCAGTTGCGAATTTGAAGCCATGATGAAACGCACAGCTTTCACGCCATAAAAAATACGGCATCCATAATCAATAATGCCATTCACCATTTCGCAACCTTCACCGATTTGTGTTTTGCTTTCAGATGAAGAATTAATAGTGAGGTTTTTCAATTTGTTTGCACCTTTCAGATATGCATCGCTTCCTATCATCACATCTTTAATGATGGCGCAATTTTTTATCACAGTCCTGTCGCCGATTTTTCCATAATAGCCTCTGTTCTTATCAAATTTTTTTTCAGTGAAAGCGGCAAATTTTTTTTGCAGGTTATTATCATCACGAAAACCGCTCCACAAAAATGCATCACCTGGCAGCATTCCTTCAAAAGGCATAATGCTCCTTCCTCCGTTTTCGTTACGAAGCTCGAGCCAGATGCGACGTGACTCTGGTTCGCCTTGTTTCAAAATTCCATTGCCGAATTTTGCGTTGTCAGTGGTGGCAAGTTCATTTACGTTCACGATGATCACATCGTTGCCAACAATATAATGCGATAAATAATTGACGTTATCAATGGCTACATTATCGCCAAAATCAGAACTGATGATGGTGCTGTTATATAACCCAACTGGGCATCGCAGGTTATGGAACTCAAGATAAAATGGTTCGAGTTTTCCAATCTTCACCAGGCCAAAAAATTTGCAGTTCACCACGAGTTCAGGTGCAAATGCATCCGATACTAAAATATGGTTCCAATTGTCAGACGTGTTGCGGTTGCGCACCAGCGTTTCAATTTCAAAAGCAGTGAGATTGCGATAACGAATGCCATTTTGGTTCTGGATGTTTCGCAGATAATATTCATCCTTGCCTTTCGGCAAATATTTCTCTTCTATAAAATTGTAGCCCAGTGAATCGATGGAGCTTTTATTGATCAGGTTCATCGGTAAAATTGATTGCGGAAAGTTAAGCAAAATATGAGAGGTGAAAGAAAGCTCATGTCCTGATAGACCTGGTTTTGAGTTTACAGTCCTTTTAAAAGACCAGCAATTATGAACAATTAATTGCAACATAGAATTGAGAACTGGAAACCACAAACTATAAACTCGAAACTCTGCTATCTTCGCACTATGAATATCTTAATCGCAGACAGTGGCGCAACCAAATGCGAATGGTGCCTGTTGCATAACGGAAAGAAAAAAATAATCTACACGCAAGGGATCAGCCCGTATTTTTTAAACGGCGAGCAAATACAAAATTTATTAGAGAAAGAATTATTGCCGAAGCTGAAGAATATTTTGGTGGATGAAGTGTATTATTATGGAACAGGTTTGATAAGTACTGACAATATCGCTATCACGAAAAATGCATTGAAGAAACTCTTTATTAAAGCAAAAATTGAAGCAACAGATGACATGATTGGTGCTGCCCGTGCGTTGTGCGGAAAGACAAAAGGCGTTGCATGCATTCTCGGCACCGGCACTAATGTTTGTTTTTTTGATGGGAAAAAAATGGCAAAAAACAGCCCGGGATTGGGTTATGCTTTAGGCGATGAAGGAAGCGGTGCGTATCTCGGGAAAAAAGTATTGCAGTATTATCTCTACAACACATTTGATGAAGATTTGCGTTACCGATTCGATGCAAAATA
Source organism: Puia sp. (assembly GCA_035295505.1). Taxonomy (GTDB): domain Bacteria; phylum Bacteroidota; class Bacteroidia; order Chitinophagales; family Chitinophagaceae; genus Puia. The sequence continues at coordinate 30,535 of DATGIX010000061.1, read as the reverse complement.
TGTAACGAATCGTTCGGAGATTTTGGAGAATGTTTATAAGAAGCCATTTCCGAATCGCTATCTCGCATCGTTCGCAGTTTTTCTCGCAGAGAATCGCGGGCATTATATGGTGGAGAATATTATTGAAGATGGACTGAATGATTTTTTCTTTATGCATTTGTGCAAGTACAATGAGATTTGGAAATATCCGGTTCATTTTGTCGGCGGCGTTGCCTATGGTTTTCGTGATGTGATAAAAGAATTGTGCAGCACTTATGAATTTCAGTTAGGAAGCATTTTGCAGAAACCGATGGAGGGGCTGGTGAAGTTTCATTGTAAGTAGTGAGTGGTCAGTGGTCAGTGGTCAGTGGTCAGTGGTCAGTGGTCAGTTAGAAGAATTCGCAAATTAGCACATCCGCACATTGTTAAATTAGATTATGAATTTTGAAAAGATAACAGAGGAACCAGGCAGGTATCGTCATTTGGAAAAGATGAGCGTTCATGAAATTCTCACGAGCATTAATCATGAAGACAAAGAAGTGCCGATAGCTGTGGAAAAAGCAATTCCGCAGATTGAAAAATTAGTGAGTGTTATCAGCGATAAAATGTTGAGTGGCGGAAGATTGTTTTATCTCGGTGCAGGAACAAGTGGGAGATTGGGAATTTTAGATGCGAGTGAAATTCCGCCGACTTATGGAATGCCTTACGGATTAATCATCGGCATTATTGCAGGCGGAGAAATTGCGATTCAAAAACCTGTTGAAAATGCAGAAGATGATAAGGAACAAGGCTGGCTTGATTTGAAAGAATATTCTATTTCTGAAAAAGATGTGGTGATTGGAATTGCTGCAAGCGGAACAACGCCGTATGTAATCGGCGCATTGGAAGAAAGCAGAAAAAATAAAATTGTTACCGGATGCATCACCTGCAACCCGGGTTCGCCATTATCAAAGCATGCAGATTTCCCGATTGAAGTGGTAGTTGGCCCTGAATTTATAACTGGCAGTACAAGAATGAAAAGCGGCACTGCGCAAAAATTGGTGTTGAACATGATTTCAACAACCGTGATGATTCAGATTGGGAGAGTAGAGGATAATAAAATGGTGAACATGCAATTGACGAATATTAAACTGATTGACCGCGGCACAAAAATGCTGATGGAAAAAACCGGGATTAAAGATTATGAAAAAGCGAAAGAGCTTTTGTTGAAATATGGGAGTGTGAAGAAAGCGGAGGAGAGTGGTAAGTTGTAAGCGATAAGAAGTTGCTGATAGTGAACGTCATTTCGAGATTAGCAAGAACCTGAAATATGATTACTTAAATCTTTAAACCAACGTTCTTTTTTTCTTAGACATAAAGGAACGAGTTTTAGCAATTGCTTTTTTAATAGGCATTTTCCTTCCTGTTGTTTTGTAGTAAGCAATTATCTCGCTGATTTTTTTTCTGTCTTCTGTCGTCAGAGGTGTTTGTTCAACAACAAAATCGATTCCGATAGGTTCTTTTATATGTCCCATTATTTTGCAATTTAAGTTGGAAAATATTTTTTGATTAATTTAAGTGCTTCTTGAGGGAAGATTATCATTTTGTGCCCACCGATATTTGTTGCTCCCAAAGTTTTTTCATAATGCTCAATCAATTTCGTTTTAGAAGTAAAAGCAACAAAGCCCTGGTATCCTTTGTCCCATGAAATTTTACATGTAAAGGCAAATAGATTTCCAGGCACACCTTCATAAAGTTTGTTCTTGCCTAAATTGAAAGGCGCATTTTCGATAAGATGTAAATAATAATGGTCATTATTATCACTTATGCTCACCAAGCCTTGAACAATTTCAGGATTATTTCTAATGGTTAATTTGAATACTTGCTTATCTTTTGATTTGAATTCATTTGACCAATTAAAAATCCAGCCGCTTTTTCTGCTAATATTTTTGAAATCCGCTTTTGTAATCGGATGAACATCTGTTGGAAAACTATCTCCAGAAATCTTGTTGACGATACTGTTTGTCAGCCTGTCAATCTCAATTCCTACATTGTATGATGCCTTTTTTGTCACACTCCAAAAATACTAAAAACTAAGTGCAAAATAAGTTGGCATGAGATTTCTCATCCCGCAGAAATTGTTGAAATTTTCAGTTGTTGGTGCGGGATTCGAAATGACGATGATTAATTTTTTGATTTTATCCAATCAGAATACATCGTTTCTTCAGCAACATCCGTATCGCTCTCGAAAAAAATGTGGTAGCCATCGGGGTCAGTGAGTTTAACGACCCACATATTATTCCCGACAAATGGTTCTTTCGGCGAAAGCCCGCGTGACTGCACTTCTTTATAAATCGCCAATGCATCTTCACAGATAAAATTGATGGAAACGCCTTTGCCTAAATGTTTTTTTTCTTCTGCAGTTGGTTGTCTGCTTTCGCTAAATTCCTGCAGCATTAATGCAGCGCCGCCGAATTGTAGCCAGCACCAGCGGATTTTTCCATCGGGCACCCAACTGTTTATCATTTCAAAACCTATTCCTTTTGTGTAGAATGCAAGCGAAGCCTGCATGTCGGTGACCATGAAAAAAGGGACGGCTTGTTTGATGTTGTGGGTAGATAACGCCATATAACATTACTTAATTGAAAGCTTAGATTTAGCTTATTCTTTTTCGAGATTAAAAATATCATTATACATCGACTTGCCTAAATCAGAATTTAAAAATTCTTCTGGATTTTTAAGTAACTCTTGAAGAATTTTTTGTTGTTGATTTTCTGAAGGCTTTTGAAGTTTCTCAAATTCATTAGCTCTGTTTATCAAAAAACCTCCAAAATAATCATCTTCAATTCTCTGAGGAATTTTTAATTCTCCCTTGAGCGGATTAATTAATAAGTCCTTATTTGAGTAGGGCATATCCGTCTTAATAACTATCCAGAAAATAAATCTTAACAACTTTGCATAAATGGCTAAATAAGATTCTTTTTCGTTTGTAATTATTGTACCATCAAGAGCTCTGGAAGTATAGTAATCAAAACCTTTAGCATCCGCGCTACAGTTTTTTACACGGTCTGTAAAAAGTAATTGGATATTGTTGAAATTTTGCGGAAACTTATAATTAGCTAAAAAATCTCTCCATTCATTTTCGACTTCCAGAAGTTTTGATGAAAACCATTTTCCTTTTGATTCCGGAGTAAAATCAAGATTCAATACAAGAATTCTCCAAAGAAAAGAGATGCAGAAATAAAACAAGTTTTCATCGTAATTAAAAGCCCTTGCATTTTGTTCTAAATAGGGGATAAAAATTTTTTCGGAAAACCATTTTTCGCTGGTAGAAAATCTTTGTTCAGCTTTATCAGATAACAAATATATTTTTAAGCCATCTTGAAGTCTAACGTTAGGTTCTTTTGGTCTTCTTAAAAATTTTGAACCAGTTTTCTTAAAATAATCTATAACAAACGCTGGATAAATATGACTTTTTCTTAAAGATTCTTGAGTTCCAAATAATCTGCAAGTTCCGTTCATGAAATTGTTATTGAATTCAAATTTACAAAACTCTTCTCCGCATGATGTTGCTTCGAGGTAACCATTTTGAAATTTATTAGCAAACCTCCGCATTCCTGTGTAAGCAGGAATCTGAAGCTGCACTTTTTTGTTGTCGCAAACTTTTTTGCGGATGTTGTTTGCCTTTTTCACACCTGTCAGGTTTTCAAAACCTGACAGGTCTTGCCCGCTGATTAATGGCAACATATTTTTTGTGATGAAAATTGCGGAGGATGCTGAAGCTTAATAGTAGCACTACGGATGAACGGATTGCGACGCAACGATGATGAGGAGCGAACAAATGCCGGTATCATATTTATTGTTCTTTTTTGTTTGTGCAAAAAAGAACCAAAAAAGCACAGCCGAAAACGATGACAACCCGTTTTCGGCAGAGGAGGTTTGATTGAGCTTTTGTGCTACTGTGAATTCCACATTGGTAATTCTATTCTACGCTTACGAAATTGGGCTTCAAATAATTTCAAAAGAAGTTCACAATTACACAATAAATATTATTTGGAAATGGTTTGCGCATCATTGTAAATTGTGTCATCCGGCATAAATGCCGGAGCTGGTAGAAAGGGTTGTTTCGACTAGCTCCGGACTTCAGTCCGGAGAGAAAAAATTTCATAAAAAACCATGCACGATATTGAACCATTTTATAACTGGCGCCATATTTATGTGAGCGAGGAAGACGAGCGGTCGCCGTTTTTCGGGAGGGTGTATTCGGAGTTCCAGTTCACGCAGACGATTTACAATTATTATATCCATCCGCAGTGGGATGATTTTGGCTCGCGCACTTTGTACATGAAAGTGCTGATGGCTGATTACGAAGAGCATTATGCAGTGATTGAACTGTTTGGCGAATGGAACGACGCGATTGAAAATGACATCATGGAAATGAAGCGTGAGGTGATGGATGTTTTTTTCGCGGAGGGCATTCATAAATATATCCTGATTGCCGAGAACGTGCTGAATTTTCACAGCAGCGATAAAGAATATTACGAAGAATGGTATGATGAAGTGAGCGACTCTGACGGATGGATTGCATGCGTGAACATGCCGGAACAAACGCAATATGATTTTAAAAAAGCGAAGCTGAACCGCTTTATCGAACTAGTGGAAATCGAGAACTGGCGGATTTATAAACCGATTCATTTATTCAGGAAGATTGATGAGCAGATTACGAAGAGATTGCAGTAGTGAGTGGTGAATGGTCAATGGTGAGTGGTGAATGCTCCGCGTTTTTTGCTGGCTGAGAGGATGTGAATTTGTTGATAGGCATCTGACGGCTATACATCATGCAAAAATTTATCATTCTTTCGCAGCCGTCTGATGCCTGAAGAACGGCTGACCAGCACATTTTAAATAAGCCGAAAACCGCTCTGGCAAAAGGTTGTATCACTATTGTCGGTTGTTGGTTGCCGTAAATATTTAAAAAAATAATTTTTGGTTTTGAAATAAGTCTATATTTTTGATGGGATGACAAGAACAAACGCATACGGTTACTTTTACTTTTTTTACTTTAGAAGTGAACCGGGAATGCTTTGTTAACACTAAAAAAATAACTAACAATAGTAAATCCCGGTCAAAAGCCGGGATTTTTCATTTATGCATACAAAAGTTTCGATACAAGGCTACGAAGGAAGTTTTCATCAGCAGGCTGCGCGGGAGTTTTTCGGTAAAGATGTGGAAGTGATTCCATGCGCTACTTTTCGTGAAGTGGTAAAAATTGCTTCCAATAAAAAGGAAAGCGATGGCGGCGTGATGGCGATTGAAAATTCCATTGCAGGAAGTATTTTACCAAATTATAACCTGCTACAGAAAAGCAATCTGAAAATTATTGGAGAGATTTATCTGCACATCAGCCAGAATTTAATGGTGAACCCGGGGGTAACGTTGAAGGATATCCGTGAAGTGCATTCTCACCCGATGGCGCTGCAGCAATGTCTCGAATACTTAGATAAATACGACTGGAAATTAGTGGAGACAGAAGATACAGCGCTGAGCGCAAAGCATGTTCATCAGCACCACAGCAAACATATTGCGGCGATTGCAAGCAGTCTGGCTGCCGAGCTTTTCGGTCTGCATATGATTGCGCCGAATATCCAGACGATGAAAAATAATTACACGAGATTTTTGATTATACAAAGAGAAGATGCTTCAATAAAAGTGGAGCATCCAGATAAAGCGTCTGTGAATTTTCATACTGACCATTCACGAGGAAGCCTGGCAAGAGTGCTCACAAAAATTGCGGATGGCGGCATTAATCTCAGCAAGCTGCAATCGTTCCCGATTCCCGGAAGCGACTGGCAATATTCATTTCATGCTGATATGGAATTCGATTCGATGGAGCAGTTCGATAATGTGATTGAAAGCATCAAACCGATTACGGCAGATTTGAAGATATATGGAGTGTATATGAAGGGGAAGACGGTGTGAACGGGGATTTTGGGGGATTTGTAGGATTAATGGGATAGTGAATAGACAAATGATTTTGGATGCGAGAAATGTTATGTTCCAATCCGATTGCTACTATGAAACATCGTCCCGCCGTGGCGGACTCTTGTACTGTAGGAATTCTATTCAGCATTGTGCAGCTCGCTGAAAAAAATTAACAGTTAATAAATGTGAATTAATAATAAATATACCAATTCGTGTAATAAAAATATAAAATGCAAACAGCGAAAAGATTAGATGGCATCGGCGAATATTATTTCTCGCAAAAACTTAGAGAGATTGATGAGCTGAACAAGCAGGGGAAGAATATTATCAATCTTGGCATCGGCAGCCCCGATTTGCCGCCGCATCCTGATGTGATAAAAACATTGCAGGAAGAAGCTGCGAAAACTAACGTGCATGCCTACCAGAGTTATAAAGGTTCGCCTGTTTTGAGAAAAGCAATTGCTGATTGGTATAAAAAATGGTATGGCGTTGAATTGAATGCTGACACAGAAATACTGCCATTAATCGGAAGCAAAGAAGGCATCATGCATATCTGCATGACTTATTTTGAAAATGGAGTTGGCGTGCTTGTTCCGAATCCCGGTTATCCGACGTATTCGAGTGCTATCAAGCTTTCCGGAGCAACGCCGGTTTATTATGAACTGAAAGAAGAGAATCATTATTTTCCTGATTTTGAAAAACTCGGAAAACTGATTGATGAGAATGCAACATCAAACCCGATAAAAGGAATTTTTGTTAATTACCCGCAAATGCCAACGGGGCAGTTGCCAACAAAAGAATTTTTCTCAGCGCTTGTTGCATTTGCGAAATCAAAAAATATTTTAATCATTCATGATAACCCATATAGTTTTATTTTGAATGAAGAGCCGATGAGTTTATTAAGTGTTGATGGCGCAAAAGATGTGGTGATTGAATTGAACTCGTTGAGCAAATCGCAGAATATGGCGGGCTGGCGTGTAGGCATGCTCGTTGGAGCAAAACAAAGAATTGATGAAGTGCTGCGGTTCAAAAGCAATATGGACAGTGGTATGTTTTTGCCGGTTCAGTTAGCTGCAGCAAAAGCGCTTTCACTTGGCAAAGATTGGTACGATAGTGTGAATGCTACTTATAGAAAGCGTAGGGAAAAAGTTTTTGAATTGCTCGATTTATTAAAATGTGAATATTCAAAAAATCAGGTAGGCATGTTTGTTTGGGCGAAAATTCCTGCGAAGTATAAAACAGGTTTTCAAGTGAGCGATGATGTTTTGTATAATGCTAATGTGTTTATTACTCCCGGCGGTATTTTCGGTAGTGCTGGAAATAGTTATGTGCGTGTTAGCCTTTGTACGCCCGAAGAAAAATTTATTGAAAGCATTAAGAGAGTAAAAGAATTTTTGGTAAGTAAAACTGCAGCAAATGTTTGATTCAATTACAATTGTTGGTGTTGGTTTAATAAGCGGCTCATTCAGTCTGTCTTTGAAAGAGCGAGGATTGGTGAAAAATGTGATTGGTATCAGCCGAACCGAAGCCAGCGCAAAAAAAGCATTAGAGCTTGGATTGATTGATGAATCATTGCCGCTAAAAGAAGCAGTTGCAAAAAGCGATTTAATTTATGTAGCGATTCCGGTGGATGCAACGGTGACGGTTATGCGTGAAATCATGGATATGATTAATGACAAGCAAATTGTTGCAGATGCAGGCTCAACCAAACATGCGCTTTGTTCATCATTAGCAAATCATCCGATGCGCCGAAGGTTTGTTGCAACGCACCCAATGTGGGGAACAGAATATAGCGGACCGGGAGCTGCGGTGAGAGATGCATTTGTCGGGCGCAGTTGCGTGATTTGCGAGAAAGAAAAAAGTGATAAAGATGCAGTGGAGACAATGGAAAATATTTACAAGCAATTAGGCATGCATCTCGTGTATATGGATGCAGATGCGCATGATGTGCATGCTGCGTACGTAAGCCATATTTCACACATTACATCATTTGCATTGGCGAATACGGTTCTTGAAAAAGAAAAAGAGGAAGATGCGATTTTTGAATTGGCGGGTGGCGGTTTTGAAAGCACGGTACGTTTGGCAAAAAGTAGTCCTGCAATGTGGGCTCCGGTGTTTATGCAGAACAGAGAAAATGTGCTCGATGTTTTGAACGAACATATTTCTCAGTTGAGAAAATTTAAAAGTTGCCTGGAAAAAGAGAATTACGAATACCTGTGGGAATTGATGGAGAATGCGAATAAGATTAAGAGGATATTGAAATAGTTGTCTGAACGGAGATTTGGGGAGATTGATGGGACTAGTGGGATAATTTGAAAATGTGCAGATGTGCGAATGAGATGAAGGTTAATATAATCAGGGAGATTTCGACTAGCACCGCCATTTATGGCGGTGAAAAAATGGATGATGAAGAGATGAGAATGTTAATGATGAAAATCACGGAGCAGCCTGAAGCTGAATAGAAAAATAATAGTGCAAGAGTGCGACGCAAGGATGTTGAAGAGAGTTGATTGGCTGGAAACATAAGAAGAAAGCAATTAATAATTAGTAATTAAAAATTAATAATGATAGCTCGAATTGAAGAAATTGTTCATCGAACATCAGCCATCGTACATCGCAGATTAGTCGTACCTTTGCGCAAAATTTTAAAAACGTTATGATGACATTTGAAGAGCTTGGATTGGATGCGAAATTGGTTCAGGCGACGAATGCGCTTGGGTATGTGAACCCGACGCCCATTCAAGAGCAGGCTATACCTGTTTTATTGAGCGGCACGACGGACCTTGTCGGGCTTGCACAAACAGGCACTGGTAAGACGGCGGCATTTGGTTTACCATTGCTGCATTTGGTTTCTGTAGAGCAAAAACATCCGCAGGCGCTGGTGGTTTGTCCGACGAGAGAATTGTGCATGCAGATTGTGAGCGAAGTGGAGCTGTTCAAAAAATTTATGCCGGGAATGCATGTAGTGGCGGTTTATGGTGGCGCTTCGATTGGCATGCAGATAAGAGATTTGAAAAGAGGTGTGCAGATTGTGGTAGCGACTCCCGGAAGGCTGATTGATTTGATAGAAAGAAAAGCAATTAATCTGGAGCAGATAAAATATGTGGTGCTGGATGAAGCAGATGAAATGCTGAACATGGGTTTTCAGGATGATATCGAATTCATTTTGCAGAACACACCGAAACGTGAAGCGACATGGCTTTTCAGTGCTACGATGCCGGTGGAGATTAAGCGTGTGAGCAGAAAATATATGAATCAGCCGGTGGAGATTACGGTGGGCAAAGTGAACACGGGGAATAAAAATATCGACCATCAATATTTTATTACGGCTGCACATCACCGTTATGAAACGCTGAAACGAATTATTGATTTTAATCCGGGTATTTATGGAATTATTTTTACACGGACTAAAGCAGATGCGCAGAATATTTCTGAAAAATTAACGAGAGAAGGATATGATATTGATGCGCTTCATGGCGATTTGACGCAGCAGCAGCGTGATAAAGTGATGGGAGAATTTCGTGATAAGACCTTGCAATTACTAATAGCAACAGATGTGGCGGCGAGAGGAATTGATGTGCAGGGAATCACGCATGTTATCAATTATGAATTGCCGGATGATCTGGAAGTGTACACACACAGAAGCGGGCGAACAGGAAGAGCGGGAAACACAGGGATTTGTTTGTCGGTTATACATAGCCGTGAGATTGGAAAGATAAGGCAGATAGAAAGAGTGGTGCAGGCAAATTTTCATAAATTAGAAATCCCGAGCGGGAAAGATGTTTGCAGAAAACAGTTCTTTCATTTCATGGATAAATTATTGCAGGCGGATATCAGTCATGGTGATTACGAAACTTTTGTTCCGATGCTTGCAGAGAAATTTGCAGACATCAGTAAAGAAGAAGTGCTGAAACGTGTGGCTGCCATGGAGTTTGACAGGTTCTTAAAATATTATGAGAATGCTGAAGACTTGAATGTGAGAGAACGTGTTCGAGAATTCAGACCGGAAACAAGAGGGGGAAGAGACAGAAGAGAATCAGGACACGAACGCAATTTCAACAGAGATACACGCGGAAGAGAATTTAATGGCAACGGAGATTACATGAGATTGTTTGTGAACCTCGGAACGAAAGATGGTTTTTACAAAGCAAGTTTTTTGCAGTTCATTTTAGATATGAGCGATTTGAGAAAAGAAGTTTTAGGAAGAATTGATATGAAAGAAATGAATAGCTGGATTGAGGTTGACAGAAAAGCTGCCAATCAAATGATTCGCTCGATTGATGGGAAAAATTATAAAGGCAGAAGGATTAGGATGAATGATGCGAATAGTAGGTAATTGTCTGAACTGGGATTTGGGAAGATTTTTGGGATTAAGAGGATAATTGAAATGTGCGAATGCTGAGAGATCCGATTGACTAGCACCGCCATTTATGGCGGTGAAAAAATGGATGATGAAGAGATGAAAACGTTAATGATGAAAATTGCGGAGCGAACTAAAGTTCGAATATGCATTGCCGTTGAAGAGTGCGACGCAACGATGTTGAATAGAATTGATTAGCTAATCACAAAAAAATAAAATTTAAAAATATCACGCAGCTTTTGTTTTTGAGAACTGAAAACTGCGGACTGAAAACTAAATTATTATGGAAGCAACAGCAACAAAAATCAAAGAAGTAGTTCAGGAAAAATGGAACAAACGCCCGCTGATTATTGCAGGGCCCTGCAGTGCGGAAACAGAAGAACAAGTAGTGGAAACTGCAGTTCGGTTACACAAGACCGGGAAAGTGGATATGATGCGTGCAGGCATCTGGAAGCCGCGCACACGCCCGGGAAGTTTTGAAGGCATTGGCGCGAAAGGTTTGCCATGGTTGCAACAAGCAAAAAAGCTAACAGGTATTCCTGTTGCTGTGGAAGTGGCGACTGGCAAACAAGTGGAAGATGCGCTCACATTTGAAGTAGATGTACTTTGGATTGGCGCACGCACAACTGTGAATCCATTCAGCGTGCAGGAAGTGGCTGATGCGCTTCGTGGTGTGGATGTTCCGGTGCTGATAAAAAATCCAATCAATCCTGATTTGGAATTGTGGACTGGTGCAGTGGAGCGTGTTGCGAAAGCAGGCATCAAACAAATCGGATTGATACATCGCGGATTTTCTTCCTATGGGAATACCGAATATCGCAATGCGCCGATGTGGCATCTCGCAATTGAAATGAAACGCCGCAATCCCGGAATGCTTTTCATTAATGACCCCTCACATATTTGCGGTCGCAGAGATATTTTGCAGGAAGTTGCGCAGGAAGCAATCGACCTTGATTATGATGGACTGATTATCGAAAGTCATATCGACCCTGACAAAGCATGGAGCGATGCGAAGCAACAGGTAACTCCTGAAAGACTTGCTGAAATGCTCGATAACATTCGCTGGAGAAAAGAAGATATTGCATCAGAAGAATATCATGCAGCCATGGAAAAAATGCGCCAGCAGATAAATCATCTGGATGATGAGCTGATGCAGATTTTGGGAACCCGCATGAAAGTGTCTGAAAAAATCGGTCAGTATAAGAAAGATAATAACATTACCATTTTGCAAACGAACAGATGGAATCAGATACTTGAAAGAGCTTATGCCAAAGGTGAAAAGCTCGGGTTAAGCAAAGAGTTCATCACAAAATATTTTGATGCAGTGCACATGGAAAGTATTAATCATCAGAATAAAATCCTGAATTCGTGAATGGTGAATTGTCAATGGTGAATATTGATTTGCCTTTATTGACCATTCATTATTGACCATTGACCAAAAAACCTGCTGTATGCAAAAAAAAATATTCCAGTTTTCTTCTAAAAGAGTGAGCTATTATTTCGATGCGGATTTTAGCTATCTGGAAAAAATCGTTGAGAAAGATCATGCAGCCATCATCACTGATGAAAATATTTTCAAGACTTTCAAAAAGAAATTTGATGGCTGGAATGTGATTGTCATCAAAGCAGGTGAAGAATATAAAGTCCAGGAAACGGTTGATAAAATCGTGAAGCAATTAATAGAACGCGAGGCAGACAGAAAAACTTTTTTGATTGGCGTTGGTGGTGGAATTGTGACCGATATCACAGGATTTGTTGGCTCCGTTTATATGCGTGGCGTAAAATTTGGATTCGTTCCAACTTCTTTGCTGGCTATGGTCGATGCATCTATCGGTGGCAAAAATGGAATTGATGTCGGTGCTTATAAGAATTTAATCGGCACGATTAATCAACCAGATTTTTTGTTGTATGATATTTCATTTTTGAAATCATTGCCGCAATATGAATGGACGAATAGTTTTGCGGAGATTATCAAGCATGCATGCATAAAAGATGTTGCATTGTTTAAAGAGCTTGAAAAAAATAAGCTTTCGCATTATCAGAAAAATAAAGCTGCATTGGTAAAGCTTATCAGCAGAAATGCTTTACTAAAATCAAATGTTGTTCAGAAAGATGAGTTTGAAACAGGCGAAAGGCAGTTGTTGAATTTCGGTCACACGCTTGGGCATGCGATAGAAAAAGTGTATGAGTTGTCACACGGACATGCGATTTCGATTGGAATGGTAGCAGCGTGTATTCTCTCAGAGCACTATTTCGATTTTAAAGAAAGTTCGCGTGTAATAACAACACTCGATAAATACGGATTGCCAACTCTCGCAGAATTTGAGCCGAAAAAAGTTTTCGACATGATGAAGATGGACAAGAAAAAAGTGAAGCAGTCGATTAATTATGTGTTATTGAAAAAAGTTGGACACGCAGAAACAAAAGCGATACCGATTAATGAATTGGAAAAAATCATTTATTCAATAATAAGAGCCAGGTGAGAAAATGCCACTGAAGCACAGAAACACTGAAATATTCTGTGCTTCAGAGTTTCAGTGGCAAAAGAATTATTTATATGCAGGCAATCATTCAACCATCCATATTAAAAGGAACAATTCAAGCACCCGCTTCCAAAAGTTCGATGCAGCGAGCATGTGCGGCAGCATTGGTTTCAGGTGGTAAAAGTATTATCAAAAATCCAGGTCATTCAAATGATGATAAAGCAGCGCTGGGGATTTTGAAAGCATTGGGATGTGAGTGGTCAATGGTGAATGGTGAATTGGTGGTTGATAGCAGTAAATCGTTTTTGAATTCACAACTCACAACTTACAACTCACAACTCGCCGTCAACTGTGGCGAAAGCGGTCTGGGCATTCGTATGTTTGCGCCAATACTTGCGTTGAGCAAAGAAGAAATTATTATTAATGGTGAAGGAAGTTTATTAAATCGCCCGATGGATTTTTTTGATGAAGTGTTGCCGCAATTAGGTGTTAAGATTATTTCGAATAATGGAAAACTTCCATTGAAAATAAAAGGACCGCTTACTCCAAAAAATATTGAAATTGATGGCTCGTTAAGCTCACAGTTTTTAACAGGGTTATTATTTGTATACGCAGCATCAAATGCGGAAAATGTTTCTATCAAAGTAAATAATTTAAAAAGCAAACCATATATTGACCTAACGTTGAAGGTTATGCGTGATTTCGGTTTGAATGTTCCCGAAAACAAAAATTACGAGGAATTTTATTTTTCTTCAACCACAAACCACAAACCACAAACTATAAACTACACTGTCGAAGGCGACTGGAGCGGAGGCGCATTCTTATTAGTCGCTGGCGCTGTTGCAGGAAATATCACAGTAAAAGGATTAGATATCAATTCAACACAAGCTGACAAAAAAATTATTGAATCATTGAAAGATTGCGGTTGCAATATTTTTATTCAGGATGATAAAATTGAAGTGTCTAATCCGCTTATAGGAATGAGGGGTTTTTATTTTGATGCAACGGATTGCCCGGATTTATTTCCCCCGCTCGTTTCGCTGGCAGCGTATTGCGAAGGAGAAACGATTATCAAAGGTGCGAGCCGGTTAACGCATAAAGAAAGCAACCGGGCATTAACCTTACAGGAAGAATTTAGCAAAATGGGAGTGGAGATAAAATTGCAGAAGGATGAAATGATTATTAAAGGCACAGGAAAAATAAAAGGAACAACAGTTCATTCACGACATGACCATCGCATTGCAATGGCTTGTGCAGTCGCAGCTTTGAAAGCAGAAGGTGAAGTAATGATTGATGATGCAGAAGCAATCAATAAATCATATCCTGATTTTTATGAGCATTTGCAACAGCTTGGAGCAACTGTTCAAATCAATCAACTAATCAACAAATAAACATTTCAACTTTGAATAGTTTCGGTCGCATATTTCGAGTAAGCATTTTCGGCGAATCACATGGTGAAGGTGTAGGCATTATTGTAGATGGTTGCCCGGCTGGATTGCCATTGACTGTTGATGATTTTTTGGTTGATATGGAAAGAAGAAAAGGCGGCATGCAAAAAGGAACAACGCCGCGCAAAGAAGATGACTTGCCGATTTTCAAAAGCGGGATTTTTAATCATAAAACAACCGGTGCACCCATTGCGATTTTGTTTGAGAATAAAAACACACGCAGTGGTGATTATGAAAAGCAAAGAGCTGTCCCACGTCCGGGGCATGCGGATTTTGTGGCGCATGAAAAATTCGGAGGCAATGAAGATTACAGAGGCGGCGGTCATTTTAGCGGAAGGCTGACTGTTGCAATTGTTGCGGCGGGAGTGATTGCAAAAAAATTATTGAGCAATAGTTCTGTTGTCTCAACCATTCTTGAAGTTGGTGGTGAGACTGATATTGAAAAAGGATTGCAGAAAGCCATTGATGCGAAAGATTCGATTGGTGGCATTGTTGAATGTCGTGTGAGCAATTTGCCAACGGGATTGGGCGAACCATTTTTTGATAGTGTTGAATCTGTTTTATCTCATGCCGTGTTTGCGATTCCTGCTGTTCGTGGAGTTGAGTTCGGGACCGGTTTTGCTGCTGCAAAAATGTTTGGCAGCGAGCATAATGATGCGATTGAAAATATGGAGGGCAAAACAAAAACAAATCATGCAGGCGGAGTAGTTGGTGGGATAACAAATGGCAATGAGCTTGTTTTTCGAATTGCTGTTAAGCCGACTTCTTCAACGCCAAAAGAACAACAAACACTGAACTGGGAAACCAAAGAAATTGAGCCATTTTCGGTGAAAGGCAGACATGATTTATGTATCGCATTGCGTGTGCCTGTTGTGCTGGAAGCTGTGACTGCAATAGTTTTGGCAGATTTGATGTTGCTGGAACAAAAAGTAACCAGGGTGCTTTGACAAAACCTCAAATAATAAAAACGTCTAAAAAACGTTTTAATAGTTATTAAAATCAAACAATATCCTAATTAAAAGTTATGTCAACAATTTTTCACATTACTACAAAGGCTGAATGGGATGCCGCACAAAGAAAAGGTTTCTACGATACCTTATCATTAAAGAACGAAGGATTTATCCATTGCAGCGAAGACAGGCAAATTTCAGGTGTGCTTAACCGTTATTTCCAAAATAAAAAGGATTTAGTAAAACTTGTTGTGAAAACCGAAAAGCTAAAAAGCCCTTTCTTTTTCGACTGGTCAACTTCTGTGGAAGATACTTTCCCCCATGTATATGGCCCGATTAACCTGGAAGCTGTTGAAGAAATTGTTCCTGTAAATTAAGTTTAGAAATAGTGAAGCTGTTAGCGGGCAGCCTAAAGCTCAATAGAATTTTATCCGTACAAGAGTGCGACGCAAGGATGCTCCGTTGCGATTCGATGTTGGTCTCCAAAATAAAAAAACTAAAAAAAGAAAAGACTAAAAACTAAAATGAAAGATTGAATTAAAGAACTACAAACAAAAAACCACAAACTACAAACTTCTAAGTTCTCCAAAACTCAAATCAAGCACTTCATATTTTTCAGGATTGGGCAAACTATAATGCCACCATTCAGTAGCGAATTCAACAAAGCCATATTTTTCCATCGTTTCTTTCAATAATTTCCGGTTCTTCAAAACTTCGTCAGAAAGATTATTAAAATCATGATGTGCTGAATCAGTGAAATTGTCCCAGCCGGTTGGCATTTTTATTTCTTTTTTTGTTTTCAGGTCAATGATGGTGAGATCTGCCGCGATACCGCGATTGTGGCCACTTCCTTTTGCAGGGTTGGCAACATAGCGTTCATCATGCACAAGCTCCCAAAATTTTTTTTGTATAGCGTAAGGCCGGTATGCATCATAAATCTTTAAGCCAAGACCTTGCTTGTTCAGTTCTTTTTGAACCTGAGCAAGTGCTTTTGCAGCAGGCAATCGCATGAATGTGTAGTCGGGTTGTTCATCATAAATAATTTTTCCAACAAAATTGTGAGTGGTGCCGTAGCCAAGCTCAAGCACAATATTTGGTATCATCTTTTTCAGGTCAAACATTTGTTGATTAGGATCTGCTTTTACTGTTGATTTATACGCAGTAATTGTGTTGATGACCTTTAACGGTTTGAGAGAATCGGCATTTTGTGCATAAGCGCTGACCTGTGTGCAAAAAATCAATGTCCACAATGAAATATTGAAGACTTGTGTTATCTTGTAGCCCATTATAAAAGCAAGTTTTGTGAAGTGGCATCAAGTTACTCCAATTGCTCAAATAAACTGACAAGTTTCTAATGAAGTATCGAAAACGGTTTCCCTTTTTTTTAATGTTGTGTGGAGTGGTGTTGTTTTTTTCCTGTGGGGATGATAGCAAAAAGCCGCCTGAAAAAGATATTGTGAACAAGCCCGAAAAAGCGCCTGAAAGATTGAGTGAAGATATTCAGAAGATGATTGAATATGCGGAAAAAAACCAATCGGCGATTAATGATTCTGTGCATTTGAAATATATGCATCTCGACAGCGGGTTATATGAAGACAAAAAATTTGAATCTATCTGGAGCAATAAAGAAAAATGGAATCCGATTGCCGATTCATTGTACAGTTTTATTGACAGTTGCAGGTATTATGGATTGTTTGCTTCAGATTATCATTTCGGCTCATTGTCTTTCATTCATCGTGTGCTGAATGAAGACACCATTGCAAGAAAAAATGTGGCGCTTTGGGCAAGAGCAGATTTATTGATGACTGATGCATTTTTTTCTCTGGTGAAAGATTTGAAACAAGGACGCCTGGATTATGACAGCGTTACATTAAGAAAAGATTCTGTGCTGAATGATTCAATTTTCACAACAGCATTTCAACAAGCATTGCAATCGGGAAGCGTTTCATCAACATTTCATAGTCTTGAGCCGAAACATGCAGGTTATGATTCATTGAAATTATACACCAGGGATTTTTTAGCTAACGCAAAATTTACTCCATTCACGTATCTCAATTATCCATATAAAGATTCAATTACTTTTTTCAAATCATTGCAGACAAGATTACATGAATTAAATTATTTGACATCAGATTCAACGCAACCTGATACTACAACATTAAAACCAGCTATCAGAAAATATCAAAAAGCTAAAAACCTCACTATAACCGGAAGAGTGAATGAGAAATTGGTGAATGCTTTGAATGAAACAGATATTGAAAAATTCAAACGAATTGCGGTTACACTTGACCGTTATAAGCTATTACCCGACAGTCTCCCGAAGACATACATATGGGTAAATCTTCCGGGCTTTAACCTCAAAGTGATGGATAGTGATACACTTGTGTTTGAATCAAAAGTAATTGTGGGAAAACCGGATACTCGCACACCACTATTAACAAGTGATGTTTCTAACTTTGTGACATTCCCTCAATGGACGGTTCCGACGAGCATCATCTTTAAAGAGATGCTTCCGCAGATTCAAAAAAACATTGCTTATCTGAAAAAAGAAAATCTGATAGTGGTGGATAATAATGACGATGTTGTTGACCCGGCTAAAGTGAAATGGAAGAAATTAAGCAAGAAATATTTCCCATATCAGATCAAGCAACAGGAAGGAGATAATAATTCGCTCGGTGTTATTAAATTCAATTTCAGGAATAAATATAGTGTTTATATGCACGATACGAATGTGCGATGGATGTTTGGCAAGGCTTTCCGTGCATTGAGCCATGGCTGTGTTCGTGTTCAGCAATGGGAAAAAATGTCAGACTTCTTAACAAGAAATGATACAATGAAGTATCACCCCGATACGTTAAGAGCATGGATAAAACGGCAGGAAAAGCATGTGGTGAGTGGTTTCCAGAAAGTGCCGGTTTATTTCCGGTATTTCACTGCTGAAGGCAAAAATGGGCATGTGAAATTTTATGACGATATTTATGCTGAAGATAAGTTCCTGCGCGAGAAATATTTTGCGATGAAGAGGATCGATTAATATCTTTTGAGTTGAATAAGTTTTTTAAGCAATGACACAGATTATAGCGAATTACGCGAAGTGATTTTTTGATTATTTCGTGACTCGTACAATTCGTTTAAAATTCGTGTTGTTAAGTTTTCGGTATCACCTAATATCTATTTCTATGAACAAACAAATTGCGATTGCATTATTTGCCGGTGCTATGCTTGCGAATAAAGCGCATGCTCAGAAACCAAAGCATCATCATTCCAACACTGTACGCCATAGCAAAGGCAATATCAAAACGCAGTATGGCATCGCCAGTTTTTATGCCAATAAATTCAATGGCAGAAGAACAGCGAACGGTGAAATTTTCAGCCAGCAGAAATTAACTGCAGCCAGCAACACACTTGCACTGAACACTTGGGTTAAAGTAACCAATCTTCATAATAAAAAATCAGTTTTTGTCAGAATCACTGACCGCATGTATTTCCGCAATAAGCGTCTTATCGATTTAAGCAAAGCTGCAGCTCATCAACTCGGATACACAGGATGGGGGCTTGCACGAGTAAAAGTAGACGTGATCGGGAAACATAAACCTGTTGATGCAGAGAGCGTGGCAAATAAATAATTTTCACGGTTTATCATGCAGGCTTTACTTTTGTAGCTATACTAAAATTGCCTGTTATGAAAAAAATGCTCAACCTGTTGCTTGGCAGTTTATTGCTCGGCATTTCATGTTTTTCACAAGAAGAAAATTATATCAAAAAACCTTCGCTGGCTTTTTATTTTGCGCTTGATGATTTCAATGCTGCCAGTTACATTCGTTCCAATTCCATAAGCGACGCAATAAAAAACCATAAACTCACCGACTTTAAGCATATGGGCGGAGGCCTTGCTATCAGCTACATGCAGGGCATTTCAAAACATTTTGATTTTGCGGGTAGTTTGGCGATGACAACAACTGATTATCCTAACCGTGCGAATGATGGAACCATGTTGGGTGTGTCTGAGCTGCTTCTCGAAGCGGATGCATCTATTGTCGGCAAAATGCTGAGTGATGCACATTTTTTTACTCCGCTTTTTAAAGTGGGCGTAGGGGCTTCAAAATATACAGCTTATTATGCGGCTTTCGTTCCTGTAGGTGTTGGCTTTCAGTTTAAAGTAGCACCGGATAATTTTATACAGATCAACTGGCAATACCGGTTACCTATAACCGAAACTGCTAATTATCATTTTTATTATAGCGCGGGTTATGTTGGAAAAATCGGAGAAGGCAAAAAACCTGTAGTAGTGTTGCCACCTCCTCCGCCACCAGTTGTTGAAGCACCAAAAGATTCAGATGGCGATGGTGTTGTAGACAGTCTTGATGCTTGCCCGAATGTTGCCGGTCTGCCTCAGTTCAAGGGCTGCCCGGATACCGATGGTGATGGCATTCCTGACAAGGATGACAAATGCCCAAATGTTGCTGGCATTGCACGTTATAACGGTTGCCCTATCCCTGATACAGACGGTGATGGCATCAATGATGAAATGGATAAATGCCCGAACGTTGTTGGCGTTGCACGATATAATGGCTGCCCTATTCCCGACACAGATGGCGATGGTGTGAATGATGAAGAGGACAAATGCCCGAACGTTGTTGGAGTGAAAGAAAATCAGGGCTGCCCATTGGTAAAAGAGGAAATTATTAAGAAGATGGCTTACGATGCAAAAAATATTTTCTTTGCAACAGGAAGTGCTAAGTTATTGCCTAAGTCATCAAAATCATTAAATGAAGTGGCGAAAATTTTGAAAGAAGATGCAAATCTTAAATTGGATATTGAAGGTCATACTGATAACACAGGCAAGCCGGCAAAAAATCAGGTGTTGAGCGAGAACCGCGCAAAAGCAGTGTTGGATTATCTCACAACGAAAGGAGGTGTCGATGCAGGCAGACTTTCATCAGCAGGTTATGGCGACACAAAACCGATTGCGAGCAATAAAACTGCAAAAGGTAAAGCGCAAAACAGAAGAGTGGAATTGAAATTGAAATATTATTAATCAGATTTTGTTCGTAATAAAAAAAGCTCCAAAATATTTGGAGTTTTTTTTTATTTTGTTGCCAGCGATATTATTCTATTATGCATTGTTGCGTCGCACACTTGTACGGAAGGAATTCTATTGAGCGATTGTCTGAACCACGATTTTAGCCTGATTGATCTTATTCTTCTGATCTTAAAAATCATCAGGTCAATCATTTCAATCAGGTTAAAATCGTGGTTCAGACAAACTATTTGCTCACAAACTTGCCCGGATGCTCATGTGTCGCTTTTCCATGGTCATAAACTAATTTTCCATTCACCCAAACCATCTCAATGCCGGAGGATAATGCTTTTGGATCGGTAAAAGTTGAATTGTCATTTATAGTGAAAGGATCGAACAATACTAGATCAGCATAATTCCCGGAAACGATAATGCCCCTGTCATGGATTCCTAAATGTTCGGCAGTTAATCCGGTCATTTTGTAAACAGTGGTTTCCAATGGCATTATTTTTTTCTCGCGAACATAACGTCCAAGCACACGCGTAAATGCACCGTAACCGCGGGGATGGCCTCCATTTGCCCCATCAGAACAAATGTTGGTATAATTCCATTTCAAAAAATTGATAATATCTTCATCCGTCATTGACGCACCAGCAATATTCGAGCCTTCATCCGATGATTCTTTTACAATCCTGATCAATGCCTGTGCAGGGCTTTCATTATTCATGGCAGCGATTTCTGAAACTGTTTTTCCTTCATATTTTTTATTTGAAGGGAAATAAGTCATCACAGAAGATGAAGGATCAAACAATTCTTTTGTTGCATATTCGGCGCTTTCAATATTTGTAAAATCTTTTTTGGGAAATAATACTCGTGGCGTGGATGACCACATCGTATATGGGTAGCAGTCTGCAGTAATATCAATTCCTTCATTTCGTGCTTGCTGCAAACGGGCAAGTATATCCGTAGAATTTCCCCACTTGCTGCGCATTGCAATTTTGAAATGTGAAATCTGAACAGGCAATTTCGCTTCCCTTCCGATCTGAATAATTTCTTCCAGGGCTCTTTCAAGATTCACATCTTCACTGCGGATGTGGCTAATATATCTTCCATTTTCCCCGGCAGCAGTTTTAGCAAGCTGTATCACTTCGTCTGTTGTAGAATAAAATGCTTCTTCATATTCAAGGCCTGTTGATAATCCGAATGAACCTTTCTTAATATCATCTGCAAGCAATTTTTTCATAGCATCAATTTCAGGTTGAGTAGCAGCACGTAATAAATTTTTACCCATCACCATTTCGCGCAACGATGCGTGACCGGTATATGTTGCTACGTTAATACTCACTGGGCTATTTTTCATTCTTTCTTTTAACGTATCAACCGGATAAGAGTCGCCATCCTGGCCGATAACAATTGTCGTTACTCCCTGATTGGTTGCGGCAACTCCATCAGGATCTTCATGCAACCCTCTTTCATGATGGCTATGGCTGTCTATAAAACCCGGAGCTAACGTTAATCCATAACCGTCGATTGTTTTTTCATTCGGGAATGCGGTCAGGTCTCCAATATCATAAATTCGTTCATTCCATATACGCACTGCAGATTTTTTAGGTGAAGATCCTGTTCCATCGATCAACTGAACATTGGTGATCAATGTTGTTTCAGGCAATGTATATGGTTTGCTTTCAATAATATTTGTTACGATTGATCGTGCAATGTTATTTGTAGAGTTATCTAAAATAATAATCGTTTGATTTTTTCCGATATATCGCACGATCACATTCCTGAAACCAACCCAACCTCCTGTATGGGCAACTTTATAGCCGACGCTATCTATGCCCCATCCAAATCCATATTTTGTAAATGATCCATCATTTAATTTTGCAGGCGTGATCGCTTCAACAAACGTGGATTTCTTAATTAATTTTTCCGTGTATAGAGCCTGGTCCCATTTATAAAGATCTTCAACAGTAGAATAAATATTTCCATCACCAACAATTCCGTCAAGCCAGAGCAGATCATCTTTAACTGCTTTTCCTTTTTCGTAATGAAACCCGAAAACCCGTGAAGCAGGATATGATTTCATGGTGAGATTATAAATGAATGTGTTATTGAGTTTTAGTGGCAGTGTGATTTTTTGTTTAAAAAAATCTTCACATTTCATTCCTGAAACTTTTTCGATGATTGATGCAATAGTAGTATAATTGGTATTGCAATATTGCCATTTCTCTCCTGGCTGAAACTCAAGCGGGGGCTTGGTTTCAGCGAGTAGTGCAAGCATCGATTCGTTAGTGAGAGTGTCCAATAAATTCTTATATCTCGCTGCTATATCAAAATATTCAGGCAAACCGGAAGTATGTGTCAATAAATTTCTTACCGTAATATTATTGTACGGAAACGATGGCAGGTATTTTTGAACGGCATCATCATAATTCAATTTCCCTTCTTCTTTCAAAATCATGATCATCATTGAAAAAAATTGTTTTGAAACAGATGCAAGATTAAAAGATGAAGTAGTGGTTAATTGTTGTATGCCATCAGCGCTTGTAATGCCAAATGCTTTTTTATAAAGTACTTTTCCTTTTTCGCCAATCAGCACGGCGCCGTTAAAAAAATGATGCTGATATAAATACGTGAGTGCTGAATCAACGCGATTGATTTTTTCAGTAAGTTGTGCCGTTGAAAAAAAAGGAATAAACAGAAAGAATAATAAAAGCTTTCTCATAAATATGCAATAATAATGTGGTGAATAAAATAGCCTGATTAAAACTAAGCAATAAAATCTTTAACGCGAATTGAATATTTGAACAATGGACAATGCAATCATCATAACAAACGGTTTATTGGCGACCGACAATGCAAAAACTGCCCATGGATTGATCCGCGAGAGCGAGCGGTTTAAAATTGTTGCAGTAGTTGATTTTGCAAGCGCAGGAAAAGATGCCGGAGAAGTGCTCGATGGAAAGAATAGAAATATTCCGGTAGTAAAAACGATTGAAGAAACACTTCACCTACAGCCTGCTTATTGTATTGTTGGCGTTGCTACTGCCGGCGGCGTTTTTCCCGGTGATTTAATGGAAGAAGTGAAATCTGCTATTAAGAATAAAATTTCTATAGTAAACGGGCTGCATGATCATTTAATATTGCGTCCTGATATAAAAAAATTGGCAGAGGAAAATAATGTAACGTTGATCGATATACGAATTCCGAAAAAAAGGGAAGACCTGCATTTCTGGACTGGAGATATTTTTAAAATGAAAACCCCTGTCATTGCCGTGATAGGAACGGATTGTGCATTAGGAAAACGCACTACCACACGTTTTGTAATGAATGAATGCAAAAGGGCTGGCATCAATGCACAGATGATCTATACCGGGCAAACAGGCTGGCTGCAGGGGGGTAAATACGGATTTATTTTTGATTCTACATTGAATGATTTTGTTTCGGGGGAATTGGAAAATGCAATTCTCACATGTAACAAAGAAACAAATCCGGATGTGATTTTGATCGAAGGGCAGTCTGCATTACGCAATCCGACCGGACCCTGCGGCTCAGAAATGCTGATCTCCGGAAATGCAAAATCAGTGATACTTGTTCATGCACCGAAAAGAAAATATTATGAACACGATCCTGCATGGGGAGAAATTCATTCCATAGAATCAGAAATTGAATTGATCAAAATCCTCGGTTCAAAAGTAATTGCGATAGCATTGAATACCGAGCATTGCAGCGATGAAGAAGCATTTGCATTTCAAAAAGAATATGAAGATCGAACGAAACTGCCAGTGATGTTGCCTTTGCAGGAAGGCTGTTCTAAAATTGTTCCAGAAATTAAAAGGTTATTTTAAGCCACGAATTGAAGCGAATTACACGAATTATTATTTGTGTTCGTGTAATTCGTCCTAATTCGTGTAATAAATTATAAAAATGAAAATCAAATCAATTAGCGTATACAAAAAAAATCTCGCCTTGCAAAAACCTTACACAATCGCAAGGGAAACAATAACCAACGTAGAAAATGTTTTCTTTGAAGTTATTCTTGATAATGGAATAACAGGAATCGGTGCTGCGAATCCTGCACCGGAAGTAGTAGGAGAGACACCTGGTCAGACATTTCAAAACCTGCAATCGGGATTTATTGAATATCTGATCGGAAAAGATATACGCCAGTTTTTACATCTCATTTATATAGCCAAAGATCATTTTAAAAATTTGCCCGGAACGCAGGCTGCTATTGATATTGCGCTGCATGATGCTTTTGGGAAATTTGTTGATATACCTGTTGTCGAATTTTACGGTAGGCATCACCGTAAGTTGCTGACATCGGTTACGATCGGTATTAAAGATGTAAAAGAAACGATTGAAGAAGCAAGCGATTATCAGAAAAAAGGATTTAAAGTTTTGAAAGTAAAAACAGGTTTGGATGCTGAATTGGATGCGGAAAGAATAATTAGATTAAGAGAAAAATTCGGAGACCAGTTTATTATCCGTGTGGATGCAAACACAGGATATGATCTTACTCAATTAAAATTATTTTTAGGAAAAACAAAAAATGAAAATGTTGAACTGATTGAACAACCGCTAAAACCTTCCATTGATAAGGATTTGCAGGAATTGCCTGAAGATGTCAGAAAAAAATTAGCAGCAGATGAATCGTTAAAAAATGCGCAATCAGCTTTGAAACTTTCACAACAAAATCTATATGGCATTTTTAATATCAAGCTGATGAAATGTGGAGGCATTGCAGGCGCTCATGAAATTGCAAGCATTGCGAAACCTGCAAGTATCGATCTGTTTTGGGGTTGCAATGATGAAAGCATTGTGAGTATTACTGCTGCGTTGCATGCTGCTTTTTCTTGTCCGCACACAAAATATCTCGATCTTGATGGAAGTTTAGATCTTGCAGAAGATGTAGTAAGCGGAGGATTTACTATCGACGATGGATACATGTTTCCGAATGATAAACCGGGTTTGGGATTGGAGATTTTATAGAAACATTTTTTGCAACTACGAAAATCGAAACTCCAAAACAAAATGTAGAGAGTTACACGTCATTCCAGCGTATGCGGGAATTCCATTATCAATAAAGCAAAATTTGTACGGTGCGATTCCTGCCTTCGCAGGAATGACGGCTAGAGCGTTTATGAATTATTAGATTCATGATTTTTCTGTTCCTTAAAAATCATTTGAGAACTTTCGAAGCTTTTAACTGGATTATAAAGACAAAAGTCTTGCAATGTCGTTAAACCATTTTTCAATTTCTGATTTTGCTCCAATTTTATCAATGTTAGCAATAGTGAGCTTTTTTGAATGTTTTTCGTTTAATTGATTTTTTATTTTTCTTTTTTTCTCTTTGATATCTTCTTCTTCAAGGTCTACCCACCGTTTTTGAGATTCTGAATTTTCATGATTATGTTTTGCGATTATTTCAGGAACGTCGGCTTCACTCCAGTTTATATTGGCATTAATATTACAACCATATATTTCTTTTATTAACTCAGGACAGAAATAATTTTCAAATTCCCTTAGAGATGTTTCATAAGCTATATTGCCACCTCCTTTTTTATTAATAATATCAACATATTTTTTGTATTTATTTGGTTCGTCTGAACCTATATCACTATCATAAATATGAAGCTGATTTAGCTTAAGACGTCCTAAATAATCGTTATTAACCCAAAACTGTAACGTGCTACCCCCCATTGGAAGCATTATAATTTCTTCACTTTTTGTAATGTCAACTATCTTTTTTAATTCAGGATTGCATCCGTTAATTTCCCTAAGAAATGTAATATCATTTTTCCCTTCAACACAAATAGCCAGTTTTACTTTAGATGGATTTGAAATTTCTATATCCGGAAAAACACCCAATTCAGTTGCAATATTTCTTATAATATTCTCCTTGTCTTTCTCTACTTTTAGTTTTCCATTCTCATCTTTTGAAATCAAACTAATTGTTTCAGGTGGTAGCATTTTAGCTATTCCTGGGCTATGGGTTGTTAAAATAATTTGATTATGCTGCGTTTTAGATAGAGCTATAAAGGCTTCAATTAATTTTTTTTGATGATCCGGATGTTGCGATGTTTCGGGTTCTTCTAAAGCATAGATTGTATCGGGGACATTTCTTTCTTCTCTTTGTCTTTCAGCTTCAGCTCTAAAAAAA
Source organism: Puia sp. (assembly GCA_035295505.1). Taxonomy (GTDB): domain Bacteria; phylum Bacteroidota; class Bacteroidia; order Chitinophagales; family Chitinophagaceae; genus Puia. The sequence goes on along the minus strand of DATGIX010000061.1, from coordinate 4,171 downwards.
TTTAAAAGAATAAGCCTGCGAACTCCACTACCTCTTTTGTTAAGTGGAACTTTATCATCGCTTAAGAGATTGAATTTAAATGCACTTTCCCATTTAGGGTCATCAAATTCAGGATCTAATTCTCTAGCAATTTCAGGATTCATTTCGCGAAGTTTTGCAATAGTCAATTTTGCAAGTTCTTCAGAAACTTGTTGGACTTCTTTTTTTATATCATTTAATCTTTCTTGTAGGTTTTCTGCTTTCAAAATTTTTTTGATCGCAGCTTTCATCGGATTTTGTATTTCTCCATCTTGTTCTTCATTTTTTCTGTCTGATTGAAAAAGGGCATATACTGGTAAATAGTTTTGAATTTGTGTCCATATTTCCTTTGCAGTTGAATCTCCACTCTCCTTGTCTTTACTTTTTGAAAAAATTTCTATTTCCTGATTTTCAAATTTCAATTTTTCTTTTAAATGATCTTTGATCGCTTGACGCATTGAGGCTTTAATAGATGCATTATAATCGTCAGCTACTTTTAAAGAAGTGGCTTTTTCTTTTAATGTGTCAATGTCGAGAGTGATTAACCCTTTAAGTTCTTTGTTTGATGGATAATTAGAAATTAGTACAACTTTTTTTAAACCAGAAGCACCATAAATTTTATGAATTTCAAGTTGATTATTAGAATTAAGCAAATTTTCCGCAGTGAGCGAGGTCTCAAAAGTTGTGTCTAAAACAATTTTATCATTGAATTCTTTAAATATCACGCCAATTCTTGCTTCTTTTTTTTTGGCTTTGATATAAATGTCATTTTTAAAATCACTCTCATTAAAGAATATATCCAATGCGTCGAGTATAGTTGATTTACCAATGTCGTTTTTGCCAACAATAACGTTGAGGTTGCTAAATTCAATTTCGGTTCTATCTTGGTAACCTCGAAAATTCTCAAGAATAAGTTTTGTAAGTTTCATATTGCCTTTGTGAATTTAGGTGATATATCTTTTATTAAATCGATTGCGCGAATGCTAAAAACTATATCATGATATATTGTAATTGTGCACTTGAAAAACGATTTAAGCAATCAAACACATTACACTTCCAGCAAACAAAACCCATACGGTTCTAGAATTAAATATTCACTATCTCTTCCAACAGTAAAATATTTTTCCTGCCAATGGTCGTATAGTTTTTCGGGAGCTTTGCCATGTTCTTTAAACGCATACCAGGTGAGATAGGATGTTTGATCGGAGAAATTAAAAATGCAATAGAGTTTTTGTTTATCGTACGCACGCAGGTATGCCGCAACATGAATATTGTGCGGCGTGAGCCAGGTGAGATTTTTTTTATCCGCTACAACAGAAAGTTTTTTTCGTATGCTGATGAGTTTTTGTGTAGATGAAAATACTTTTTGCTCTACCGTTCCTTCTACATCAATATTTTTATTTTTCTGCCAATCGATGATGGGGCGGTGCATCCAGCGGTTGTCATAACTTTTTCCCGGATCATTGAGGTAAGAATAATCATTCGTATAACCCACTTCATCTCCGTAAAAGATCATGGGTATTCCTCCGATAAAAAAACTATGTGCCTGCATCAGGATAATTTTACGAATGGAAATTTCAATCGCACGATCATTTTTTTCCGATAATGCTTTTTCCAATCCGCATAATGATGCCAGCGATCCGCTGATGCGTGCATCCTGTGTTTTTGGGTTCACGGAAAACAATGCGCCTGTTGCAGGCGAGCTGTAATAATTGCCGGAATAATATTCTTTCAAAAACCTTCTGTGCTCATACGCATTGAAACCTGCCTGCTCGATCATGTAATCATCATAACCCAAACCAATATCATCATGGCAACGTGTATAACTGATCCATGTGGTTCCGAAAGGTTTTTTCAAAATTTCATGTTGTGCAGCAAGCATCACTTTTATGTTTCCTGTTGCTAGTGCATCCCATTGCAAAGCCATGTGGGTTGCATTGTACGCCACATCACATTCTTTGGCTGTGTATTCATCCGTACCAAAATATTTCATGATAGCTGCAGGGGCAACAATGGCTTCTCCGAGCAAAGCCATGCCCGGCGCAGCAACCAGCACACATTGTTTTATCAATCGGAGAATGGTATGTGCCTGCGGAAGATTTTGGCAAGTCGTCCCGATCTGTTTCCAGATAAATGCCGGCGCATCGATGCGAAGGATATCTACTCCAAGATTTGCATAGAAAAAAATATTCTCCAGCATTTCCAGCAATACTTCAGGATTGGTATAATTTAAATCCCATTGGTAATCGTGAAAAACAGTCATCACCCATTTCTCACAGTCATGCACATACGTAAAACTTCCTGGTGAACTTTCCGGAAATATTTCAGGCATTGTTTGTTCAAAAGCATCGGGAACAAGCCTGTCGTCGTACATGTAATAATAATGCTGGTATTTTTTGTCGCCATGTTTTGCTTTTTCAGCCCATTCGTGTTTTTGAGAAGTGTGGTTAAGAACAATGTCGATCATCAAATACATATTCTCTGCGCTCATTTTCTCCTGCAGATTTTTGAGGTCTTCCAACGAACCGAAACGTTCATCTACTTTTCTGAAATCCGAAACTGCGTAACCGCCATCGCTTTCGCCTTGCGGGCTTTCAAAAACCGGCATCAGGTGCAAAAAACTAACGCCGAGTTTTTTGAAGTAATCAATTTTGTCGGCAAGATTTTCAAGGTTACCGCAAAAACGATCTACATACAAACTCATTCCTGTTATCTCGTTGCTTAAAAACCATTGTTCGTCTTTTGCAGCATCTCTTTGTTTTAAAGAAGCAGAACGATTGATATGAGCACTTAATACTGTTTGCAATAATTCTTTAAAGGACTCATTGCTTTTTTCATTTTCACCATACAATTCTTTGTATAATGAATGGATCGCATCAGCATTGGAAACAAAACGTGCATAAAAAGAATTGTCTTTTCCATTGATATCAATGCCGGATTTCGGAAGAATGGAGTTGATCTGTTGATGAAGTCGTTGGTTGTACATGTTGGTTTTCGGTTTTCAGTTAATGGTTGCCGGTTGCTTAATTTCAATCATTCATTATGAAGTTGAAGTTTTTGCTGCTGACTGACGACTGCTAACCGATGACTACTTAAAGATATCATTGCTCAAATGCTTGAACGCTTCCATCGCTCCGAGATATTCGCAGGTGCGTGCGCCGGCTTTATTTGCATTGGCAACAATCTCTTTCCATTTCTCCAATGGCAAATGCTGGATATCTGAAACGTTCATATTGCTTAATTGGTATAATACAGCACCCACAAATGCATCACCGGCGCCAGTTGTGTCGACGGGTTTCACCGGAATGCTTTCAACTATTGTTGTAGTATTATTTGCACCGAGCAAGGTTCCGTCTTTTCCGAGTGTGATAGCAAATACAGCTTTTGTTTTTTCCAATAATGATGCTGTTGCATCTTCCAAAGTTGCTTTGCCGGTGATAAGCATTGCTTCTTCGTCGCTGACCTTAAAGAAATGACAGCTTTGTAAAAAATTCCACGATTGATCGATAAAGGATTGCTTATTATTTTTAAACAAAAGATGACGATAATTCGGATCGAAGCTGATGAAAATATTTTGCTGCAACGCTTTTTGCAAAAGGCTTTCATACGCTACCTGCAACGGCCCGTGTAAAAATGCGGTAGCTGATCCGAAGTGAATAATGGAAAATTCTTCGAGGGGAATATTTTCTACTTCATGCCTTGTCAATTCACCATCAGCGCCGCGGTTAAAAACAAAATCACGTTCGCCATCTTCCATTAGTGAAACAAAAGCAAACGTGGTGAAATATTTATTATCGAGCAGCATCCATTTTGTGGCAACACCAAATTCCTGCATCACGTCGATGAGTTGTTTGCCAAAAGGATCGTTACCAACTTTTGCAGCAAGTTCAACTGATCCTCCTAATGCAGCAATTGCTGCCGCTACATTGGTAGGAGCGCCGCCAGGTTTCTTTAAAAAATTTTGTCCTTGCGATAATGATTTGCCTTTGTCTGTGCAGATCATATCGATCAATGCTTCGCCGATGCAGAGTATCTTATTCATTTTAAAAAATGATGCTATTTCAATTTTATCACTACTGACTGCCATGGTTTCAATTGAACACTGCCATTGGCAATTACGGGCTCTTCGGCATAATTATTTATAAGATATTTG
>DATGIX010000060.1:0-86936 GCA_035295505.1 Puia sp. | reverse complement strand
ATCAAAACCTTTCAAATTTACCAGCCAATCTTCGATAACAGGTGTCCATGTTCCAAAATAATAGACGCTGTTTGGCAATTCAGGCTCGCTTGCATTTTCTGCAATGAGATGGGTGTATTTGCAAAAACCAAAAGGTACTCTTTCAACTCTTGATGCACCCATCTGATACAGCACGGGAACCAAAGCTTTTGCAAAAATGCATACCATGTGAAATAGCGGCAGGCTCTGAAATGTAAGCTGCATGCGGGAAGGATACATTCCATAAGGGCTGTCTGACAAAAGATGTATCAGATAAATATATTTCTTTTCAGAAAGTTTTTTTATTTCTTCAAGCCTGATATTTGCAGTGTTGAATAGGATGACAATATTTTTTCCAGATTCATCACAGCTCTCAAGTATCTGGTTCATTTTTTCAACTGAGCTTTTGCCACGCAGGTAATTGAGCTTTCTCTGAGCCCGTGAAATGAGCGATGCCTCATAACGTCTGTCTCCTTCATCAATCAACACAACTTTTTCATCCGATAAAATATCTCTGAATGCGAGGTAATAATAATATGCGAGCCCGGTGTTTTTTGGCGCTTCAGTGCAAAGAATTATTTTATTAAACTCCATATTAATCAACCAGGTTGTAAATGCAAGTGTCTGAAGGATCGTAAGTTTCACTTGCATATGCAATCAACATCATGGGCTCGCTTTCACTGATGTTGATGAACACATGCGCAATTCGCACAGGAACAAATATTGTTTTTGGTGCAGAAGCATCTAATACAAGCTCCATCCTTTCTTTTGTTTCAATGTCTTCTAAAATCATTTTTGCTTTCCCTGCAAACACCGTAAACCATTCATTTGCTTTATTATGATAATGATTTGCTCGCCACTCAGAAGGAGAAGCCATGGTCATATAAATTTCCCCAACTTTTTCAGAAAGAAATTCTTCAAAGCCATTCAATGTTTTTAAAAACCATCCCCTTGAGTCGGGAAGCAGTTTGCGGTCAATAATTCTTATTTTATCTTTTAGTGACATAGCAGGTACGATTGCATCTCGTTTATTTTAAAAGATAATATTGTACGGTTTCCTTGAACGACTCTTCAAGATTGGAATTAATAAATCCAAGTTTAGCGGCTTTCTCAGATGCGGAATAAAACATCTCAGATTCGCCTGCCCTGAAATTTAATTTGCCCCATTGCCAAAGCGTGGCATTGAAAGATGGAAACATGGTTTGAAGTATCGATGCATACGCACGAAATGAAATTGCTTCGCCACGGCCTATATTAAGTACCGATGGAATATTTCTGATTTCTTTTTTAATGAGCAATTCATTAATGAAGCGCCCTAAATCTCCCACATAGATATAATCTCTTTTTTGTGTACCTGCACTCAACTCGATTGGTGAACTTGTTTTCTGAGCATTTATCAAAAAAGGAAAAAATTTACTGTCGTCTTCGTATTTCCCAAACATTCCAAAAGGCCTGAAAATGCTAAACGTACCTTGTTTTGCTTTGCTCAGCAAATAATTGCTCATCATCAATTTTGAAATGCCATAATGAGTTTTTGGAATGCATGGGCTTTCTTCATTAATATGCTGTGCAGAAAGATCATATTCAAAAGCAGTGCCGAGCTGCAGCCAATAAGCATTGCATCCATTGCTATACAGGTAATCAAACAAATCACAGGCCAGAAAATAATTTGTCTTATACATCGTGTCCAGATCTGTTTGCAGTTTCACGACACCATAAGCAGCAGCGTTAATGATAACATCAGGCGACTCATTAATAATATTGATCCATGAACCTGAGTCAAAAAAATCAAAATACACCGTGTCATTATCAAAGGAACGCTTGCGTGAAGTTTTCACAACACAAAAATTTTCAGAAATCTTTTCTGCAATATTTCTGCCTGCAAATCCTGAGCTACCTAATATTAATACCTTGGTCAATTTACAGTTGTGCTTGCACGATGATATCACAAAAATTATCTGCGTACTTCTTCATCATGATTACAATGTTTCATTAACAGCAACTTCCAGGTTTTTTACAATTTTTTGAATTGAATAATCCTGCACTATTCCTTTTGAAAGCTCACCGGAGGATTTTCTAAAAACATCATCATATAGAAAACCTCTAAGACATTTTATCAATTCATCAATATTGCCTTCTTCGAAAATAAATCCGTTTTTTCCGTGCTCTACCAAATCAGAGCTGCATCCCGATGTAGATGAAATAATAACCGGCAAAGCAAAATTCATTGCCTCATTCACAGATAAGCCCCAGGTTTCGCCACTGCCGGAACACATCACAAACAGATCCGCAATGGAATAATATTTCGGAACAAGACTTTGATTGACGAAACCTGTAAGGATCACATTATTCATCTTGTTTGCATTAATGTAGTCTTCCATTTCACTCCTCAAAGCTCCATCCCCCATCATCACCAACAGAACTGATTCATCGTTCAATGCATGAACAGCTTTCAATAAATCAAGCGGTCTTTTTTTTTCTATGTATTTGCCTGAAAACAAAACAATTTTTTTTCCAGTCGGAATATTAAGCAATGCTTTCGTGTCTTCTTTCTTATCCCTCAAAGATTGGTATTGTACATCAAAAGATGAATTATCTACCGAATAAGGCGTATAAACCAGCTTGTCTTCGGCTACTCCGTAATACTTAAAAAAAAGTTTGTTTTGCGTTCCTATATATAAAAACCTGTGCACAAAAAATTTAAATAAAAAATGTTGCAAAAATATTTTCTTGATAAAAACCTTAATACGGCTTTTGCCAGTTTCCTGAGACAAAGGATTTTCAGCTCTCAGCCAGATTTTTTTTCCAAAAATTTTTGCAGTGAAAATGACAATCAGATCTGATAAATAAGCCCATCCGTTCAATATAAAAATCTTAGACGGGCTTTTAAACAAAACTTTTACTGCTGAAGGATTGAACAAATCAAATAACTTATTGGAAAGTGATTTGCGGGATGAATAATTTTTAATAAATGTATAGTTATATCCTTCGAGCAGCGGAACATCCCATTTTATATTTTGTCCAAAACCCTTGTCCATACCGCCTTTTATGCTTGCATCAGAAAAATAATAAACATGCAGATCAAATTCCCTGTTCAGTTCTTTAAGCAAAGGTGATATATATTGAATGGGATGGCTTAGAAAAAAGACCAGTTTATTTTTTGAGTTCAAACTATCTGTATCTGCGTGTGTGTTGAAAAATTAATGCATGAAGAAAGACGACCGGATTTTACGGATGTGCCCATGATAAATTCTTCTTTGCTGCCAATGAAGTGTATTCATCAATCTGCGAGCTTGTGAAGGAATACATATTTTTTTTGCCTTCGTAGAAAGCTTTATACCACGATGCGGTTAATTCTACCGCAGTCCCAAACTCAAGTGTCGGTCTCCACTTAAGCTGATCAGTTGCTTTGTCGCAATTTAATTTCAAGACAGAAGCTTCATAGAAACTTTTTTTCTTGTCAACAAAAAAACTACCGTCGTGATTTTTTTTATCCCAATGACTGCTCAGCTCGCTGAGCATTTCAAGAACAGTGTATGATTCAGATGATGATGGACCGAAATTATAAGGCTCTCCGTTTTTAGAAACATCCTCGTGTAAAACCTGACCTAAAGAAAGATAACCGCTTAGCGGTTCGAGCACGTGTTGCCATGGGCGAACAGAATCAGGATGTCGTATTTCTGCTTTTTGATTTGATTGCCACGCTTTGATGCAATCAGGTATTAATCTGTTTGGAGACCAGTCTCCACCACCAATCACATTTCCAGATCGCGCAGACACAATCCTCACTTTCGACTCGCTATTCTTAAAAAATGAATGATAATATGAATGAACGACCACTTCACAAGCGCCTTTCGATGCGCTGTAAGGATCTTTGCCACCAAGATGATCTGTTTCTTTATAACCCCAAAGCCACTCAATATTTTCATAGCATTTATCACTTGAAATGATAATAGCTGTGCATGGATGATTAGAGAGCCTCAAAGCTTCAAGTATGTTTGCAGTGCCAATCACATTCGTTTGAAATGTTTGAACCGGGTTAGTGTAAGATAGGCTGACGATAGGTTGAGCAGCCAAATGAAATAAAAAATCAGGTTGGATATCTGAAATGATTTTTTTCATTTCATCAAGATCATTGATATCAGCATAATGATGAACAACTTTTTTTTCAAGCTCTAATGCTTCGAATATGGAAGGTTTTGTTGGTATGTCAATAGAGATACCATATACTTTTGCATCTAGCTGAAGAAGCCATGCGCTGAGCCATGAGCCTTTAAAACCAGTGTTGCCTGTGATGAGGACTTTCTTTCCTGAATAAATTTTTTTAAACATTCCTATTTCCAGATTTTCCATTTTGCATTATTGCTGTCCCAAAGATTATTGAGCTGGGTTTTATCTCTCAAAGTATCCATGCATTTCCAGAAGCCATTATGCTTGAAAGTATATACTTCCCCGGCCGCTGAAAGCTTTTCAATAGGTTCTTTTTCAAATATGGTATGATCGTCTTCTATATAATCAAATATTTCAGGGTTGCACACAAAAAAACCTCCGTTTATCCAGCTTCCATCTCCTTTCGGTTTTTCCATGAATGAAGAAACATTGTTATCATTTCCTATTTCCAAAGCACCGAATTTCCCCTCCGGTTGAACTGAAGTGATAGTGACAGATTTGCCATGCTTTTTGTGAAAATCGAGCAGCTTAGGAATATCAACGTCCGACACTCCATCACCATAGGTCAAAAAAAATGTTTCATTGTTCACATAATTTTTTGCTCTTTTAATACGCCCTCCTGTCATAGTATGAAGACCGGTATCCAAAAGTGTTACTCGCCAGGGCTCAGATGAATTATTATGCACTTCAAGTTTGTTACTGCTGAGATCAATGGTGATATCGCTCTGATGCAAAAAATAATTCGCAAAATATTCTTTGATGTAATAGCCTTTATAACCAAGGAGCACAACAAAATCATTGAAGCCATAATGAGAATATATTTTCATGATATGCCAGAGAATTGGCTTGCCTCCTATGTCAGCCATTGGCTTAGGCCTTACATCAGTTTCTTCGCTGAGACGTGTACCGAAACCGCCGGCTAAGATGAGCACTTTCATTTTCGAGTATTTTTAAAAACAAAAAACTTGTGAAGCTTATTTGCTGCATTCAAGAGCCGCAGCATTTTCAAAACGGCTTTTTTCTTCTACCAGCCTGAACATGTCATCTTTGGAATCGTTGAATGCACAAAACCTGATATTCCTGAAGCCTGCCTGGCTAAGCTCATTGGCAAGAGAAAATTTATCCCACATCCAAAGATGGTGAGAATTGCCCATGAAAGATGTGAAAAACCCTTTTGCGCCTCTTGGCCTTTCTTCGATTCCTAATAGAGTAGTCCTCATAAATTCCATGCTGCCCTGATTATCTCCTTTATCCAATGCTTTTACATATTCCCTTGCAGAAAATTCCAGATCAGGCACAACACATCTAAAAATTCCTGAAGGCTTTAATAGTTTATAAGTATTTTTTAAGGCAGCCCTTAGATCAGCCAAAGCCAGATGCTCCAGCGTGTGAGAGCAATAAATTCCGTCACATGAATTTTCATCTACCGGCAAGCCTTTTATAATATCGCCATAACGAACATTTGATGGGAATATAGTGTTCAATCTTTTTTTTAAGATCGTGCCCAGAAGAGGAGTCTTTTGTACTCTCAATGTTGGTGATGCATCAAAGTTCACCCACTGTTCAGGTGCTGACAGCCCACATCCATATTGTACATATAAACTTTTCATGCTCAAGTTTTACACTGTTTTGTTTAAAAGACCTTCAATTCTTTCAATCTGCTTTTCATAGGTGTTTTGTTTTGCAAAATCAATTCTTTGCTGTTGCATCAAAATAGCGTTGTGCTTTTGAATACAATTTATTGTTTCTTTAAACAATTGAGGCAATTCGTTATTGTCTTCACGCGACGTTGCCATCTGCACCAGGTCGGGTCTATTTTTGTAAGTTGTAACATTGTTTGAAATGATGATCTTTCCTTTGCTCAGGTATTCCATTATTTTATGATAGTTCGTGCCTTTGCTTTGATCTTTCTTCACATCATAACAAATCAGGAAACAATCCATTTGAGACAATGCCGCGGATAAGTCTTTTGTCCCAAGCACACCGTGCAGCACCACATTATTATGAGCTTTCAAATCATGTAAAAATTTATCTGATGCCTCATCTTCGCTTCCTCCGATATTTGACTGTATTGTTTTATAGCTGCCAAACAAATCAAAAATAATTTCCGGGTTTTGATCAATGATGGTCAGCAAAATATTCCGATCGATATCAGGCCGAAGTAAATTGCCCGATAAGCCGACATGAATTTTATCATTGTTTTTTATTTGCAATGCATCATCAAAAAAAACTTCCTGCACACCATGATTAATAAAATGTTTAGGCACATCAAAAGCTGTATATTTTTCAAGTATCTCATTCGTCACTGAAAAAATAATGTCGCTCCCTTTTGCTGAAGCAATAGCATTTGTGTCCATGGGCTCATCCACCGGATGAAATATTTTGTATGGCTTCCTGCCAAAAAAATCCAACAGATATAAATTGCCAAGATCGAATGACCAGATTATATCAACCTTTTTTTTTATTGATTTCAAAATATCGCCTACATGTTTTTTCATCAGCAAATCAAAAACAGGCTTGATATGGAATTTCAGCAAATAAGGAAAATATAGTTGGTGCGAGATCAAATACAAATCAGCATGTTCCTTGGATTGCTCAATTTTTATGCGTTTCGATTTGCCTGACAAACTGAATTTATGATTATCAGGAGGATTCAAAAAAAAAACAGTGTTCCCTCTTTTGGCAAGCTCTATTGCATAATGATGTTTTGATATGAACATATTTCCCCAAAGCTGTGGCGATATCAGTAAGATAGTTTTATTGCACAGCGTCTGCATTGTATTTCTTCGCGTAGTTATTTTTCATAAAAGACTTTATAGCATCTGCCACATAGCTGATCATTTCTTCTGTCATTTCCGGATACATTGGCAACGACAGAATTTCTTTTTCTAGTTGTATCGCAACTGGAAAATCGGAAGGTTTATGATTAAGATATTTATATGCAGGCAAATTGGGGAGCACTTTTGGATAATGAAGAGCAGTTTCAATGCCTTTGCTTTTCAAATATTGCATTAACTCATTTCTCTTTTGCGCCCGTATCACATATAAATGATAAGTGTGTTTTGTTTCAGGCCTTATCTGAGGTAAAATAATTTCGTCAATGTCTGCCAGATATTTATTGTATAATGAAGCATTGCTGATTCTTTTCTCCGTCCATTCTAAAATATAAGGAAGCTTCGCGCTTAATATAGCTGCCTGCAAACCATCCATGCGGCTGTTGATCCCTTCTACTTCATGTTCATGTTTTATCAGCGCTCCATGACGTGCATACATTTTGCATTTGTCAGCTAATGCATCATCATTTGTGATGATGCAACCGGCATCTCCATAAGCGCCTAAATTTTTGCCCGGATAAAAACTGAATGATCCCGCAATCCCAAATAAACCGGCACGCTTGCTCTTGAATTCTGAGAAATGAGACTGCGCACAATCTTCTATCAAATACAGATGATGCTTATCGCAGATGGTTTTTATTTTTTCGATATCACACATCTGGCCTTGTAAATGAACAGCTATTATTGCTTTTGTCTTTTCTGTTATTTTATTTTCAATCTGCGTTTCATCCATGCTGAAATAATAAGGATGTACGTCAATAAAAACCGGTCTGGCACCAGTTTGTGTAATTGTTTCTGAGCTGGATATCCAGCTATTGGCAGGAGTAATAACTTCATCACCATCACCAATGCCAAGCATCTTCATTAAAATAAATAAAGTGTCAGTGCCATTGCCACACGCAACAACTTTTTTCACGCCGTATATATCTGCGAAATTTTTTTCAAACTCCTGCACAAAATGCCCCCCGATAAAAGCAGTTTCATCAATCACTTTCTCAATCGCCGAATCAATTTCTTTTTTGATGCTTAGATATTGAGATCTTAAATCAACAAAAGGTATTTTCATGATCGCAATGTTACTTTACTTCAATAGAGCGGATGAGTTTTGCAGGGTTGCCTGCATATACCCCCCTTTCGGTAATGTTTTTTGTTACAACGGCTCCAGCTCCAATCACAGCGCCATCGCAAATTGATACAGGCAAAATAGTTGCATTTGAACCAATAGAAACATGATTGCCAATTTGAGTGGTTTTCCATTTTGATTGATCTCCGCCCGCCGGTTTTCCTTCTGAGAACAAATCATTGATGAACATCACTCCATGACCAATGAAACAGTTATTGCCAATGATCACAAGCTCGCATATAAAAGAGTGAGATTGAATTTTACAGTTGCTGCCAACTTTTGCATTCCGCTGTATTTCTACAAATGGTCCGATAAAACTATTATCTCCAATAGTGCATCCATATAAATTTACGGGATTAATAATAGTTACGTTTTCTCCGACAACAACATCATCTGTTACAGCAGCATTCCTGAATTTTGGTTTCATGGATGTTCGGCGCTTGAATAAATTTTATCGATAATCTCAACTGTTTTCAATCCCTCAAAACCGTTTGTTGCAATGACGCCACTTCCGCCAAGAACTTCAATCACATTTTGATAAACCTTGTCATGGTTGCTCATCGACCCCTGATATTGACCATAATTATTTGGCGGGTTGCCCGGTGGAAGATTTTCAATTTTATAACCTTCAATACTTTGATATTCGAGTTCATTTAAATATTGACCGCCAATTTTCACAACTCCCTTTTCTCCAAAAATAGTCAGTGAACCTTCCATATTTTTTTGAAAGCTGTTCACTGTATAATTGATCGTGCCGATTGCGCCATTATAAAATTTCAGGCTCACAACGCCGGTATCTTCAAAATCAATAATTCCCCTGTGATGATAATTGCTTGTATATGCTTTTACATCTTTGATGTCTCCGATCATCCAAAAAAGCAGATCGATAAAATGACTGAATTGCGTGAATAGCGTTCCACCATCCAGATCTTTCGTGCCCTTCCATGAATTATGATAATATTCATTGTTCCTGTTCCAAAAACAATTCAACTGAACACTGAAAATCTTTCCAAGCCTGCCTTCCTCAATTATTTTTTTTACCTCAGCAACAGGTGGGTTAAACCGATTTTGTTTTACAATGAACAATCTTTTATTAGCTCTTTCAGCAGCACTGATCATTTCGCCACAGTCCTGAACAGTCAGAGCCATTGGCTTTTCACAAAGCACATGAAACCCTGCTTTCAATGCCTGAATCGAATGCAAAGCATGCAGTCCATTCGGGCTGCAAACCGCAATCACATCGGGCTTTTCGGGGCCTTGTAACAATTTTTCTACGCTGTCATAATATGCAGCATGATATTTTTCTGCTAATGATTTTGCTTTTTCAACATCAACATCACACACGGCTACCAATTTGCCTTGTTTGTTGATATGCTCGGCGTGCCTTTGCGCAATACGGCCGCAACCGATGATGGCGAATTGAAAAACTTTGCTCATCTTAATAATTTATTTTTTACTGCTTTTCTTATCGGCTCTGTTTTCCGCAGCAGGTTCATGTAAGCTTCTTTCAGGTGCTTGTCCGTTTTAAAATCTGAATGTTTTTTAATCGGCAGCTTCATGATATCTTCAAATTCTTTTTCAGTGAGGCCAAATTTTTTCAGCACATATTCTTTGTCTGCTTTCAATTCGTTTGCGGGATATAATGGTAGCTCAAGTTCTTTAAGCGCTTCTTCTTTTGTCATCTGTTCAGAACATATCAATGTTGAAAGATGGGCCTTGCGCTTGTCAATCTTAAATTTTTCAGGAAGTATATATGCCTGATAGAATTTTGTGAAAATAGACTCATAATGCTTGCCGCCATAATCCCTCCAACCCAGTTCCTTTTTTATCACCTCTTTGATTTCTTTTTTATTGTAAGGAACATAATTCAAAATTGAAATAGGGTTGAGCCTTAAGATCGCAGAATAATACACATGCTTTTTAAAATCAAAAGTGGGATAAGTTTTCAGCTTCTGTTTTCCAAACTTGTCATGAATATCTTTAAGGTTTTTGAAATCCATTTTTTGGTATAACCAGCTTGGTGGCATGATATGTTCTGTAACCACATTTGTTCCGCTGATGATATATCCCGTTTTATGCTGCTTCGCCAACTTATACATGGTTGCAAAAATGGCGTGATCAGAAACAACTTCAATATCCACCACCGATGCACGCAGATATGCAAGCTGTATATCTTTAAATTCTTCCCAGTTAACAACAAGCGTATATAAATCAAATCCAAGTTTGGTGATGACATTCTCCACATTTTTTACTGCAAGCTCCGAGTTCCATCCATTATCTAGATGAACAGCCAGTGGCCGCAATCCCAATTGTTTCACCAGATATGCAACGTATGTGCTGTCTACTCCGCCGCTGAGGCCAATCAGGCAGTCATAACGTTTATCCTTTCCGTCATTTTTAATTTTTTCAACCAGTGCTGCTAATTTTTTTTCAGCTTCTTCGCCATGATAAAGACCTTCCGCAGTTTTTTTGTAGTCATAATAATAATTGCAGACTCCCGAGCTGTCAAAAGTGATATCAGGATCAGCAATATTATCCATTACTGTTAGCGAGCATTGCCTGTAATTAATATCTTCTTTAGATAACACCATGTTTTCTGATATCGCTATTCAATTTTTGAAAAAAATTTTTCTTTTAATTCCTGCTGCCCCGGATAACTTATTAATACGGCCTGATGCGGTCTTTGAAAAACAAACATACTTCCTGCCGCAACTGCCGAAGCACCGTTTTTTACAGCTCCGGTAAAATCATCCATATTGCCCGCTCCGCCGCAAGCTATCAAAGGTATGCTCAAAACACTGCTCACTTTTTTGATGAGCTCAAGATCATAACCTCCGTAAGTCCCATCTTTGTCAACGGAGTTGAGAAATATTTCTCCGGCGCCAACGTCCTGCATTTTCTTTGCAAACGCTACAGGATCCAGCCGCGTGTTTTCAGAAGCATTATTAATGCAAACCTGATATTTGCCAAACAGGTTTTTTTTAACATCGATGGATACCACCACACTTTGACTTCCAACAAGGCTTGCTGCTTCCGTAATTAATTCAGGTTTATGAACAGCATTATAGTTGAGCACCACTTTCTCGACTCCGATGTAAAACAATTCTTTTACTTCATTAATATGACTGATACCTCCCCCGTATGCCAAAGGAATAAATGCTTCGCCTGCAATTTCTTTTATCTTTTGAATATTCACAGCCCTCTTTTCACGCGTTGCATCAATATCAATCACTGCAATCTCATCAATTTCTTTTTCATTAAAAATCTTTACGGCATTGATTGGATCGCCGACGTATTTATAATTTTTGAACCTGACAGATTTAACAAGTCCTCCTTTATGCAACAATAAAACGGGGATGACCCTTACTCTTCGCATTAATAATTTTCAGCAAAATTTTTTAAAAGCTGCATGCCAAAACGATGGCTTTTTTCAGGATGAAACTGCACACCTAAAATGTTTTCATGTTCCAGAGCTGCAGAAAAAAAATATCCATACTGTGCTTCCAGCAATTCATTTTTCATATCATCAGGAGCAACATGAAAAGAATGAGCAAAATAAAAACGCGCATCGTTCAATCCTTCAAGCAGGCGAGATGGCTTTTGTTGTTTCACTTCCAGCCATCCCATGTTTGGGATTTTTTGGCCATCTGAAAGTTTTTCTTTTTTAAATCTGATGGTTTCTCCTTCAATCCATTTCATGCCGGGTTCTTTGCCTTCTTCACTCGAGCGCATGAACATTTGCAGCCCCACACAAATCCCCAAAACAGGTATTTTTTTTTCAAACACTAATTTTTCAACAACGGGCCTTAACGCTGACTGATTAAATTTTTGCATGCAGTTGTCGAAATGTCCCATGCCGGGCAAAATTATTCTTTCCGATTTTTCAATCTCATCTTTCTGTCCGGTAATCAGCCCTTCATGACCTGCCTTTTTCAGCATGTTCTGAATAGAAGTGAGATTGCCAACACCATAATCAATAATTGCTATCATTTTTGCGCTGGCTTTTTTCTGCCCATTGTTATCAGCCCTTCTGAAGAGTTGAAGTTTGTAGCAACATGATAAGACTGCTCTCTAAACCTGGACCATGCAAAATGATCCAGCCTCGCTTCATGGTCTCTCCATGGTTTTGATGTATGAAGTAATATCAACGATCTGTCTCTAAGTATAGATACAAGAATTGAAATAATATTTTTCAAGGATGCCTGGCCGGGAACCATCACATAACGGAAATGTGTATCGCCAATGCTCGTAATGCGAAACGGAAATGTTCCTGCTGATACTGCCCATTGCTCACCGGGAATGATGTTGATCATCGCACCCGAATGGCAGCCGGGCAGAACGAGCGAAGATCCATTGCAGCCAATTACAACATGACTTTGCGCATAGCGCTCGCATTGCAATTTTGCAGTATCATCTTCATGAGATGGATATCTGAAATCTTTAATCCATGATGGCAGTTCATATTTTCTATCATCCATACCGGCAATTGCAAAATCAAGATTGGGCACAACCTTGCGCAGCTCTTCCGAAAATCGCAAGATCCATTTGAACTCAAGATTGTTCTTAAGTTTTGTGATTGTCCTGGGAGCAATTTTCCTTGTAATGCGATTGTTGATGGCCTTCGGCAAAACAGGTTTCCAAAACCTGTCGGTCCTCCATACAAAAGTTACAGTAGGCTTTTCAAGACGTTCATCCCATTCCTCGAGAGGAAATGGCTGAACTCCTGTGTAATCCTGAATTTCATAATCAGAAGAATCTGCCTGCACAAATGACCTGCAGATGAAAATATTTTTATGTTCCGGAAGTTCTTTTTTTATTCTGTTGGCCAGCCAGTTATTCCAGTCTCCTGCTTTTGAAAAAGAAATATCTGCTGTCCACACCTGAGCTGCTCCTGCAGGCACCAGCCACCTCATATTTTTTTGCACCAATATAATCAGATCTGTATCCGGATTTTTCAGATAATAAGAAGCGTTTAGCAATTCGAACAAAGCATGACCGTAAGTGCCGTCAATAGTATTCAATATTAAAATACCGGGCCTTGTCAACTCTCTGTTTTTTTCAACCTTAAAATCTACAGCATAATCTTTCCTTTTTTTATAGGCTTCAACAAGACCGCTTAAATACCAATTATCAAATGGAAGTTCATCGCATCTTTCTCCCGTCGCTGCATCTAACATTCCGGGATAGAAAAGCCCGGCATTAACAGGCATTTCCATAAAAAATTCTTTGCCGCATGACTGGCATGTTCCCGAGCACATGCTATGCATGCCGGTAATATGCCAATCGCCTGGTTCAAAAATATTTTTGCACGATGGGCAGGTATATTGAAGATCGATTGCCGGAGTAAGGCGAATCATACACGATGCTTTATTGATTTTCCTGCCATACTGTTCGCTTCACATAATCTGTATAAGATATAATGATACGAACAACTTTGTCAGATACATTTGGCATGGAGTAATCGCTCACGAGGCGAAATTTTCTCGTTTCGCTTTTTTGCTGATCAAGCAGGGATATGCCTTGCAATATTCTTTCTGCATGCAGACCAACCATCATCACAGATGCTTCTTCCATTGCTTCGGGGCGCTCATGTGCTTCCCGGATATTCAACGCCGGAAAATTGAGGATAGATGACTCTTCCGATATTGTGCCGCTGTCAGACAGCACGGCTTTCGCTGAAATCTGCAATGCATTGTAATCACTGAAACCAAAAGGTTTTGCTAATTGCACAAGTGACGGAAGAGCAACATTGCTTTCCTGCATCACCTTCCATGTTCGCGGGTGGGTAGATACAATGACAGGAAATTTATACGCTTCGCAGATTACATGAAGCACATTCACCAGGTTTTTGAAATTCCGCTCGCTGTTCACATTCTCTTCCCTATGACAGGAAACAAGAAAATATTTTCCCTTTTCCAATCCCAGTTTATTTAATATATCCGAGCTTTCAATTTTCGGCAAATAATAATTCAACACCTCAAACATCGGGCTTCCTGTTTTGATAACACGATCCGGAGAAACACCTTCCCTCAACAAATATTCTCTCGCGATATCAGAATAGGTAAGATTGATGTCGCTGATATGATCCACAATTTTTCTGTTTGTCTCTTCGGGCACACGCTGATCGAAACAACGATTACCAGCCTCCATGTGAAAAACAGGAATATGTTTTTTCTTTGCGGGTATAGCACAAAGGCAACTATTAGTGTCGCCCAGCACAAGAAAAGCATCCGGCTTTTCTTTGTTCAACACCTCATCAATCTTTATAAAAATCTGGCCAATTGTTTCTGAAGGATTTTTTCCTGCTGCTTCGAGAAAATAATCAGGTTTTCTAATGGCCATATCTTCAAAAAAAATCTGGTTGAGCTCATAGTCATAATTCTGACCGGTATGAACAAGTATATGCTCAATGGCGCTACTTTCATCAAGGCTCGCAATAACACGCGAAAGCCTGATGATTTCCGGCCTTGTTCCTACAACAGTAACAACCTTTAGTTTTTTCATGAATATTATTGATTACACTTTTTCGAAAGTTGTATCAGGGCGCTGCGCATCAAACACTTCATTCGCCCAAAACAAAGTAACCATCATCTCATCTCCGGTGTTGGTGATATTGTGCGTGTAACCGGGAGGTATATCAACAACAGTTGGCTTGATGCCACTCACTTTGTATTCGATCACATCTTTTCCAAGCACAGAACGAAATTGAATCAGTCCTTCACCCTGTATCACAACAAATTTTTCTGTTTTGGTATGATGATAATGATTGCCTCTGGTGATTCCCGGAAGTGTGGTTGATATAAATATCTGACCGGAGTTTTTGCTTTTTAAAAGTTCGAATAAAGAACCGCGATTGTCAGTTTTTAATTCAAGGCTATAAGAAAAATCATTTTCAGGAAGGTAAGTGAGCCATGTTGAGTACAATGCCTTTTCAAGTGCATTGCCAACATCAGGCACAAACAGTGTTTGCCGGTTTGTTTGAAATGACTCTATCGTCTGCGCAAGTTTTCCAAGTGTGATTTGATATTCGGTGCCAACTTCTTCATCAACAATTTTGCCAGCCTCTGTTTTTTTGTTCAGTTGATTAACCAATGAATGAACCACATCATCAACATACACAATCTTGAGAAGATGGTTTGGGTCATTGACCTGCAGTGGCAAATGGTGCGCAACATTGTAACAAAATGTAGCCACAACAGAATTATAATTCGGCTTGCACCATTTTCCAAAAACACCGGGCAGGCGATAGATAACAGCAGACCCGTTTTTCACGAATGACCTGATATAATCTTCGGCCTCTTTTTTGCTTTTCCCATAAGGATTGTCAAGCAGCGCCTGCGTGGAAGATGAAAATATGAGCTTGTAGAAATTTTTTCTTTGCTCTAATTGTTCAACAATAAAAGAAGTGAGTTCTTTATTATCAGTTTCAAAAGCATCATTTGTTTTGGGGCGATTAACGCCTGCCAAATGAAAAATGATATTGGCATCTGTCAAATGCTTCTTCAGTTCATCTTTGCTGTCAGTTCTGTTGATAGCAACTACATTGATTTCCTGCTTTTGCCTGAGATGCACCAGCAGGTTCTTCGCAATGAACCCATCAGCTCCTGTTACCAGAATTTTCATGTTATCCATTTAATTCCGCCTGCACATAATCAAGCTTCAGCAAAAGTTGTTTTGTTTCTTCAAGGTTAAGTCTTCTTGTGTTGTTTGAATTATAATCTTCCACCTTCATCACTGTTTCTTCCCCCTCTGAAAAATATTTTGAATAATTCAAATCTCTGCCGTCTGCCGGAATACGGTAAAAATTTCCGAGGTCCTGAGCCTTCGACATTTCTTCGCGGGTACACAATGTTTCATAAATTTTTTCGCCGTGCCTGATGCCGATAATCTTAATATCTACTGATGAACTAAAAATACTTTTGAGCGCTTCAGCAATATCAATAACAGTACTGGCCGGAGCTTTCTGAACGAAAATATCACCAGGCTTCGCATTATCAAATGCAAACTCTACAAGTTCCACCGACTGATCGAGTGACATCATAAACCTCGTCATGCTTGGTTCTGTGATGGTGATCGGTTTTTTTTCTTTGATCTGCTTGATGAAAAGCGGTATCACAGATCCACGTGATGCCATCACATTGCCATATCTTGTTGCGCAGAATACTCTACCGGATTCATTCAGCAATCTTGATTTTGCCACCATCAGTTTTTCCATCATGGATTTTGATAAGCCCATCACATTGATCGGGTAAACTGCCTTATCAGTGCTAAGCACCACCACTTTTTGAACATTGTTTTGCCATGCAGCCTGCAATAGGTTTTCCGCACCAAGAATATTTGTGCGGACTGCTTCCATCGGATAAAATTCACATGAAGGCACCTGCTTGAGCGCTGCTGCATGAAAAATATAATCAACACCAATGGTTGCATTATTGATGCTGCTGAATTCCCTCACATCGCCGATATAATATTTGATGATATCACTCTTATATTCGAGGCGCATGTCGTCCTGTTTTTTTTCGTCGCGGCTGAACACACGTATTTCCTTAAATCCCATTGTAAGGAATTTCCGAAGCACCGCATTACCGAATGACCCGGTTCCACCTGTTATGAGCAATGTCTTGTCTTTTGCGATTTGATGAGTCACCATATTTTAGGATTATGAATTGCAGGGTTATTTGTTCAGCACAGCCAGTATATCACTACCGCATGAATAAATCTGATAATTTCTTTTTGTTAGAAAGGCCAGCAGCAGATCAAGTGTTTCTTTTTCAAGGCAGCCCCATTCAAAAAAAACGTAAGAAGGCTTTACAGGGTAATCGTCCATTTGTTTCAGTATCACATATTCAAAGCCTTCGGCATCTATCAGCAATAAATCAATTTTCTGCACCTTATTTTTTTCAAGAAGCGTTTTCCAGCTCATCAAAGGTTTTTTCTCAGTAGCAATCTTGCTGATGAGTTGCGGATAGGCATTGAGGTTAAATTCAATCGAGTGGCGATCGAATGTACCGATCTGTTGTAGCCAGTCAGGCTCGTTGTATTCAGGAGGCATAAAATAAAAATTCAGCTCTCCATCTTTATCGCCGATACCTACATTTTCAAATGTGAGTTGATCCTGCCCTTTGTAATTTTCTTGGAGCCTTTTGAAAAATTCAGGCAATGGCTCAACAAGAATCCCGATCCATTTATATTTTTTTATATATTCATGGATAGGATCATTCTTTGCGCCATCGTTGGCGCCGATTTGAATAAAATTGACAGGCCCTTTGGCTAATAATTCAAAAAAGATAAAAACATTTGCCTGCTTTAAGTTTAAATCTCCTTTCTTCCCAAAAACTTTAACGAACCACAAATAATTTCCGATTGAAGATACTTTTATGAATAGTTTTTTTATCGCTTGCTTCATGTTAATATCAAATTAAAACCTGCTTGTTGAATCAGCTGATAGTGTAAAAAATGTGTTTTATCTTTTTAGAATATATTAAAAACATCGCAACACTTATGAAACTAATAGGAATTTTCACCCATAAGCTAACATCTCTTAATAAATAAGCTACACCTGTTAATGCGGTAATGACAGTGATCACTAACAAAGGCCGGTAAGGTTGTTTTGAAACATTGAGCTTGTGATATGTCTTCAGAAAAAAGCCTGCAAAGCCCATATACATTAAGGATATAAAGGTTGCAAAAACAGAAGCATAGATTCCGTAAAATGGGATGAAAATAAGATTAAGCAACAAATTGAGGACTCCGGCAACCAGTGAAATTTTCCAGAACTGGCCTGTTTTTTCTGCAAACTGAAATTTGCTTATAATAAACCAATAATAAGGTTTATAACAATAGCCCATCAATATCAATATCGCCAGCGGGTAAAGCGTTTTAAAATCAGGGTTGGAGAAAAGAAATGAAAAAACCTCTTTTGACCAGAGAGAGATTCCAAATCCAATTAAAAGAAATGAAATTTGCAGCCAAAGCGTAATGGAAAATATTGTGCTTTCTGATTCCTTATCTTTCTTCACAAAAAACTTATTATACAATGGGCCGATGGCCATACCCAAGGCGCTCCCGAAAAAATCAAAATAATTAGCATAAGTATACGCGAGATTATACTCTCCGATCTTATTTATCGGCACATGATAAGTGTTTAGCACAACCCTGTCCGATACGTTCAAAAGATAACCGGAATAATTGTGGGGGATGATCGGCAATGATATCTTCAGCTTTGGGATAATAAAATGTTTCCTGAAACGAAGAATCGGATAAAGCTTGTGCTTGAAGAACAAAGGATAAAAAAAAAATAAAAACTGAACCAGTGTGCCTACAAATGTTGATATGAACCAACCCATATACCCCATTTTCAGATATGCAATGGTAAACAAGTTCAACAATAAGGTTATTACTCCTACAATTGCTGAAACGATCGACATGAAAAGCGGTTTTTGAGCATATTGATAATATCGGCTTGCCATTGTTATACTGGGAGTAAATAAAAAGGCAGGCAAGCTATTTAATAGAAAAATCATCCAAAGATTGGGCTTGGCTTCAGCAGGTAGCGTAAAGAAAATGATCGGGAAAATAATGATTGCGTAAACAAAAGACCATAGCTGCAGGTAAAAAAATAATTGCCTCCAGACAATCTGCCATTTTTTTGGGTATTGATAAAATGAATTGACCATTACCACAGAAAAGCCAAGATCCGAGAAGCCTGACAATAATCCTAAATAAGATGTAACTATTCCATATACTCCATAATCTATTACGGTGAGATACTTAGTAACAATGGGCAAAACAAATATGGAAGCAAGTTTCGGTATTTGTGGGCCAAGCGCATAAATAAGGGTATGGGAAAACAGTTTTTTTAAAAACATTACAGCCTTTTATATCTTATCAATTTTGCAGGAACCCCGCCAACTATTGAATATGGCTCTACATCGCGGCTGACTACAGAGTTTGCTCCTATAACTGAATTATTGCCAATGTTTATTCCAGGGTTAATAAAAACGTTCGCGCCAATCCATACAAAATCACCAATGATAATATCACCAGTCTTTTCTTTGATATTTTTTTTTGAAAAATCTTCATCAGCATCGCTAGACTGAGTATACATTCGTACGTTATAGCTGATACTGCAGCCCTTTCCTATCTTCACCGTGCATTTATCAAATGCCTGAATGGTTGATAGAGATCCAATATATGATCCTTCCCCACATATTATTTTGCCAGTCCCAAAACTGTAGAACAAAATGTTATCTCCGTTAAATCGAAAAGATTCATGGATATCGAATTGCTTTCTGAAAGACTGATATATTTCGGTCTGTTCATTTATTTTCCCTGCCTTATAAATTTCAATTGCGATATGTTTAAGCCACCGCTTTATCATTCTTTAAGATTGAATCCCAAACATCTGCCTTCAGGTAGCAAAAATCATCTACCATCATTTCAAAGCTCTGGGCAGGAGATGTATTATTACTGAGCAATGAGTTTAATAAACTATCAAAATCATTAGCTGAACTGATATCGAAAAGGTTTTTAATTTTTTTTCCAGTAAAATCAGCCTTGATAAAATTTGTCATAATTCTGGCTACTTTCTTGCCACACACTAACCCATCTAAAAAGGTAGAGCTGAAAATAGTTGTAACTATCAGGTCGTGGGCAAATATATCCTGCATGATGTCATCTTCTGAAGAAAAATCTGCACATTTAAAAATTTTTGCATCTACCCATTCCCTGATATCTTCTTCTGCGATATGCTTTGCAGGGTGCAATCGAAATGTGATTTCATAATCATTCCTTGCTTTCAAAATCGGTTCTATAATTTGGTATTCGGCTTTAAAATATTGGGGCAAGGTTGTACACCAAAGTATTTTTATTTTATTGCTGCTGGCGGCTGTTGTTTCTACCAGTTTGGCCTTTTCTTTTATATATCTCATGTTGCCGGTCACAACTGTTTTCACCTGATTTCCTTTGTGGGCACTATCAAAAAGCTTTTTAAAATAATTTCCCCAAACTAAAAAATATTGAGGGCTTGGAATTGAATCGTTTTCAGAAGCCTGGCCTTCCAGTTCAGTGTCTGTTATTTTATAAACTGTGAGGTTGCTTAATAACAGACCATGCTGTATACCAAAACCGATAATCTTATTATTGTTACAATTTCGTATGGCGGCACTTACCACTCTGCCCGCATAATAAAACTCATTTGAATAAAAAACCTTGCATTGTTTTTTAATCGAAAAATATTTTCTTATCCATAAATAATTAAGCGTGATATATGGGTTTGACAAAACTTCGCTCATCTCATTTTTAAAAACTCTTGATGAAATATTCAGTCCGTTTACATTGATCAGGTAATCAGGAATCTTTTTTATCTTAAAAGAAAGCAGGCACTTTTGAAAATAAAGAAGCACTAAACCCATCACACCTGGAAAGCTTTTCAAATAAACGTCCTCTACTTCTTCCCACTTGAACCCTGATAAATCCCGACCATATATTGCAGGCAAATAGCTTTTGCCATTTGAAGGAGCGTATTGATATATTTCTCCAATTTCAAAATCAGTTTTGTTAGATGAATTCCAGCTTAACGGATAGAAAGACACAAAAACATTGGATGATTTTATGTTATTGCCTCTTTTCGCTATTAATTGTTTTTTTAATCGAAGATTTATGATCAGTGATTTGAACAAGCTGGTAATAAAGCTGCTGTTAGTTTGTTTTGAAACAGATGAGACAGCTTTAACTGTTAAGTTCCTTGAATATAGTTTAAAGAAGTGATTGGTTAAAATATCCTGAGCAGGCAAAAATACTTCCGGCAATATCAAAATAGATTCGTTCTCAAATAAGTCTTTTCTTTTTTCAAACAGCTCGATTATTACAAAAAATGAAAAGCCCCAATGGTAGCTTTCATGCTTTTCAGCAAAAGGAGTTAACCAGAAAATCCGAAGCCCATATAAGTCATAATCGCGAACATGTCTGTTGCCGAGTTTAATTTTACTGGCTTCAGCAACAAATGATGAATACTTTTTTATTGCAGCTTCTTCTATTTCACTATCAGGATCGATATCTTTTAATTTAAAAATATCGTTGAAGTTTACTATTTCAAGCCCGGCAAGGTCAAGAATAGCTTCGCCTGCTTTGCAATTTTCTGCAAGCAATCTATTAACCTCAATTATATCTTTTGAAAGATTAATGATCAATGCCTGACTAATTTGTCAATCTCAAAAGAGATATTAAACACCTGTATTTTTGATATGGAGTTAATCATCTATACCCTCTGCGTTTACATTATGCCTCAATTTCCATTCACCGTTTTGTTTTCCCCAGAGGTGTGGTGATCTGAATTCATTACATAGTTCATGAAATTTTTCAGGTTTCATGCCTATATAATCCATGATATCGCCAAAATATTTATCAGGGAATTCGCCGTCAAATTTTTTAACAAGCGCTTGTCCCTCTTCACGGGTGATATGATGATTTCTTATTTCCTGAGAAGCATCATAAGTGGCCCGGCCAATACCGAATTTTATGAACGTGGTATAATAATGCAGGTCATCGATCTTGTCGTCAATGCTATTGTATTTGCTATATGTGCCTTGTGTACGAAAAGGTCTTGCTTTAAAGCCAGTGTGTTCTGTTGCATAATAATAAACCTCTTGTGGCGTCCAGCGCAAATAATATCCTAAATAATGAACCTGAATGTTTGCTTTTTCAAGTTCATCAGCAGGTGCTGGTAAAAATGCCATTAAGTCTGCAATCTTCACTCCATATTTTTCTCTTAGTTCTTTAACAGACACACCGCCCAGATATAATTCATCTATATTATTGAAAGTATGAAAGGATTTATCTCTTAAAGAAGATGCATTATCTGCAATCGGGTTCCCATATTCTGCTTCGTTCTCACCATAAAAAACCAAAGGGATACCAAATTTTGCAGCCAGCTTCGGGCCAAAGTTTTTTTGACCAAGCATGAAAGTTTGAAATGGATGCAGCAAATTTTCAATGGCAAGCCTGGTAAGAAGCTTCATCACTTTTCCATTTCTTCTGAATGACAGGTTATCGAAACCTCCAATGTCTATCCAGTTTTTCCAGTTCTCATAGCCGTAATCTGTATACAGGATTGGCGGCCAGGTAACGGTTAATGGATTCATCCCATATTTATATTTCAGGATATGCGCCTGAAAGGCGCTGTCTTTCCCGCCACTGCCTGGAACAACACAATCGTAAGATCCATCTTTGCTTCTATACTTATCGAGCAACTCCAATAATTCTTTTTCTCTTTTGTCCCAGTCAATTTTTTCTTTTTGTTCATTGGCGCGACATGCATCGCAGATACCTGCATCATCGAATGCCATTGTTTTCTTTTTCGTGGCAATTGTATGCTTGAACTCGACTTCGGATACTGGCCGTTGATTTGACATGACGCAACGTTTGCAAAATTTCACTTCGCGTGGCAGCCCGTATTTTATTTCTAATTCCTGTGACATATTTTATTTTAAAAATTATTTGTTAGCGGAATCCTGAAACCAGTTGCGATAGATCTCAACTCCATACCTACCGCTTTTTTCAGGATGGAACTGACATGCAAAAATGTTCTTTTTATGAATGGATGAACAATAAGTCAGCCCTCCGTAAGTAGTTTTTGAAAGTATTTCGTTTTGCGATTGCGGACTTACGTAATATGAATGGACAAAATACATGTAATCACCATTTTTGCAGCTTTTCAATGGGGTCTGATTCCAGCTTTGAAATTCAGGCTCATAAATTTGATTCCATTCTATCTGAGGAACTTTTAGTGTTTTGCCTTCGCTGTTTTTTGCAGGAAATTTTTTTACCTGTCCTTCAATAAAATTAAGCCCTTTCGAGCTGCCGAATTCTTCACTTTCCGTAAACAACAATTGCAGCCCAAGGCAAACACCCATAAATGGTTTGCCGCTTTCAATGAAATCTTTCATTGGCGTGATAAGATCCATCTTATCAAGATTGCTCATCGCATCAGCAAAAGCACCAACTCCTGGGAGTATTGCAAAATCAGCACCCAGCAATTCTTTTTTTTCAGTCGTAATGAAAGCATCATAACCAAGATATGAACAGGCTTGTTTCACGCTGAATAAATTCCCTAACTGATAATCTATAATCGCTACTTTCTTTCCTGGTTCCATTATTTATTCATTATACACGGCACGGTATATTATTTTGCTTGAACTCTTGTTTCACAGAAACCAGATCGCAAGGTTCTACTGCATTGAACGAAGTGCGGCCGCTATTCAAAAAAGAAATATTGCCTTCCGTCCTGCTTTCCATATTGCTTCTTTTGTTTGCAATAAAATCATAATGAATCATGGAAGCCACTGCAATCGCATCAGCATTTCCTTCACTAATAACATTTGTGAAATGTTCTTTCTTGCCAGCCCCACCATGTGCAATAACAGGAATTCCAACAGCATTGGCAATCATTTTTGTCAACACAACATCATAACCCTTTCCTGTTCCTTCCGTGTCAACAGATGTAATCACAATTTCACCTGCTCCAAGTTCCTCCACTTGTTTTGCCCATGCAAGCACTTCAACGCCTGTATGCTCTCTTCCATTATCAACAAAAGCAAAATATTTTCCATCAGCTTGTTTAATCGCTTCAATGGCAACTACGATTGTAGATGACCCGAATTTATGAGCTGCTTCTTTGATAAATTCAGGCCTTTTTATGGCAGCAGTATTGATGGCTACTTTATCTGCGCCTGCTCTCAAAACTTCCCTAATGTCTGAAATGCTGCGAATGCCACCGCCAACTGTCAAAGGGATAAAACTATCTTTGGCCGTTTTAGAAACAATTTCGTGAAGGCTGTTACGCTCATATAAACTGGCAACAACATCCTGATAGAACAATTCATCTGCGCCGTTCTCATAATAATATCTTGCAAAGTCTTCAGGTTTTCCCAGCACGCGCAGGCCTTCGAGATGAATGCCTTTTACAAGGTTCGGGCCTTTGATATCAAGCCTGGCTATGACACGGATATTTTCCATTAAAAATTCTCGTTTTGCATTTTATATTCGGCATAATCCCAATCTTCGGGCGTATCCAAATCAATGCTGTATTTTTCTTCCATCACATATTTTTTTACAGAAGCAAATTCCTGAAAAGATTTTTTTGACCGGAGAGATTTTATATTAATAATATAAATGGAGCCATTATATTCATAAACTTTTGGCACGTCTTGCCTGCGGGTAAACTGCCCTTTTCCTTTTGAGATGGTTAACAGCTCTTTTTCGTTTTCTTCAAATAAATTATAATAAGGGTTGGCTTTTGACTCTTTCACACTTGCAACCATATCTAAATCTTCAGTGAACTTTTCAATGCAACCTTCTACATGTTGCTTTTTGCGTAACGGCGATGTAGGCTGTAACAAAACAATTGCATCATAATGCTTCCCTTTCGATATATAATATTCAACTGCATGTTCAAGTACTTCGTATGATCCTGATGTGTCTGTTGCCAGATATGGCGGTCTCAAAAACGGGACTTTCAATCCGGTTTTTTCAACGCATGCTTTGATTTCGCTGCTATCAGTACTAACGCAAATATGCTCATCATCTGTCATCAATCTTGCCAGCTCAATGCTATAATAAATGAGAGGCTTATTATTGAGAAGCTTGATATTTTTTCCGGGAATCCCTTTCGATCCGCCTCGTGCAGGTATGACAAATAAAAAATCCATTTTACAGAACCAGATGCCTGATGTCTTCCTGTGCTTTCAGGTAATCATTCATTCTGCCAATATCTAACCAATATTCAAGTATTGGATAGTTAATCAGCTTCTTCTTGTCGGCAATTGCTTTTTCCATTAAGTCAGTGGCATTATAAAAATCGCCTTTGGGAAGACATTCCAACAGCTCCTTTTTTATCAGATAGATTCCCGCATTCGCAAAATAAGTATAGCGAGGCTTTTCCTGCAGTGAGATTACGCGACTTTCATCAAGTTCTAAAATTGCATAAGGAAGGTCTACATGATGTGGCACTGTTGCAACGGCCATATCGCCCCCGGATTGCACAAACTCATTGTAGAAATCACCGAAATCAATATTAGTAAGCAAATCAGAATTCATCAGTAATACAACATCGTGTTTGAATTTTTCTATCAAGCTCACAGAGCCTATTGTGCCTAAGGCCCTTGGCTCACGTATATAATTGATCGAGGCTCCTTTTGAACTGCCATCTTTAAAATGATCTTCGATTAAATGCCCCAGATAATTGATGCTAATGTGTATATTCCTAACACCAAACTGAACGAGCCGGTCGATCGTATGTTCAACTATTGGCTTGTTGCCTATTTTAAGCAGTGGTTTCGGAGTTTCCTTTGTAAGAGGTAATAATCGCTCTCCTTTTCCACCTGCCATTATTATTGCATGAACAGGAATTGGTTCTTTGTATTCATTCAGATTTATTATTAAGGAAATAGTCTTGTCGTCATTCAACACCGGCACATAGTTGAGCTGCTTATTTCTTAACTCTTTGATCAATTTACTGTTCAGGCTCGATCTGAGAATGCTGGTACAGTTATGATTCATAACTGCTGTAACCCTATCGTTTACAGAAACGTTTTTTAAAAGCCCTCGCCTGATGTCACCATCCGTGAGAGATCCAAGAAGTTTATAATTCTCATCTGCAATAAACAATACCATTGAAGCTACTCCAATATTGTTTAGTCTTTGCAGAGCATCTCTGATAGTAAAATCAGATTGAATGATATATTCCCCTTTGTCGTCCATCATGTCAAATCAAAAAAACTTTTTTTTAATGATTTAAGTTTTCCTGTGCGTTTTATTTCCTTCAATATGTTGACTGCTGTATTTCTTTTTTTGTATGGGCTTATTTCTTGCTGAAAGGAGGAACGAAATGATGGCAGAAGTGCTTTTCGTATAGCTGCAACAATACTTTTCTGCGATGGGCTTGCATCAATCACAGATGAAGGTTTTATTCGCCCTGTTTGCCTGTGACCAATATTCACAGTAGGTATTTTGAAATAAGGTGCTTCAAGAATCCCGCTTGATGAATTGCCAATGACCATTTGAACATAGTTAAGCAATGACAAATACCTCAAATGCCCAAGGCTGGTAAATGCTTTTGCGCGATTATTATTTTTGTTTACATATTCATGAACCATTTCTATGATCACTCTTCCGTTTTCGTCAGCATTTGGCAAAGTGAATATGATCCGCATTGCAGGAAATTGATCAAGTGCTGATAGAAGCTCTTTCATTTGCTCCTTAGCAGAATTGTTCTCCATCGTCACCGGATGGAATGTTACTGCTACCGTATTTTTGTCGATTGAAAAAGCAAGCTGGTTTTCCAATTCGCTTTTTGTGAGCAGCTTTAACTTTGAAATATTATCAAGTGCGATGGCACCAACATTAAAAACACGTTTTGGTTCTTCGCCCAATTGTATGACTCTTTTGCGATAAGTTTCTGTTGCAGTAAAATGCAGGTAAGACATTTTTGAGATGGCATGCCTCATCGCATCATCTGTTGCGCCCTCTGTTAATTCTCCACCATGCAAATGTGCAATGGGTATTCTTGAAAGATGTGCTGAGGCAGCAGCAGCGAAAGCTTCAAACCTGTCGCCTAATAAAATGATCCAATCTGGTTTTAACCTGTTGAAAGTATCTGCAAAGCTTATCATTCCTAATCCTGTTGCTTTTATGATTGCAGTATTTGTATCGCCAGATAAAAGCATTTCTACTTTTTCATCAATTACAAAACCATCCTCTTCAATTTGAATGTAAGTGAGGCCAAATTCAGGTGACAGGTGCATGCCTGTTGCAACAACCTGCAAGTGTAAAGATTTGTCTTTTTTTATCAATTTCAATAGTGGCGACAACAATCCGTACTCTGCTCTCGAGCCGGTAACAACGCATAATTTTAAAGGAGCAGTTTTCATAATTCTATCAATTCATCTTCTTTAAAATGATGCTTTGCCTTTTTTCCAATCACATTATCCCATTCCATTGGGCTTATGCCATTGCCAGGCCTTTTTACTGTCAAATTCTTTTCGGTGAAGACCTCACCTGATTTTATTTCTGCTGCAGCAACGAGGCTTTTTCGTGCAACGATTTTGTTTTTTATCTCTGACGGAGAAGGAGATTTTATGCTGCTCCCTAAAGCTTTTTCAATATGGCGAATTGACTCAACCATTTTTTTCAGCTCACCAGGTTCTAAGGATGCTTTGTGATCCGGGCCTTCCATATTTCTGTCGAGGGTGAAATGTTTTTCAATTAAAACAGCCCCTAATGCAACAGCTGCTATCGGCACTTCTATGCCGGGCGTGTGATCTGAATAACCTGTTCTCACATCAAAACTTTTTCCGATTGTTTGCATGGCAAGCAGGTTCACATCTTCAAACGGAGTAGGGTATTCAGTATTGCAATGAAGGACTGTAATATTAGCTTTTGCCATTCCTGCTGAAACAAGAACACCAATGGCATCTTTGATTTCTTCAAGTGTGCTCATACCTGTAGACAAAATCAATTCATCAAAAGTTGCAGCCATTTTCCGCAGGTAAGGCAGGTTGGTGATCTCTCCTGAGGGGATTTTTCCCTTTTTTATTCCAAGTTCTTTTAATAAATCAATGCTTTCAAGGTCAAAAGGAGTTGATAGAAATTCGATATTTTTCGATGTGCAATATTTGATCAATTCAATATGGTCTTCATAATTCAATTCAAGTCTTTTCAACATTTCATATTGGCTTTCATCATTGCCGGTGTTCGCGATCTGGTAAGAAGCTTTTTGTGAGTACTTGCTGGCAATCTTTTCTGCTTTGAAGGTTTGGAATTTCACAATGTCTACGCCTGCTGATGCAGCTTCGTCAATCAGTTTTTTAGCCAGTTTTATTGAACCGTTGTGATTAACACCTGCTTCTGCAATTATTATTACCTTATTGATTTCCATTTATCGAAAGCTCTTCGAGCAATTTTTTTTCCAATTCCAAAAGAGATTGCGAACGTTCCTTTAATCGCCGCGCAGGGGCACCTACATAAATGCCCCAGGGTTGCAAATCTTTTTGAATCAATGTCATCGCACCAATGCTGCACCCTTCGCCGATATCACATTTTCCAATAATAACGGTTGAGCATCCAATGATCACATGCCTGCCAATAGTTACCGGTCCCCCTATAAGATTCGTATATTTTTGTGGTATGGCCTGAGCTGTCAAAAAATTTCCGCTATAATCGTCAGAAGCACTGTAAATAACTACGTTTGCAGCCATGCTGCTAAAGCTCTCAAGTGTTATCCCCTTTGCTCCGCTTAAATGACAACTGCGGGCAATAAAAACATAGTCATTAATATTAATAAATCCATTATGAGCTGACAGTACTACAAAGTCATCAATCCTAACATTATTTCCAATGCTGATATTCTTTTCACCATATATTCTTGCGTCACTGGAAATTTTCACGTTTTTTCCAATCGACTTAAACCCAAAATCTTTTAATTCGCTTTCTGTGTAGTATTTACTTTTCAGCATGTGAATTAGCTTTTACGTCCTCTTTCTTGTAAAACCCGAGAACAAGATCCACAACTTTGTTTTGATCTTCTGTTGGCAGGTTCGTAGAGCAAGGAAGGCTTAGACAATTTTTATAAATCTCATTGCTCACATCATTTAATTGATAGTACAAGTTATTTTTGAAAGCGGGCAACTGGTTCATAGGAACCCAAAAAGGACGGACTTCTAATCCTTCATCCCACAAAAATTTTCTAAGAGCTGATTGTTGTTCAACTTTTGCAGTATAAAGCCAATGGTTTGAATTTACATGTTCTCCCATTTGTTGTGGCTGAAACCCCTTGATATTTTTGAAGGCCTGATTATATAAAGCAGCAATTTCTTTTTTTCTTTTGATGAAAGCAGGAAGCTGCTCCATCTGCGCAACACCCATTGCAGCAAGAATATTTACAAGCCGGTAATTGTAACCAATATCGTCATGATAATACTCATCAGGCTTTGCCTTGGCCTGTGTGGTAATATGCTTTGCTTTTTTGGCTAATGCTTCATCGTCTGTGAGGATCATGCCACCACCACCTGTGGTAATTATTTTATTGCCATTGAAACTGAGGCACCCAAATTTTCCGAAACTGCCTGCATGTTTGTCATTGTAAAAAGAACCGAGGGCTTCAGTAGCATCTTCAATTACAGCAAGATGATAAGCTGATGCAATTTTCAACAGCCTGTCCATATCGCACATATTGCCCAACACATGAACAGGCATCAGCGCAGCAATTTTTTTGGCAGATTTTCTATGTATGCAGCTATTTTTTTCAACAGATGTTTCTTCCTGAAGAAATTTTTCAAGCAGGTTCAAATCCATTTGCCACGTGTGTGCATCAACATCTATCAATAGCGGATCTGCATGAATATATTTGATAGCATTTAGCGGGGCAACGAAAGTTATGTTGGGAGCAATCACAAGATCGCCGGCATTCACGCCTGCAAGAAGCAAGCTGACATGAATGGCTGATGTGCCATTAGAAGTAGCTACAGCATATTTAACGCCACAAAATTCGGCTGATATCTTTTCAAACTGGGAAACATAGCTTCCAACTGAAGATACCCAATTAGTATCTAAACAGTCTTTGATATATTTCCATTCATTTCCCGAAATATTAGGAACAGAAAGAGGGATCACAGATTATAAATATCAGATTTGTAGTGAGCTAAATTTTTTTTGTCGGCAAACCAGTTGATTGTTTCTTCAAGCCCTCTTTTCAAATTATAATCAGGTTGCCAGCCAGTAAGTTTTTTTATTTTTTCATTAGATCCCAATAATCTTTCTACTTCGCTTTTTTCCGGTCTTAATCTCACATCATCTGAAACGATAGATGCACCGGGGTTAATCAACTCAATGAGTGTTTGCGCTAAATCCAGAATGGATATTTCCTGCTGTGTTGAAATATTAATTTCTTCGCCCGCAACGTGATCCGCTTTTGCAATGGAGGCAAAACCGGCAACCGTATCTTTCACAAAAACCAGATCTCTCGTAGGGTGAAGTGAGCCAAGTTTAATTTCCTTTTCTCCATTCAGCAACTGAGTAATAATGGTTGGGATCACAGCTCTTGCAGATTGCCTCGGCCCATAGGTATTAAAAGGTCTAACTATCGTGACCGGAAGGTTAAAGCTCCTGTAAAAAGATTCTGCCAGCGAATCTGCCCCTATCTTGGTCGCTGAATAGGGTGATTGCCCTTGTCTTGGGTGCTTTTCATCTATCGGAACGTAAAGCGCAGTGCCATACACTTCAGATGTGGAAGTAACTAATAATTTTTCTATTTCCAGATCCCTCGCAGCGTTCAGCACATTCAGTGTTCCGGTAATGTTTGCTGCGATATAACTATCGGGCGAATGATAGCTGAAAGGAATAGCAATAAGTGCAGCCAAATGAAAAACAACATCAACATCTTTGAATGCCGACCTCACTCCATTGGGGTCGCGGACATCCCCCATAAAAATTTCTACTTCCTGCAGCTTATTTTTTGGTATGCTATCTAACCATCCCCATGAATTAAACGAATTATAATAACAGAAAGCTTTCACTTTGCAATGCTCTTCAATAAGCTTTTCAACAAGATGGCTGCCAATAAAACCATCTGCTCCGGTGACCAGCACTCTTTTACCAGCCAGTTTCATTAAAATTTTTTTTCAGGAGATTGAATAAATTGATCAGGCAAACCATCTTCGCCACCAGCGCCGGACTTGCTTTGCTACAGACTGGTTTTTTTTCTTGGTTGGCTCTGCTTCGAAATAACCCGATTCAAAGCCATAGCTGTAGCCTCCATAATAACCGTATCCTCCATAATAGCCACTATAATAACCCCCTTCAGCTTTCACATCATTCAATAATAAGGAGAGGGAAGGCAATTTCTTTTCTGAATAAATCTCTTCAATCAATCTCAATTGCTTTCTGAAAGTATGGCCCTGCCGGATAATATACAATGTGCAATCCGCAAATCTTCCGAGGTTCACAGCATCACTTACAAGACCTACAGGTGCGGTGTCCATAATCACTACATCAAAATGTGCAATGGATTCTTTCATCAGCTCATTCAGCTTCTCATCCAGCAGCAGTTCAGACGGGTTAGGCGGGATCGGGCCGCATGGTATAACAAAAAGGTTTTCCATTCCTTCAACCGGCAAAATCAACTCTTCAAATTTTGCTCTTCCAATGATGTAGTTGGTGATGCCCATTTTTCTCTTCAGCTCAAGCGATGCCACAATTTTTGGCTTTCTGATATCGAATTCCATGATCACCGTCTTCTTGCCCGCAAGAGACATGACAGCACCAATATTGGTGCTGATAAAGGATTTCCCTTCGCCACTGAATGAAGAAGTGACAAGTATAACCGGCTTCTCTTTTTTTGCAATGATATATTGAAGATTACTTCGGATGATCCTGAACTGTTCTGAAATAAAGCGCCTGCTGTTCTTTTTTACTACCAACGCCTGTGAGTCGTCTGAATGCCCGATTTCTCCAATGATGGGAGCATTGGTGCGCTTTTCTACATCAACCCTGTTTTGTATTTTGTCTCTTAGCAATTCAAAAACTCCAATGATGCCGATAGGTATGGCAATCCCGAAAATAATATACAGTGAATAAATACTTTTCTTATCAGGAATTACGGGATTTGAAGAGGCGGATGCAGGCTCAATGACTTTTGAATTCGAAATAGTGGCGGCAGATGAAATCGCAGTTTCTAATCTTTTTTGCAAAAGAAAGGAATAGAGATCTTCTAGGATTTTTTGTCCGCGCTGTATATTGGCCAAAGCCATTGTTTTTCCGGGAAGAGATTTTAGCTGTCCTTTGAAGCCTTGATTTTGTTCAGAAGCACTGTTTTTTGCAATCGTATACGCATTCCTGACATTTATGAGTGTTTCAATGATATCGCGCCTGATCTTATCAAGTGAAACATTCATATTCTGAATAAAGGGGTTGCTTTCAGGCGTAGTTTTGATATTTGCTTCCCTTGTCAATTGAATGGTATTATATTCATTGACCTGTTTCATAAGTAATGGCTCCTCAATTCCCAGATTTGTAGGGACTATCTTATAAAGATTTTTTGTGTTCCTGATATAATCCAGCAGAAAATCAACAAGCTTAATTCTCAAGTTTTGCTCATTCAACAACTTTGAAGCATCTGAAATATTTTCAAGATATTTTTTTGATTGTTCAGTGGCATCGAACACGTCACTGGTCGACATGTATCCTTTTATCGATTTCTCCGTTGATCCCAATTGCGATTTCACAGTGTCAAGGCTGTTATCAATGAATTCGAGGGTATTGAAAGAAATGCGGTTTTTATCTTCCACAATCAGTGAATCATATACGGCCATCAATTTGTTAAGGACTGCCTTCCCGAGGCTCGAATTCTCTCCTTCATAAGTGAGCGTAAGTATGGTTGAGTTATCAGAGGGCTGAACCACTTTGACACCTCGTACAATACTTCCTGCAACTGCCGCAACAGGATCCCATGTTACTTTAAAAAGCCTGCTGAT
Source organism: Puia sp. (assembly GCA_035295505.1). Taxonomy (GTDB): domain Bacteria; phylum Bacteroidota; class Bacteroidia; order Chitinophagales; family Chitinophagaceae; genus Puia. Next base: position 54,267 of record DATGIX010000060.1, on the reverse strand, counting down.
ATTGGAGGATATGTCATAATTGTTATTGCGAAAAATAATGCACCTGTTTCCGGCTCTTTCAAATGAATCGCCAAAAGCTATAGGTGTTTTGGAAGCACCGATTGTAAACTGATTTTCGTTTTGAAGCGTAACAGGAAAACTAAAGCCCTTTGTGGAATCCGAAACATGCAATACCTGAATATAAAAAGGCACTTCCGGGTAAAGCATCGTTGACCTGATTTTGCCTGTTCCGTAATAACGCACTTGCAGGTCAAGATCACGAACAACGCGTTGCATGATGGGGCTCGATTTCAATATCTGTACTTCATTGCTCAGGTTGATCTGGCGCTCGCCCATGAACAATTCGTTGAATTTGTCATCCTTGCCAGATGCACTTCCCTCTTGTTTGATCATCATGGAAGACTGGACATGGTAAATGGGGGTGGTATATCGTATTTTGACATAAGCAAAAATGAGCGCAAGAGCGCATGAAATGAGCACCCATGGAAGATACCTAAAGTATTTTAGAACGAATTCCCTGGGACCGATTGTCCATGAACTGTCACGCATACCCCCTGCAACCAGGCTGCCATTTGAACCTGCAGAACCGTTCGTGCCATTTGTATGCTCCACCATATCTGTTAATATATAAGATTATTTTCTAAGCAAGCTATACAATATTGCAATAGTAGAAATAAGAGATGCTGCTATTCCGATATTTCTTGTTGTAATCTGATCGTTGACAATGGCTTTTTTCTTGTTCTGCTCAATAATAACGATATCGTTTTGCTGCAAATAGAAATATGGAGATGACATCACCTCGGGTTTTGTCACATCTAATCTGCTAAATTCTCTTTTCCCGTTTAGCTCTCTGATTACTAAAATATTATCTCGTCTTGCATAAAATGTAAGATCCCCGCTCAATGCAAATGCCTCCAAAAGATTGATGTGCCCGCTTGGAATGCTGAAGACGCCCGGATGGGCAACTTCCCCCAACATAGTGAATCTCGAATTCAGAAACCTGATGCTATAATAGGGGTTTTTTAAAAGCGTATCTTTTAAATTGGAATCTAATAGCGCTTTTAATCTATCTACAGTCAGCCCTTCCACATGAAGCTGGCCAAGCCCTTGAAACTGGATATTGCCGCTTTCATCCACGAGATACCCAGCGGCAGTTGTTGAGCCGCCACCCGATATGATAGTTGCTTCTGTTGAGCCACCACCTCCAGACGCGGGTGAAGAACCTGTCGAAATCAGGGTTTGGTTATATAGTTTTGTTGCTTCCGGATTATCGCTATACACAATGATACTCATGAGGTCGCCTTTCTGAATAATCGGATTGGAAATATTTGCCTTGCTTAAAGCTGCTGTGTCAAACTGCCCTTGCATGTACGTATAAGGCCTGGTTGTGCCACATGAGCAGAATATAATCAATATGCCTCCAACAAAAAGCGCAAAAACAAAAAAATTCTTTTTAAAGAATAAGATCATGCTAAAAAAATTATACGGTGCTAAGTTACTGTGTTCCTGATATCATAACATTTGATTTATCAACAACTGCCACCAATGAATAGCCAATATTTTCAATCCTCAATTGAACTTTGTTGTTGAGCACCTTGATAACAGTAGCATGTTCGTCTGTAAAAGCCCCTCGCTGTACCCTCACTTTCATATTTTCTTCCAGTTCTATAGGCTCAACACTGACATTTTCATATTCATTCAAAAACTTTTGTATCAGCTCAATATCTTTTTCTTTGACAACAGCAGGCTTCCCCAGCCAATACACGAAATTGAGGACGCCATTCACCATTCTGACTTTTGTTCCCTCTTCTTCTGTGATTTTGACAAACACATAAGATTTGAACAATGGCTCTTCAACGGTTTTCATTCTATCGCTCCATTTCTTCCTGACTTTATTTAAAGGACAGTAGCTCTCAATTTTTTTTTCTTCCAGCAGGCTATTTACTTTTTTTTCCCACCTGGGTTTTGTGTAAACGACATACCATTTTCTGTATTCTGTCATGTGCTTATTTACCTTTTTGTTGTTCGCAAACTGGCACAGCTTCGCCACCTCAGTCACATTTACTTTTTGGACTGACCCCCACTTCAAGATTACGATCTTACGCAATCACCAATAAGGAAAAGGGTATAAGGAAGCATTCTTTTGAATTATTCCTTATACCCCTTTCATATTAAACAATTTTTGTAGCGGTTGAGCACCAAACAATCTTCACAGAAAAAATATAGTTATTTTAGGTTCCGGTCATTTAAAATTTAACAACTCTGGAATTATCACCAAAAAAATATGCTGATAACTCTTGTTTTTCAAGCTGCAAATATAGGTGATTTTAACTAGCAAAAATTTTTGATTGCAATTGAAAAACAGGCTTTTACTTTCGAAAAAAATCAAAAATTCAACCTGCATTGAAGCATCAATTTCGAGCGACGCATTGTAGTTTGTGGTACCGGTGTATTTCGAAGCAGAGAAATTCCGCCTGCAGTTTTCTAATTATTATCCGGCAATGATTAGTACTTCGTTGTCGGTTAAAAAACCCCGGGATCATAATTCAATAAAACTCACTCAGGGCTGAAACTAATTTCAAGGATAGCTTCTGATATGCTACTTTTACACTTTTTAAAAAAAATGGATTTGTATCCACCTATCAATGTTCTCTCTTTATGAAACATGACAGCAAATTAGCATGGTTTGATTTTTTTCGAGGGGTAGCTGCTTTTATTGTTACGACAGGGCACTTAAGGGCACTGATATTAGACGATTTCACAAAGACAAGCAATCCCTTTATCAAATTGTTCTATTTCGTCACAGGCTTTGCCCATGATGCTGTAATGGTCTTTTTTGTGCTCAGCGGCTTCTTCATAATCAGCAGCATTCATCAAGCGGTGATAAGCAATAGGTGGAGCGCAAAAGATTATATGATCAACAGGCTTACCCGTTTATGGGTTGTTCTGTTACCTGCATTGATTTTGACTTTTCTTCTTGACAAAGTTGGATTGATGCAATTCAAAAATGCCTACACTTATACCGGCACAATTACTACAATGACAGCCATCAATCCATATGATAGCCTTAGTTTTGGTGATTTTATTGGCAATTTATTTTTTCTGCAATATATCAAGGTGCCGACATTCGGGTCAAATGGAGCTTTGTGGAGCCTGGCAAATGAATTCTGGTATTACACCCTATTTCCTTTGTTATATTTTTCGGTTCGCAAACATTACTCTTGGCTGACAAGAGTTTTTTTACTAATCCTTGCCTTAGCTTGTTTCTATTTCATCGGGATAAATAAGTCCGAATATTTTATCATCTGGCTGATGGGGGGGGCTGCTTTCATAATCATTAAAAAAGATCTGTTCTTAAAAAAATACATAGCCCTTAAGTTGTGGCTGATTCTACTCGCTTTTTGCACTGTGTTGCTTTACGCCAGAGTTAATACTTCGCATCCGGGAATCACTGATTTTTCAGTGGGTTTGGTCACTTGCTTTCTCTTATGCGTTTTCAGCAAAACTCCTATGAAGAACTCATACCTGCGAAAAGCATCCGTTTTTTTTTCAAATATTTCCTATACAGTATATGCCACACATTTATCTTTCTCTGTTCTGTTAGTAACAATATTTTATACTCATCGTGTGCCTTTCACCTTTTTATCCTTCGTCAGCTACACGTTAATATTCATTGCTAACATGGTTTACTGCTATGCATTATATTATTTATTTGAAAGAAACACTCCATTAGTAAAACAATATGTAAAAAAAATACTCGCCATAAAATCTTCCTCTGAGCTTGCAAAAGAATAAACATACTTTGAGATGAGCCGATTAGGGCCTCAAATGTTACCTGGATGAAAAATCTTCTGCCAACATATCATCTTTATCTTGCGATAACAGGATTGCCGGCTGCTCACAAATTATTCTGACATAAACGTACAATCGAAAATAAAAAACGATTTTCTGGAATCGCCTGTAATTTATAAAGGGAAAACGATTCAAATCACGACTTCCGAAAACGATGAAGTCAAAAAGATCCTCGGCTCTACTCTTTTGCCTTATTTGCTTGAAAACTGTACTAAACCTTCACAATAATTTCCATACAAAAAACTATCTTCATCCTACTTAAACAGCCTGCTTTGAAACAGCGTTTTTACTCTCTTGATATTTTCAGGGGCGCTACTGTTGCGCTGATGATTTTAGTGAACAATGCCGGCGATTGGAATCATATTTATGCTCCACTCGACCACGCTCAATGGCATGGTTGCACACCTACAGACTTTGTGTTCCCGTTTTTTTTATTTGCTGTAGGAAATTCTATGGCATTTGTTTTTGCAGGAATGAAAAATGCAGATGACGCTGCTTTTCTAAAAAAAATTTTCCGGCGATTTCTGCTTATTTTTCTGATCGGTCTTATCTTAAACTGGTTTCCTTTTGTGAAATGGAGCGATGGGCATCTGGTTTTTAAATATTGGGTGAGCCATGAAAACCCGGAAAACGGCATCCGGATATTGGGTGTTCTGCAGCGCATTGCATGTTGTTATTTTTTTGCATCGATTATTATTCACTACTTAAAAATTAAAGGAGCATTTTGGTGCAGCATGTTCTTTCTTTTTGGCTATTGGTTATTATGCGTCCTCTTGGGTAATAAAACAGACCCCTATAGCTTGCAGGGATATTTTGGCTTGGCAATTGATAAAAACATTCTTGGCGTTGCCCATATGTACAAAGGCGAGGGCGTTGCTTTCGACCCGGAAGGAATAGCAAGCACCATTCCATCCATCGCTCAGGTGATTTATGGCTATTTTGTAGGTTATTATATTTTACAAAAAGGGAAAACTTATGAGATGCTTTCTAATTTATTTGTTGCCGGGAGCATTCTTTTATTCGCAGGGTATTGCTGGGATATGGCGTTTCCCATCAATAAAAAGATCTGGACAAGCTCTTTTGTAGTGTTCACTTCTGGAATGGCAACTGTAGTGCTGAGCGTGTTTATCTATCTTATTGAATTCAGGAATATGCGTGGGATGTGGGGCAGGTTTTTTGATGCATTTGGGAAGAACCCCTTATTCATTTTTATATTAGGCGGATTGATACCACGTCTGGTTGCTTTGATCAGATGGCAGTATATTGATAAAAAAGGAGCTGTTGTTTATACCAATCCCTTTCAATGGTTTTATGAGCATGCCTGCATGCCCGTATCGGCAAACTTAAAAAACGGGTCTTTGCTATTCGCGGTGGTAATGGTTATTTTTTATTGGCTGATAGCTTTTTGGATGGACAAGAGAAAAATCTACGTGAAAGTTTAAATAAATTATTTATTCATTCTTTTATTAACGTAGATATATATCTGAAATCAGATAAATGCCTGTTTTAAATAATCTGGCTCTGAGGTTTATCAATTGAAACAATCACAACAGAAGAGTATTTTTCTTTGCCATTTGCATCCACCGTTTTTAAGCGATAGTAAATATTCTTTTTCCCTTCAGTAATTATTTTATCCGAATATTTAAATTCCTTGATCGTATTGACTTCATCTTCCGGCACAAAAATCACAGCAGCATCATCAAAAGTAGAACCGTTTTCACTGCGCTGAACTACAAAATGGCTTGTTTTCAATTCCTTGGCATTTTTCCATTGAAGAACAGCTTTATCACTATTAAGAGAAAGTTTTACGGAGAGATTTTCTGTTTTTGAAGAAAGTGGCTTCACTATTGATTGCTGGGTTAACAAGTCGCGTGATGGTGTAGCGAATGAATGATGATTCATACAAAGAGCAGCAATTGTTAATATACTTAACTGCATCATGGCGATTTTGCCATTCAAATTCTTCATTGATTTTTTTAAGCTCTGTTTCATAATCACATGTTTTGTTATACCAAGACTGCGATTAACCTGCCATTTTATATTTTCTTGATTGTCAATTCATAAAGATGCATCTGACAGTTATACTTTCCCAAAATGCAACAAATTTAGCGCATTTTGGAAAATAGGAATGATCACATAAGAGTTGCGCTTGTTCTATCAATGGTAGATATTCTAAATTTGAATAAAGCTATCTTGAGTCAAATTTTTTTTATGAACAGAAATTTAACGAGGCAAAAATTTTTTCAATTTACACTTTTAGGGAGTTCCGCCCTTTTGGTGCCCAACTTTCATTCACATGCTCAAACTCAGCAAGATAGGCCTCCGGCTTTAAAGCCTGATCTCGTAAAAGAATTTGTGATCGCCGGACATGGCAATCTTGAAAAAACAAAAACATTGCTGGCTCTTGAGCCTGGATTATTGAATGCATGTTGGGATTGGGGCGGTGGCGATTTTGAAACAGCCATTGAAGGAGCTGGTCATACAGGCAGCAGAAATGTTGCTGAATTTCTTGTTGGCGAAGGTGCAAGGATAAATATATTTTGTGCTGCTATGTTAGGCAGGCTTGACGTTGTGAAAGCGATACTCGCCATTCATCCCGATCTGAAAAATTCGAAAGGGCCTCACGGGCTTCAGCTCATTCATCATGCAACAAAGGGAGGTGATCAGGCAAAAGAAGTTTTATCCTATCTGCGATCTGTTAATGCCAAATAGTACTTGCAAGCCATAACAAAAAATCAATGAATAACGGTCATGCATATCTAATTTAATAAATACAGAAATTTCTGTGATTCAAAAGTTTCGCTAAAAATCATTTCATTGCTGAGATCAGCAGATCCAATTGTTGCTGATCAGGCAAAGGTTTTGCTTCTGTTTTTTCGCCAAGAATGATAATCATTTTGTCTTTGAACGTGTAGGCAGGCCACTCAGGTAAACCTTTGCCATTGGGGTTTCCGGTAGATGCAAAGTTTACCCAGTAATCAGACATAATAGTTGCCAATTGCCGGTCTACAGGTTCCCACGGGCAGCGATGAACAAAATTTAGATTGTCAAATACATAAGCCACTTCTCCTGTATGAAATGCACCGAATTTCACATACTCGCCTGTTGCAGGCAATTTTCTTCCAAAGCGATACAGGAATATTTTGGATTTGCCTTTTTCATTCTGCACGTTGCCCCATGAGTAATTCTGAACGCCGAATATTTCATCGCGTGAAAGTTTGGCCTGTGAGCTGGCAGCTTCTTCATCTGTGGCACATGGATAATATTGCAATATTTTCGCAGCATCTCCACCATATTTTTTTTCAACCTGCTCTTTGAGTTCTGTGGCAGTTGCAGGCTTTCCGAATATGACCGCATCATCTTCATTCCAGCCTGTGATTACAGGCACATCATTTTGTTTTCCCATTGCAAAAGTCTCAGCTATTGATTGAGGCAAAACATATCCATCAGTGATTGGCCTGAAAAAACCCTTTGCTTTTTGAAATAGCTCTGAAGCAGGGATATTTCTCAAATCTTTTAATGAAGATGCATTCAGGCTCTCTGAAATTTTTGTACCGGCTTCTTCAGCGTTCTGCAAATTTGCAGATCCAAAACTGCTCGTCACAAATCCGGCACCGCTTTCAGCAATGGCGCGTTGAAAGAGACCTTTGCAAAGAGGCGAAACCACCAGAAAATTTACGCTCATGGATCCGGCAGATTGTCCGGCAATCGTCACATTTTTTGGATCGCCGCCAAATGCAGCAATATTTTTTTGCACCCAGTTTAAACCTGCAATCTGATCCATCAAACCATAATTGCCTGAAGTATGGTTGGTAGATTCTTTTGTCAATTCAGGATGAGAGAAAAAACCAAAAATGCCAACACGATAATTGATACTCACCAGCACGATGCCTTTTTTCGCCAATGCTTCGCCGTCATATACCGGCACGGCACTGCCACCACTCACAAATCCTCCGCCATATATCCAGACAATCACCGGTCTTTTTTCATTTGCTTTTTTTGCTCCAGTCCATACATTCAGATATAAACAATCTTCACTGATTGGCGATTTGGGTATAAGGTACTCTGCTGACCATGGCCCGAAAGGAACAGGATCTCCCTGCATGGGGCTCGCAGAAAAAGCATCACATTTTTTGATACCTGTCCAGGGCACAACTGGCTGTGGCTCTTTCCAGCGAAGGTTTCCAACAGGTGGTGCAGCAAAAGGGATTCCTTTAAAAATATGGATATCTCCTGATTGATTCACCGTTCCTGAAACAATGCCACCATCTACTTTCACTATATCAAATGATGATTGCTTTATTTGTGTAAAAGAAAAAAATATTGCGAGAACAATCAACGCGATGATTGATGCAACTGATAAAATTATTTTTTTCATGATGCTTTGATAGTTGAATATTTTGAGTATGATTATTAAACCTAAAATAGGATTTTTATGTGATATAGAAATTGATTCGTCCATTCGCACTTACAGTTCTATCATTGATTTTTTATTATTTAATTTAACTTAGTGCAGACACTGAATGAATTTCTCATTGATTATTTTTAATTGATATCCAAAACTCACACATGAAAAAATTTGCGCTCTCAACTGCATGTTTATTAATAGTGATAATATCTTTTGCAGACATCAGACTGCCTTCCGTCCTTAGCAGCAATATGGTGCTGCAGCAAAAATCCACAGTTAAGCTATGGGGATGGTGCCATCCCGGAGAAAAAGTGTTTGTGACTACTTCATGGAACCATAAAATTGATTCTGCGGAAGGAACGGCAAATGCCGACTGGCAAATCAATGTACAAACACCTGAAGCAGGAGGTCCTTATACCATTTTATTAAAAGGATATAATCAGATTATTTTAGACAATGTGCTGATTGGCGAAGTGTGGGTTTGTTCCGGGCAGTCCAATATGGAATTCAGTTTTCAGAACGGGATTAAAGAAATAAAAAATGAATTTCCCATCTGCAATAATCCGAATATCCGTTTCTGCCAGATTACCAAAACCACTTCACTGTATCCACAGGATGATTGCCCTGCGAAATGGGCAACCTGTGATTCAAATGCTCTGAAAACATTCAGTGCAGTGGCATATTTTTTTGGTAAAAAGCTGAATAAAGAATTGAATATTCCCATTGGCCTGATCAGCAGCAACTGGGGCGGCACACCGGCGGAAACATGGACTCCTGCTGAAATTGTGAATAATGATACTGCATTAAAAAATGCTGCTATTAAACAATGGGTTTCGCCTTATTGGCCAATCAAGCCCGGCTATGCTTACAACGCGATGATCGCACCCATCATTCGTTATCCTATTGCCGGTGCCATCTGGTATCAGGGGGAAAGCAATACAGGCACAGCCAACACTTATAGCAAACTTTTTACATCAATGATTGATTCGTGGAGAAAGCAATGGAATAAAGATTTTCCTTTTTATTATGTTCAGATTGCCCCTTATCATTATGGCAATAACAATATCGGTGCTTTGCTTCGCGAAGCTCAGACACAAAGCATGCAACATCCTAATGTAGGCATGGCTGTGATCACCGATCTGGTGGATAATATTAATGATATCCACCCGCAGGACAAACATGATGTTGGCGCACGCCTTGCCAATTGGGCGCTCGCAGAAACATATCATCAATCAGGCATCATTTATAAAAGCCCTTTATATAAAGAAATGAACGTTCAAAAAGGAAAGGCTATTATTTCTTTTGAAAATGTGAAAAGCACATTACTGGTAAAAGGAAATGCTATCACTGAGCTATATGTTGCAGGAGCTGATAAAATATTTTATCCTGCCGAAGCAAAAATTGATCAGGACAAATTAATCATCTGGTCAAAATCGGTAGCTGATCCTGTAGCGGTGAGGTATGGTTTTGGCAACACATCTATCGGAAATTTATTTTGCAAGGAAGGCTTGCCAGTAACTCCATTCAGGACAGACAAATGGGATGTTGATACTTCAACTGTAAAATGATGATCCGGCGAGACAACAGGAAAAATATGGAATACTTTATGGCAACCTTATAGTATCCTTATAGATGCCCTATGGATTAGACGCATTAAAAGCGCAGTCACTGCATGAAAAACAATCTGCAGTGATATTGTCCTGCCCTGAATTTTATTTGTAGCCTCGACAGGAATCGAACCTGTATCTGGAGCTTCGGAAACTCTCATACTATCCATTGTACTACGAGGCCTTATGTGTTGCGCAAATGTAATAAACAATCCCTGATTGCATCCATAGCATTATCTTTGCAATCCCTAAAAATCGGGTGATATGAAGTTCTACACATTGCTGATTAAATACCGTTTGCAGATTGGTATCGCATTCATTGTTCTCGCCATAGCCACAAACTTTTATGCCGGCTTCTGGCCCGCATTTTTGCCTTACCTGATTGGCGTGATTTTAATCTTCGGGCATTTCTTTTTCGGGCCGCTGAGATTGATTCAGGAATATATGGAAAGCGGAGACATGGAAGGCGCTGAAAAGGTATTGAGCACCATTAAATTTCCTAATCTGTTGTATAAACCCATCCGTTCGGTTTATTATACGCTCAAGGGAAACCTGGCAATGATGAAACAGGATTTCGATGGTGCTGAAAAAAATATGAAGAAAGGGCTTGACCTTGGTATGCCAATGAAAGAAGCTGAAGGTGCAAGCCTGCTGCAGATGGGCATGTTAGCCATGCAGAAAAATGACTTGAAACAGGGTGAAAGCTATATCCGTCAGGCTATCAGAAAAGGATTACCTGATAAAGAAAATCAGGCTGCAGCCTTTTTGCAACTATGTTCCATTATGATGACAAAAAGAGAATTCCGCGCTGCGAAAGATTTTTTCAGGAAAGCAAAAGCATTGAAGCCAACTACTCCGCAAATTGTTGACCAGATAAAACAGATTGAGAAATATATTTCAAGAATGCCCGGATAAGAATCGCAAACACTTTTAAAACGCCATATTCATCGGCGCATGGTTAATCATCTGCTTTAATAACGGGAATGCATAAACGCTTTTTTTGAGGTATTGAAAAGCGCCATATTGAGATAGATTTTCTTCCGTATCAAGACCTGCTTCTGTAGAAAACAATATCACATACACCGATGGGTTTGTCCTCCTCATTTTTCTGATGGCTGAAAGACCGTTCATCTTTCCTTCCAACATATAATCCATGATAATAACAGTAGGTCCTTTATGCAATTCTTCGAGGCATTTTTCGCCGGAAGTATAGGAATGAATATCGTTCGTTACGGATTCAAGCGCTTTCAAAATAAGCTCATGATAAAGTGGGTTATCTTCTACGACAAAAATTTTCGGCTGCTTATTCGATGCCATGCTATTGAGTTTGCATAGTTTCTTCGAAAAATATGCCGCAAAAATTTAGACTGATAAACCATTATAAAACAGGAAATTAGATATTCTCCCGAATAACTGAAATTCCTGTAATGGGAAATTGAGATAAATGAATGGAAAATGGGAAAACAGAATTTGCTATAGTTCAGATTGTAATTGTAGAATGCAATTGTCAATCACAGATTCAATTTTTTGAATTGTAGGATGTATGCCGCCAAGGTTTGTTTTTTGTTTGGCATTTGATTCAACACTTCTGATATTCTGGTGCAGAGATTTGATGCCCATTGAATCAATAGTCGATTTTAATTTGTGCGCAATCTTTGCGACTTGCTCCCAGTTTTCAGATTCAGCAGATTTTTTTAATTCAACAACATTTTGTGGAACCGTTTCAATAAAAAGCGCAATCATTTTTTTGATGAATTCTTTATTGCCTCCTGAAACCGAAAGGACCATCGAAAGGTCATATAATTTTTCCTGCGGGATTGTCTGTGTTTCTATATTATCTTCTGATTTTTCCTGAGTGCTATAAAATTTCTGGGAAAGGTTTTTGCTAATCACTGAAAACAATTTTTCTTCATCAATTGGTTTTGCAAGACAATCATTCATGCCTGCAATGGTGTATTTTTCTTTATCGCCTGCAAGTGCGTTTGCAGTTAAAGCAATAATTGGTATCGTCGATTTTTTTTGGTCGGGAAGTTTCCTGATTAATTCAGTGGCAGCAATACCATCGAGTTCCGGCATCTGCACATCCATCAAAATGCAGTCAAAAGAATTTTGCTGCAACAGCCTCACTGCCTCTTTTCCATCATTAGCAATGGTCACTTCACAGCCCCATGATTCAAGAATGCGTTGCGCTATATATTGATTCAGTTTCACATCTTCTGCCAACAGAATCCTTTTTTGTTCAAGCCCATTATTATCAATAACCGTATTAATAGCATTCTCACACATAGAACAATTTCTAAGGGTTATAGGAAATTAAGTTGCAGGACCGAAGCAGTTATTTCACTTTCAATTCTCCAGCCTGAATCATACGGTATAAGGTTGATTTTCCGACATCGAGTTTTTTTGCAACAAGCAGCACATCTCTGTCGTACTTATCTAAAAAATGTTGAATCACTTGTATCTCAAATTCTTTCAGCGTCAGTTCCTTGCTCAGCAAGCTGCTGATGCTCGATGTGGTGTTCATCGTGATATGCTCCGGCAAAATACTGTCTTCATCCGCCATCACGGAAGCCAAATCCATAATGGATTTCAGCTCTCTCACATTTCCCGGGAAAGAATAATTCAATAATTTTTGCTGCGCTTCAGATGATATCGTTTTCTTCGGCATCTTGTTCTCTTTGCAAAACGCATCCACAAAATGTTTGGCAAGAATAATAATATCATTCGCTCTTTCGCGCAACGCTGGAATCTGAATGGGCAAGCCAATCAAACGGTAATATAAATCTTCACGAAATGTTTTATTCTTGACTTCCTCTAATAAATTTTTATGCGTAGCAACAACAATGCGCACATCGATTTTCTTCACTTCGTTGCTGCCCACTTTGGTAATTTCTCTTTCCTGCAGAACGCGCAATAATTTTGCCTGCAGATTAATATCAAGCTCTCCGATTTCATCTAAAAACAAAGTGCCTTTATCTGCTTCTTCAAATTTTCCGATTCTTCTTGCAACAGCTCCGGTGAATGCACCTTTTTCATGACCGAACAATTCGCTTTCCAATAAATCTCTCGGGATTGCTGCAACATTCACAGGAACAAATGGCTGTTTGCTCCTGTCAGAATTATAGTGAATAGCTTTCGCCACCATTTCTTTACCGGAACCGGTTTCACCTGTTATCGAAACGGTGATATTTGTTTTTGATGCTTTTTCAATCAGTGCAAAAACTTTTTCAATCGCATCGCTTTTGCCGATTATCATCTGCGAGAAATCATATTTCTTTCCAACCTGTGTTTTCAGTGTTTCCACTTCCTGTTTCAGGTTGCTGATTTCGCGAAGGTTTTTAATGCTGTTCCAAAGCCTGTCTTTGGTGTCATCATCTTTCACGATATAATCGTAAGCACCGTTTTTCAAAAGATTAATGGCAGTGGCAACATCTTCCTGACCGGAAATAATAATCACTCTCAAATCCGGGTTTTGCTGCTTGATTTTTTTCAGCACTTCCGCGCCATCGCAATCGGGCAGAGAAAAATCTAATGTGATTACATCTGGGTTCTCATGCAAATGAGAGAAGAATTCATTGGGTGATTCAAAACGTTTAACAACGTATTCAGGATTAAGAGAAAGATAATGATGCAGCATGGAACCATACCACGTATCATCTTCGAGAATAAAAACTTTGAAAGCATTATTGGTCTTCATCATTGGAATTTGTCTGGCATATAACGCAGAAATTTGCAGAAAAATATTCCCGAAAAAAGAAATTTTCCAAATTTTGCCGATTTTCTGCACAATAAACCGAAAGACTAAGGCTTAACTTTGATGCATGTCAATAAATCGGGAAAAAACGAATCAAAAGTTCAGGGAAGAATATAATCGGCTGAATGAACAGCAGCAGCTTGCCGTTGACACTATCGAAGGTCCTGTGATGGTCATCGCAGGACCCGGAACCGGCAAAACACAAATTCTTGCTGCAAGGATTGGAAAGATATTATTGGAAACGGATTCGCTGCCTGAAAATATTTTATGCCTCACTTACACAGATGCCGGTGCTGTTGCGATGCGAAGAAGATTGCTCAGCTTCATCGGTCCCGATGCTTATAAAGTGAATATTTATACCTTCCACGCTTTTTGCAATGACATTATCCAGGAAAATTTATCGCTGTTTGAAAAGACAAGCCTTGATGCTATTTCTGAACTGGAAAGAATTGAACTTTTCAAAAAACTGATTGATGCATTCCCGAAAAATCATCCGCTGAAACGCTACCGAGGCGATGTGTATTTTGAAATCGGCAACCTGAAAAATCTTTTCTCGATGATGAAGAGAGAAGGATTAACGACTGAACTCATCAACAAAAAAATTGATGAATATATAGAAAGCCTTTCTACAAGAGATGAATACATTGCCAAACGTGCTGTCAAAGAATTTAAAAAAGGCGATGTGAGAACCGACAAGATTGAAGAAGAAAAAGAAAAGATGGAGAAGCTGCGTGCCGCCGTGAATGAGTTCAGCAATTATCAGCAACTGATGCAAAGCCGTAACAGGTATGATTTTGACGACATGATTAACTGGGTGCTGAAAGCATTCAATGAGAACAAACAACTACTTGAGAATTATCAGGAACGCTATCAATATATTCTGGTAGATGAATATCAGGACACGAGCGGAACACAAAATAAATTGGTGGAACTGTTAATCAGTTATTGGGACAAGCCGAATGTGTTTGTTGTCGGCGATGATGACCAAAGCATTTATCGTTTTCAGGGAGCGAATATGGAGAACATGGAAGCATTCATGAAAAAATATTCCAACCTGTTGACGATTGTGCTCGAAAATAATTATCGCTCCACACAACCGATTCTTGATATCGCCAAATCATTGATTGAAAAAAATGATTCGCGGCTTATTAAAACAAACCCCGAATTAAAGCTTACCAAAAATCTTGTTTCATCCAATCAACTGATTAATCATTTAACAAATCCGCCGATAATCAGAGCATACGAAAGCCAGCGGAAAGAAATGGCTGATATTGCCAATCAGGTGGAAAGCCTTGTCAGCAGCGGCGTTGAGCCGGGAAGAATTGCTGTAATTTATAAGGAAAATAAATATGGTGAAGAGTTGGCAAAATTTCTTTCACTCAAAAAAGTGCAGGTTTACAGCAAGCGTGATATCAATCTCTTTGAAATCCCGTTTGCACAAAAAATATTTCTGATATTGAATTATCTCGCTGCCGAACACGACACGCCTTATGGTGGCGATGAAATGCTTTTTGAAATTTTGCATTTTGATTTTTATAAAATCCCTCCGATTGAAATTGCAAAACTGTCTGTTGAGGTAGCAGACAAACAATTCTCGCAAAATAAAACTTCCATCAGAAGATTGTTGCATGAAAAAGCAAATGCTCCTGTCAAAGACCTTTTTGATACGGGCATTCCCGAAGCATTAAAAAATGCCAGCAAAACTTTTGAACAGTTAATCGCTGTCGTTCCGAATGTCACCATTCAAACTTTGCTTGAAAATATTGTGCGCAAAGCAGGCGTGCTGAATTACATTATGCAAAGCCCGGAAAAAATCTGGCTGTTGCAAGTGCTCACTGCGTTGTTTGATTTTGTGAAAGAAGAAACACGCCGCAATCCTTTTATCAAACTGGATGAATTAGTGAAAGTGATTGACCTGATGGAAGAAAATGGGATACCTGTTCCGCTTGTGCAGGTGAGCGGAAGCGATAAAGGCGTGAATCTTTTAACAACACACGGTTCCAAAGGACTTGAATTTGAATATGTTTTTTTTGCAGGTTGCAACGCAAGTTTCTGGGAGAAGAAACGCAATCCGAACAACGGATATAAATTACCTGATACGATTTTTTCCGCCAGCACAAAATCAACCGATGAAGAAGAGCTTAGAAGATTATTTTATGTCGCTATCACCAGAGCAGAAAAATATTTGTACATCTCGTTTGCGCGTTTCAACAATAACAACAAAGAGCTTGAACCTTCTATGTTCATTGCAGAAATATTGGACAAGCATGATTTCATCACTGAAAAGCCAAACATTACTACTGAAGTATTAATGGAATTTGAAGCACTTCAATTCAATGAAACTGCTCCTGAAATTGAAAAAGCAGAAGAAGATTTCATCAGCCATATTATTGACAAGTTTGTGATGAGCGTGACTGCTTTGAACAATTACCTGAAATGCCCGTTGGAATTTTATTTCAAAAATCTCGTCCGAATTCCTTCTCCAAAAAATGAAGCATCGGAATTCGGCTCTTCAGTGCATTATGCTTTGCAAAAATTATTTGAGAAGATGAAAACAGATTCGCTTCAACAATTTCCTTTGAAAGAAGAAATGCTGGCTGATTTCAATTGGTACATGCATCGCCACCGCGAGAGCTTTACCAAGGAGGCTTTTGACAGAAGAATTGAATACGGCATTGAAGTGCTGGGAAATTATTATGACAAATACATCAACGCATGGAATAAAATTTCAGTGGTTGAAATCAATATCAAAAATGTGGTGATAAAAGATGTTCCGCTAAAAGGCAAGCTTGATAAACTGGAGTTCAGCGGCAAAGAAGTGAATGTAGTTGATTATAAAACCGGCGATATTGATAAAGCCATTGAAAAATTAAAAGCGCCGAATGAAAAGCAACCTGATGGTGGCGATTATTGGAGACAGGCAGTGTTCTACAAAATATTAATCGATAATTATAAAGCAAGAGACTGGAGAGCAGTGAGCACTGAATTTGATTTTGTAGAGCCTGATAAAAAGAAAAATTACCGCAAAGAAAAAGTGATAATCACGCCTGCCGATATTGAAACCGTTACACAACAAATCACAAGTTCCTGGCAAAAAATCCAGAACCGCGAATTCTATGTTGGCTGCGGAAAACCAGATTGCCATTGGTGCAATTTTGTGAAGACAAATAATATGGCTGTTGCATTGCATGAACTAAAAGAAGAAGAAGCAGAGCAATAATTTATATTTAAACTATTATTAGGAAACACGAATAAGCTAATTATCTCAAACAAGCTAAGTTTGCAGATATTTTCCGCAGAACAACAGCACATGAAAATTGCAAGAAATTTATCAATCGCTTTAATATTATTCATTTCATTCGTTCATTTAATCAGCATTACCGGCTGTGCAAATATTATTCCTCCGAGCGGAGGTCCGAGAGATTCGCTTCCTCCGAGGTTAATAAGCGTTGCTCCCCGCGATTCAGCAACAAATTTTAACGCTAAAACAATCACCCTGAATTTTGATGAATACGTTGACATTGATAATGCACAACAAAACATCATCATTTCACCTGCACCAAAATATAATCCGATAATAGACAGAAAACTTAGAACTGTAACGATCAAAATAAAAGACACGCTTCAGCCAAACACTACTTATTTATTTGATTTCGGGAAAGCGATCAAAGATGTGAATGAAGGAAACGTTCTTAAAAATTTCAGCTATGTGTTCACAACAGGTGAACATCTTGATTCACTCACCATGAGCGGAAATGTTGTTATTGCTGAGTCAGGGAAAGTAGATAGCACGTTAATTGTAATGCTGCATAAAAATTTAGATGATTCTGCAGTAGTGAATGAACGTCCCAGATATGTGACACGTGTTGATACCGCGGGGAGGTTCAGATTCAAATTTTTGGCTCCCGGCACTTATAATCTGTATGCTTTAAAAGATGAAGGTGGCACCAGAAGATATTTGTCAAAGAGCTCATTGTTCGCATTTAATGATAAGCCTATTGTGATACAACAAGCAAATGAGCCTGTTACTTTATATGCTTACACAGAAAAAGAAGAAGTGAAAAAACCGGCTGCCAAAACAACCAGCAAAAAAGAAGAAAAGGAAAAAAGATTGATTGTTGAAGCTAATCTATCAAACAATCAACTTGATCTTCTGGGAAATCTTGATATCAAATTTCAAACAAAGCTTAAAACATTTGATTCAACTAAAGTTCATTTCAAAGACGGAAAATTTGACGACATCGCATCTTATCAATTGACAAGAGATACCAGCAATAAATTAATTACCATATCAACAAAATGGATCCCGGATTCTGCTTACCATCTTATTCTTGAAAAAGATTTTGCTGAAGATTCATCAGGCAGAAAACTATTGAAGGCTGACACAATCAATTTCCGGACAAAAAAAGAATCTGATTATGGCATAATAAGATTGAGGTTCCGAAATCTTGATGTGACGAAAAATCCGGTGCTGCAATTTGTGCAAAGTAATGTGGTGAAGCTTTCATATCCGCTTACAACCAATCAATTCAATAAAAAACTTTTCCCTCCGGGCGATTATGATTTGCGCATTTTGTATGACGATAACCAGAATGGCATTTGGGATGCAGGTGAGTTTTTCGGGAAACATAAAGAGCCCGAAAAAGTAGTCCCGATCATTATTCCGTTAAGAAATAAAAAAAGAGTGTTCACTATAAAAGCCAGTTGGGAAAACGAATATGATTTCACATTATAGCGCATTACAGCATTGATAATGCTACGTATCTTTATGCCATGCAATTTTCCTCTTCACTTTTAGAAAATGCGGTTAATGAATTTGCGAAGCTTCCGGGCATTGGTAAAAAAACTGCGCTCCGCCTGGTGCTTCATTTATTGAAACAAGATGCCTCGTCTGTTCAGGGTTTCGGAGAAACGATTACAAAGATGCGCGATGAAATCAAATTTTGCCAACGTTGCTATAATGTTGCCGATGCTGATATATGTTCCATCTGCGCCAACTCCATGCGCAAGCAGGAAATAATTTGTGTGGTTGAAAATATCCGCGATGTAATCGCCATTGAAAGCACACAACAATACAATGGCACCTATCATGTGCTCGGAGGGGTTATTTCACCGCTTGACGGAATCGGTCCTGATCAATTGAATATTGAGCCGCTGCTCAGCAGAACGCAGAAAGAAGAAATACTTGAGATTGTTTTTGCACTAAGCCCGAATATACAGGGCGACACGACTATTTATTATATTCAAAAAAAACTGAGAGGAACGCCAATAAAAATAACAACGATTGCCCGCGGTATAGCATTTGGCGGAGAGCTTGAATATGCAGATGAGATGACGCTCGCTCGTTCCATCACCAACAGAATGCCGGTTGAAAATTACATGTCGAAATAAATGCAGGTACTACATATTTCAGGAGCAACATCATGGCGCGGTGGCGAGCAACAGCTCGTGAATTTATATGATGCACTAAAAAAGGTTGGCATAAAACAAACTATATATTGTCCGGCAAAATCTGCATTAGCCGATTATTGCACTGCGAATCGCCTTTCTCATTACACATTCACAAAAACAGGAGGTTTTAATATCATTGCTGCGTTTCAGTTAAAAAAAATTTTAAGAGACAATCCGGATTTTAGTATTGTTCACCTGCATGATTCCGATGCGCACACCATTGGATATCTGTCTTTTTTATTTGGTGTGAAAGTTTCCATGGTGTTGAGCAGAAAAGTGGTTTTCAAAATAAAATCATCCACATTCACGAAAAGAAAATATAATGCATCATGCATCAAAAAAATTATTTGTGTTTCAGAAGCTGTTAGAAAAGTGGTGGAGGAAGCTGTTGAAGATAAATCTAAATTGATTGTTGTTTATGAAGGTGTAAAAAAACCTGATCCATCAACCTCAAAAAAATTTATCCTGCCCATTGAAATTGAAAATAGAAAGCTTGATTTTTTAGTCGGTTATATAGCCGCATTAACACCTGAAAAAGATCATGAAACATTTCTTCAAACAGCAGCAGCACTTATAAAAAAAGGTTTGAGAATTGGCTTTGTGATTGCCGGAACAGGCAAAGAAAAAAACAACATTGAAGCAAGAATTAAAGAGCTTCATCTTTCTGAAAATGTTTTTATGATTGGCTTTTGTGAAAACGTTCCTGCATTGATGGAAAAACTCAACGTTTTATTATTCACAAGCTTGCAGGAAGGCTTCCCAATAACAATTTTAGAAGCATTTTTTTTGAAGCTTCCGGTTGTTGCAACTGATGCTGGAGGCATTACAGAGATGATCGATGATTCTAAAACGGGTTTTATTTCAGAAAAAGGAAACGCAAAGCAATTAAGTGATAATGTTGAAAAAATATTATCCAATCCTTCATTACGTAAATCTGTCAGAGAAAACGCGTTTGAATTTGTTCAGCAATTTAATTATGATGCAATGGCAAAAAATATCCTAAAGATTTATACTGATATTTAAATAACAACTTAAAAGTTTTTATTGACCCCGTAAACCCAATCATCTTTATAATCTATTCCAGTATTCCTGGTTAATATTTCAAAATTGTTGGCAAGCAGGAATGATTGAATATCTTTTCTTGTTGCAAATGTTTCATCATTCAATCTTCTGGCTAAAAAGTCATGACATGAAATAGCAACATGATGAACTTTTGAAATGCTTTCAAATTTCCGGATCAATAATTTCTCAGCTCCTTCGATATTTGTTTTAAAGAAGTTGATCTTATCAATTTTATGCTGTTGAATAAATTCATCCATCGTAATTGCATCAACAGATTCTCCCTCGCTTGCAAAGACGGAATTTTTTTCATGGCCACCCGCATTGCTGCTGATGTTTATCTTGCCTGAAACATCGGAGATGGCATATTGAAAACAAGACATGTTATCAAGATGATTATCTCTTTTGTTTGCATTCAATAATTTGAAAGTAAGCGGGACTGCTTCAATTGCATAAATCTTTCCTGTTTGCCCGATTGCTTTGCTCAGATAAATGCTTTCAGTACCGATGCCCGCACCAACATCGATACAGATATCGCCCGATTTTGGTTTGTATTCGTGAAAATAAACATCAACTATAAGCTCTTTCAATTTTTGAATATTCATTCTTACATCGGGATAAACATCATTCACAATCCACCCATCTCCTTTTTGCGACCAATAGCCTTCATTAGCATAAGAGATTTTAGTTTTCTTTCCGTAAAACCCTGACAAACCAGAAACAAGTGATTGAGCAATTTTTTTCGAAGGAAATCCTGCAACAAATTTTGTGAGCGGAACTATCATTAGTAAAAAATTAATCGTTGTTAATATGCATCAACAAATTTGTATAAATTAAAATCCTGGTTCACCGCACTGAGTTTTATTTTCTCTATCAAATCTTTTTTATTGATGGATTGCATCTTTTTTTGAACAATCAATTGATACGCTTTTTCAACAAGCAATAAAATTTTCCTCTCTTTGTTTTCATTCAATTGTTGTTTGTTGATTGTCTCTGTCAATTCTTTTATCCCTTGCTTTTGTGATGCAATTGTTTTTATCACGGGAATTTCTTTATCATTCTTCATCAAATGTTGCAGGTTACGGACAAATAAATCTGCTTCAGGCCTGTCGCATTTGTTCACTACAAAAATATCTGCTACTTCCATCAGCCCTGCCTTCATAGTTTGAATTTCATCTCCTGCTTCAGGCACGAGCACCACTATTGTTATATCTGCAAGACCCGCAATTTCAACTTCGCTTTGGCCGACGCCAACAGTTTCAATAATTACATAATCAAAGTTTGCTGCTTTCAGCAAGTCTGTAATCTCAATTACCTGTGGACCGAGTCCACCCAGTGAGCCACGTGTTGCCATCGAACGTATAAAAACATCAGGATGATTATACCAATCGCTCATCCTGATCCTATCTCCTAACAAAGCACCAAAATGAAATGGCGAAGAAGGATCCACGCAAAGCACAGCAATTTTTTTTCCGTTGGCAACCAATTCAGCTATTAGCAAATCCGTCAAAGTACTTTTACCAGCACCCGGCGGGCCTGTGATACCAATGATATGAGCATTTCTGTCAATGCTAATCTGACTTAAAAAATTTTCATAACCCTCAACTTTATTTTCAATTAAAGAGATACATCGCGCAAGTGCTTTGCGATTATTTTGCTGAATCGATTCCTTCAATAATTCCCAGTCAACGTTTTTATTAGCAGAAATATTCATTACAAATCAAATGTAATTCAAAAATTATGTTCAACGATTACACCTTTATCAGGAAGAAAACTCAATCATTTTAATGCAATTGCTGATTCATCAGAAACAGCATATTTCTTTGTAAGCAGCTCAATTGTAATCTTGAGCCAGATGAGGCATGGCAGCACCGCTTTGATTGCATAAGGCTTTATAAAAGATTCTCTGAATGAAGAAGGGAATAAATCTCCAACTGATAATGTCGTGAAAATAAAAGTCAATATCAATAAAATAAGATTGATCTTATTAAACTCCTGTGAAAAGAACCAGATGGCTATTCCGCCAATGGCAATAATATACGTTGGAGATTCTGCTTTGTGATTAAATATGACCATCCATATTAATAAAGATGACAACATCAGCATTCTGAACTTAAGACTCTTGTATTCAGCAATGCGAAGGAAGGGCAAACAAAATAATATAAGTCCGGATATCATCACAATATTTTTTGAAATTCCCGAATGAAACCATGTCTGCAATATGCTCATCACTGATAAGCCAATCGAAGCTGATTGGTCGTTGCTTAGCAAAGCCCACCAGCTTTTGTACAGGAATAATAATTGTGAACTGCTAATTACAGCAAGAGGCAATATCGCGAACACCATCATCCAGAAAAAACTGTAAGCTGCTAACTTTAATTTATTCGGATAAAACAAGTATAAAGCAAATGCAGCAGCCCCATACAATTTTATATAGAATGAAAAAGCGATGCAAAGTGCTGATAAAAAAAATTTTGATTTCTCCGCAAGGCCAAATGACAAAATAATCAGGCCTGCCACCAGTGCATTGCTCTGCGAATTTTGCATCGATCCGAGCAATTCAATCAAACAAAAAAGCAAGATCCACGTTTTCTTTTTATCATCCAGCCCAGATAACATTTTCACACCAGCATAAAGACATAATGCATTAATAGCATTCCATAATATCAATCCAACCCCATCAGGCAAATAAGCAAACATGCCAAATAATAAAGAGAAAGCCGGGCTGTATTTATAAAGATCCCAATGTTCATTTAGATAATAGATGTAGAGATCCTTATTATTGATTAGGTGAAAGAACGAATATTTTGAAATGATATAATTATTGTACCCCGTAAAAACTCCTTCCACATTAGGAATATGAACGCCACCATGTAGTGCCTGCAAAGAAGCAATCACTGCAAAAAGGATATATATCCAAAAAACTATGATCAGCTTATTTTTGTTCCATACAGTGGCTATGCTCATATTATCATATCGATTAATTGCACAAAGAAAATAAAATATATCCACTCAATTCTTCGAAATACTATTTTTACAAAGAGTTCATATTTTAATTTCATCAGCTTTTCGCCTATCATACTTAAATTGCATAGTTCATAAAGCAGCTATGACCAATTTCATTCCAATATTTCCACTCAGCATTGTAGTGTACCCCGGTGAAAACCTCAACCTGCATATATTCGAGCCTCGCTATAAACAGCTTATTAATGAATGTTTCAAAGAAGCAAAATCATTTGGTATTCCTTCAATCGTCAATAATGAAGTGCAGGAAATGGGCACGCTTGTGCAAGTGACGGAAATTGTAACGGTTCATGACAATGGAGAAATGGATATCAAAACAAAAGGCCTGAGCGTGTTCCGCATCCTTGAATTGATAAAATCTGTCCCGGATAAATTGTATAGCGGCGCAATCGTAAACCATCCGGTGAATCTGATGAATACCGGAAAAAAAGAATTGATGCTGAAAGTGGTGAATGCAATCAGAGAATTGCACAGGCTTCTGAAAATAAATAAAGATTTTAATAAACCTGATGATGAACTGACATCCTATGATATTGCACACCACGCTGGTCTTTCACTTGATGAAGAATATGAGTTGTTGAAACTATTGCGCGAAGAACAAAGACAGGAATTTCTGAAACGCCATTTGAGCAAAGTTTTGCCGGTGATTGCGCAAATGGAAACACTCAAAGAAAAAGTGAAACTCAATGGTCATTTCAAAAACTTATCCTCATTCAAGTTTGAAGATTAATAAACTTTCTCTTCCTTCGCTCAAAATTTTACTCAATGCCTGTAACACTTTGTTTTGATTTTGGCAACACGCGGCTCAAGTGCGCCGTGTTTTCTGGCAAAGAGTTTATCAAAGAAATTGTTTTGGAAAATGATGAAGAAAAAACAATTGAAGCGCTTATTGAAAATTATCATCCTGATAAATCCATTCTTTCGTCCGTTATCAATCATAATGCTGCATTAGAAAATATTTTAAAACAGTCAACCAAGTTTCATAAACTCGATCATTTATCGAAATTTCCTGTTACAACGCCAGTTGGAAAACCTGATACCATTGGTGCAGACAGGCTGGCACTTGTTGTAGCGGCTGTTGATCTTTTTCCAGGAAAAAATAATCTGGTGATTGGTCTCGGCTCTGCCATCACTTATAATTTTGTAAATAAATACAATCAATTTCTTGGCGGCGGGATTTCTCCAGGAATGGAAATGCGGTTTAAATCTTTGAACCAATTTACTGCCAGGTTACCCCTTATAAAAGCCGATTGGAATTTTCCGCTTGTCGGTTATGACACCAGAACAAATATCCTGAGCGGTGTGATTATCGGGATGGCGAAAGAAATTGACGGAACTATTGATGCTTATATGGAAAAGTATGACAATTTTAACGTGCTTTTAAGCGGTGGCGATGCTTCATATTTCACACGCTACATCAAAAACAAGATATTTGCTGACTCGTTTTTAATTTATAAAGGATTATATGCCATCAGTGAATTTAATCAATAAAAAAAGAAAGAGAATTCTTTGTATGATGGCATTTCTATCATCATTTTTTTTGTTTTTAATCAGTTGCACCAATAATCTAAAAGACATTCCTGTCATTGGCAAAAAACAAACCAGTGTTGAAGAAGGAAAAAATATTGAAAGCTTTTACAGCGCAGATGCGAAAGTAAAAGCAAAGCTCACCGCTCCTTATATGCTCCGGCATATTACTGACTCAACTTATGTGGAGTTCCCCAAAACTTTGCATGTGGATTTTTATAATGATACCATGAAAATAGAAAGCAAGCTGGATGCGCTTTATGGGAAATACCGCGAGTTTGAGCACAAAGTTTTTTTGAAAGACAGTGTTGTAGTGAGAAATATTTTAAAAGGCGATACGCTGCATTGCGATGAGCTTTGGTGGGACCAGAACACGCAAAGATTTCATACAGATAAAAAAGTGCGCATCAATACAAAAGATAAAATCATTTTCGGAACAGGCCTCGAGGCAGCACAGAATTTCAGTTGGTATGTAATTGATCAGATTAACGGAACAATTTTGACGCCTGAAAATGGCATGCCGAAATAAATCAGTTCTGCGGCAATTCTGAACTCTTAACTCCCAACTCAAAACTCATTTCTTCACAATAGGTGCATTATCTTTCCATCGCCACAAATGAATGCAGGCATACGTTCTATAAGGGCTCCATTTCTTTGAAATGCGCAGCAAGTCCTCTTTCAATTTCTTTTTATCAGTTTTATCAAGCTTGTATAATTTGATCATTGCATTTTGAACGCCAAGGTCATCCACCGCAAAAACATCTTCTCTTCCCAACGCGAACATCAACAACATTTCTGTTGTCCATCTTCCGACACCTTTAATTTCTGTGAGGTATTCAATCACTTCTTCATTGCTGAGCTTGGCAAGATGTTTATGATCCATTCCTTTTTCAATAGCGAATCTTGCAACATTATGCACATAATTTGTTTTTGCATTTGACAATCCGATCGCTCTCAATGTTTCGAACGGAGTTGCCAGGATCTGTTCCGGAGTCGGTTCCTTTTTGCCGAATAAATTCAGGAAACGGTCATAAATAACATCAGCAACTTTGGTTGAAAGCTGCTGGCTCATGATGGATGCACATAAGTAAGTATGAATATTTTTTCTCTTTTTTAGTTTATACGTTTTCGTGTGTGTAGCGATCAGTTTTTGAAATTTTTTGTCTTTTGAAAGATGAGCGATGTATTCCATTTAAACAGTTTTCAGTGAAGAGTTTTGAGTTTGCAGTTCTTTTTTTCTCACAAATTCTTTGATAAAAGATTCTTGTAAATATAGAATTTTGCAGCATGAAGCGAAAAATAATAATGACAGGTGATGGTTCAAATTCTGTAGAGATTGCAGGAACGGATGAAACTTATCATTCAAGATTTGGAGCTATTCAGGAATCGAAGCATGTGTTTATTGAAGCAGGATTACAATCATTTTTAAAAAATAATGAAACGATACATATTTTCGAAATGGGTTTCGGAACGGGATTGAATGCATTACTCACATTCATTGAAGCTGAAAGTCATCAACAAAAAATATATTATGAAGCGATTGAATTTTTTCCATTGGAAGAAGAACTGATTGCTTCATTGAATTATTTTGAAATATTAGAAAGAAAAGATCTGAAAGAAATATTTCATCAGCTTCATTCATGCGAATGGGGAAAGGAAATTAATATTTCAGCTTATTTTTCTTTCAAAAAAATAAAAGCAAGCCTGATTGATCATTCATTTTCTTCCCTCTATAATTTAATTTATTACGATGCATTTGCTCCGAATGCACAACCTGAATTATGGACTGTAGAAATTTTTGAAAAGCTATTCGCTCATCTTTTTGATAATGGAATATTAGTAACCTATTGCTCGAAAGGCAATGTCAGAAGAGCTTTGATAAGCGCTGGATTTACTGTTGAAAAATTAAAAGGCCCGAAAGGAAAAAGAGAAATGATAAGGGCGATCAAAAAGGGTAAAACGGGAATAATATCTGATTGACTTTATGTATAACCCCATTTGTCGCGATAATATTAACTGGGCCTAAGGATGATGCCGTAGAATCTCCTTTGCTTTGAATTGTTAAGCCTATACCCGCAGATATAAAAAGCGAATCTTTAGTGTCATTTATTGAATATAAAGTATCGATAGTTGTAAAATCTGATGAAAATGTGCGACCCGAGATGATATGCGTTTTTAATAATAAAGCCAATGAATCCGGGTTAAGGTTTTTTATTACATCTATAGTAGAATCGCCAGCAGAACGGAATGCATTATTAGTAGGTGCAAATATGGTATATAATCCACTTGAAAGCAATGAAACTAAATTGGTGCTTCCCTGACTCGCCCTGACTATTGCAGTATCCAGGAAACTCAATGCGGTATCGCTTTGTATTGTGGCAATAATGTTTCCTTTTGGAGGGAAGAATATTCCTGACAATGCATGAATAACACCATTATTTGCAATAACATCATTCTGCGTAACTGCATTACCGTTGATATATATTATACCATTTGAAACAGTAATAAAAACAGTATCTCCGTATATCATTCTCAGTGGTGCATTAGGCCCTTTGGGCAAGGTAGCCGTAGTTAACTGGCTGCCTGAGTAGATATAATATTTCAAAAAATTTATTAAAGAATCTTTTGTGTATTTATAAACCGTAGAATCAGTGAAACCAGCTTGAGTAAAAGCCATATCAACTGGAGCAAAAACAGTAAAAGGAGCTGCGACAGATGCTGGGTTTGCGCTGTCAAGGGTGGAAAACAACCCAGCTTTAGAAAGCGCACTGTCAAAAATGGTAAGATTTGAACCACCTTTTACAATCTCTCCTATAGAACTTGTGCTGGGCGTTAAAGGTGGCGTGGTCTTATTCTTAACACAGGCAGTAATTATTGTGATCAGAAGAAAAGCACAAACGATTATCTTTTTGTCAAAAATGCACAGGCTCATAATTCCGGTTTTCATTAAAAATTGAATCATTGAAATTCAATAAACAAAGCAGCTTTTCATCAATACGGAAAAAAGTATATGGGGTTGTTTAAGTCCGTCCATTCTATTAACGACAAACCACCGAAATAATTATTCAAAGCTATAGCTCACTTTCCCGTCTTTTTCATCTTTCATCAAAATGCCGAGCTGCTGAAGCTGGTTGCGTATTTTATCTGAAGTGGCATAATCTTTTTTCGCCCTCGCTTCTTTGCGGATATCACTCAACAAATCAAGCACGCCTTTCAGCTTGTTTTGCTCCTGTTCCGATTCGTCTTTCAGGCCGAGAATATTTTCAATATAATTTTTGAAATGGTTTTTTACAAACGCAAAACATTCTTCCGACAAGGTGATATTTTCCAACGCGCCACTTTTAAAAGAATTGATATGGCTCACCAAAGAGAACATGTTCGCCATCACTTTCGCCGTATTGAAATCATCGTTCATAAAATCATCCATCTCACGGCAGCTTGCATAAAAATTTTCTTCTAATTTTTCATCTCTTTTTTTCGATGCATCAAATTCCAATTTCAACAATTGCTGATATGCTTCCCACAAACGCTTTAACCCTTTTTCTGCAGCCTGCAAAGCTTCATTGCTGAAATCAAGCGTGCTGCGATAATGCGTTTGCAAAATGAAAAAACGGATCGTCATCGGTGAATATGCCTGAGTTAATAATGGATGATTGCCGCTGAACAATTCTGTCAGCTTGATCACATTATTGTAGCTCTTGCCCATCTTTTTGCCATTGATGGTGATCATGTTGTTGTGAATCCAGTAACGCGCAGGCACTTTATGATTGCAAATAGTGCTTTGCGCGATCTCGCTTTCATGATGCGGGAACATCAGGTCCATTCCACCACCATGAATATCGAATTGATCGCCGAGATATTTAGTGCTCATAGCTGAGCATTCAATATGCCAACCGGGAAAACCTTCGCCCCAAGGGCTTTTCCAGCGCATGATATGTTCTGGCGGAGCTGCTTTCCATAAAGCAAAATCCTGTGTGTTTCTTTTTTCTTCCTGGTTTTCAAGCTCACGTGTTGTCTCCAGCAAATCGTCCAGAACCCTTCCGCTCAATTTTCCATAAGGATATTTTTCTGCATATTTTTTTACATCAAAATAAACCGAGCCGTTCGCTTCATAACCATATCCATCCGCAATGATTTTATTGATCATATTGATTTGCTCAACAATATGGCCTGTTGCTGTCGGCTCGATGCTTGGATCCAGGTTATTGAACTTGCGCATCGCCCAATGAAAAAGATTGGTGTATTTCTGCACAAGTTCCATCGGTTCCAGTTTTTCAATCACTGCCTTTTTTGAAATCTTGTCTTCCGCTTCACGGCCTTCTTCTTCAAAATGCCCGGCATCAGTGATGTTACGGACGTAGCGGACTTTATATCCAAGATGCAAAAGATACCTATAGATCACATCAAACGTGATGAAAGGCCTGGCATGACCAAGATGGCTTTCGCCACTTACAGTCGGGCCGCACACATACATTCCAACATGCCCCGCAGTAATTGGCGTGAATAATTCTTTTTGCCTCGTGTATGAATTATGAACTTTTAACGACGAACTCATATCCTGAATTTCTGATAAACAAATCTTGATTGATGATTGAACAGGCTAATTTAAAATCAGCGCAAAAATAGGTTATCCCTACAAACGCTGCTACAGGCGCAGGAGCAATATAGAAAAGATATTTGTCTGATGCGTGTCACAAGATAAAAATACAAATTATTTAGCAAGATCGTTCAGTTGAAAATCAGCTATCACAGGATGATGATCGGAATAGGGAAGCTTGAAATTTTTGCATTGCAGCACTTCAAATTCCGGCGATGCAAAAATATAATCAATGCGCAATGTTGGAGATAGGTTGACATAAGAGCGACCGATGCCAAATCCCTTTTTAATAAACGCATCTTGCATATTGCTTCTGATGCGGAAATAAGTATATGAATTAGGCACATCATTAAAATCTCCGCAAATGATTTTTGGGCGATTGCTTGAGTCCATCACCTGCCTCACCAGATCTGCCTGATTGCCACGAAAGCCATAAGCACGTTTCAGTTTTTTGATGATTGATTTGGAAGCTTCCAGCATGCTGTCATCTGCATTTTTGATAATTTCTATGTTGTGATAATCTTTATTCCTGAACAAGACTGATTGAAGATGAGTAGTAAAAATTTTTACGATGTTTCCATTAATACTTATATCAGCACCAATCAGGCTTTCGGTAGCGCGGATGTTTGCGACTTTTTGAAATTTTTGCCTGAGCGAATCAACAAAAGGGTATCTTGAAAAAATGATGACGCCGGTTTCGATGGTGCCATCATATTTCCGAAAATCTTTTGAAAAAAAATGATACGGATAGTGCAGGTTATTTTTTATGTATGCAATATTATCTTCATCGTCCTTGGGATTATGTGATTCATAAAATTCCTGAAAGCACATTACATCTGCATTCTGCTCTCTCAAGAACTGCATCATCTTTTCTCTATGACCTGAAGCACCTGCTTTTGCTGTTATAAATTCATCCCACTCCCGCACATTCCAGGTGAGCAACCTGAATGAATTTGAAATCTTTTCAATTTTATAAGTGGTGCCAGGATGAAAAGCAAAAAGCGAATGAATATTTACCCATCCGAATGGCATTGCTATTAATGAAATGAGTGCCCATTTTCTGGAGCTGAAAAAAAGCCAGAAGATAAAAAAGCAAAAAACAATCAATAATAAAACAGGAAATATCAGCCCGAGCAAAGAAACAAACCACCATTTGTCAGGATGTAAAAATGCATTGCAGCATGCCAGCAAGAAGATTGCAGCTACTATAACATTTGAAAAGATAATAAATCGCTTGGTGAATTTGCGCAAGGTTGCCATGACTGGCTTGTAAGTTACAAATCTTCCTTGTCAGCAGCTCTTTTTAGAATCTCTTTTTCTTCATCAGTGAGCAAGCGAAAACCTTGCTGATTGATTTTATCAAGAATATCATCAATACGCTTTTGTGTAATGTTGGGGATTTTTTTATAAGGCTGTGTTCCTGCTACTTTATAATAAAATTCGTCTTTAGGGTTTTTAATTTTCCTTTTTTTTTCAGGGTTGAAAAGATTATTAGCCCAGTCAAAAAGATTGTTCATCCAAAGACCCCAGTCTTTTCCTCTTTTAATTTGATAAATGAAAAGAAAACCAATAGCAGCACCTCCAAGCTCAGCAATATAAGCTGCAGAATCACCTTGAGAAATGCCTGCAAAATTGATCAGCACATAAATCAGTGTCAAAACCCACAAAGGAATTCCTCCATTGATCATCGGGAAAATTCTATAATCGGGAGCAACTGTTGTGGTCGCAACTACAATAGCCATGATTGCCGGGTTCGCTCCTATCAGATGAGCAGCGGGGATTTGTACACGCAGTTTTGAGATCGTGTAATAAGAAAAGATAAAAAATGCTGCACCTGCAAGACCTCCGTACACATAAATCGGGATGAGTTTGCGGTTGCCGGTCATGTCTTGCAAAATATAACCGAAGCCCCAAAGCCAAAGCATGTTACCGATGAAACGAAAAACAGAATCATCGCAAAACATATAAGTCAGGATAGTCCATGGCCTTGTTGATAATTTTCCGATTTCTGCTGGAAGCACGAACCAGTTGAAAACATTTTTATAGTAAGCCTGGATATCTACATTAGCAGAAGCAAGAAGATAAATAGTATAAACGAACTTGAGGATAACAAACATGACAGCATTCAGGATGATAAGCTGAACAAGAGCATTTCCATC
The DNA here is from genome assembly GCA_035295505.1 of Puia sp. Lineage (GTDB taxonomy): Bacteria > Bacteroidota > Bacteroidia > Chitinophagales > Chitinophagaceae > Puia. Next base: position 22,829 of record DATGIX010000060.1, on the reverse strand, counting down.
TTGTCCAAGTCCCATTCTTTTGCGGTAGCTGTCTTGCATCGGGTGCATATAGTTTCTTCAATTGTGAAGTTACAAAAAACACGTGCTTAAACGCATCGGATTAAAATATTAGTATTTCTTTATTAACAATAAAATCCAGCAACTGTTTAATAAAAGTTGCGGCGGTTTCCTCTGTTCCAGAATATCACCAACAACAAGCCCGCCACGGCTCCACCAAGGTGAGCCCAATGCGCTACATTATCGCCCTGACGAGGTGCGAAGCTTCCAAATAAATCCAGCAGCATAAATCCCGGTATTACATATTTTGCCTTCACAGGAATGGGGATGAACATGATATATAATTCTGTGTTGGGAAAGAGATAAACAAATGCGGCCATCAAACCCATAATTGCTCCGGATGCGCCAACTGCATAGCCAAAATCAGCTTGAAGAAGCAATTGAGTCAGCCCTGCAAAAACACCGCATATCATATAAAAAGTCAGGAAGCGCTTGCCACCCCAAACATTTTCAAGAATGCCGCCAAACATCCAAAGCGTGAACATGTTGAAAAGTATGTGGGAGAAAGCAATTTGCCCTGTCGCATCCAAAGCTTGGTGCATGAACATATAAGTAATCAACTGCCATGCTTTAAAATTCCCCGAACTCCAGCTCCATAAAGCTCCATACATTTCCAAAAAGAATCCTTGCTTTGCAAATATGATTTGAGCCAGCCACACAAGTCCATTTATTATCAGTAAATTTTTAATTACAGGTGGGATTGACGGGAAACCTCCTCCTCCTTGGTATCGGGTCATATGTATTTTTTGTTAGGGCTGCAAATTACAATTTAGAAATGCAATAAAAATTCTCTTATCCTTTAAGTCTGTTAATTTTTTAACTTAAGCTGAGCAACATTTTCTATGTGATGCGTATGTGGGAACATGTCGACCGGCTGTATTTTGGTCACCGCATATTTTTCATCCAGCAATCTCAGGTCTCTTGCCTGCGTTGCAGGATTACAGCTCACATATACTACCAGCGGCGATTCCATGTCCAATAATTTCTTCACCAATTTTTCGTGCATGCCAGCCCGTGGCGGGTCAGTGATAATCACATCAGGTTTGCCATGCTCTGCAAAAAAGTTATCATTACAAATATCAATCACATCACCCGCAAAAAAAGATGCATGCTGGATATTATTCAATTCAGCATTTTCTTTGGCATCTTTAATAGCTTCATCAACCGTTTCAACCCCAATTATTTTTTTTGCAAGATTGCTTACAAAAATGCCGATACTTCCAGTGCCACAATACAAGTCGTAAACAGTTTCATTTCCAGTCAATTCAGCAAAACCCTTTGTGACATTATATAATCTTTCTCCCTGTCTTGTGTTTGTTTGAAAAAAAGATTTGGGCCCAATTTTAAATTGAAAATCTCCAAGCCTTTCAATAGCAAATCCTTTGCCATGGTGGATTTGCGGCGTTAATCCATATAAGCTATCGTTTCCTTTTGTATTGATAGTATAGAGCAAAGTGGTTATCTCAGGAAAATTTTCTGTGATATGGTTCAGCAATAAATTTCTTTTTTCTTCATCTTCATAACCGAACATGATATTCGCCATAGCTTCTCCGGTGGTACAGATGCGAACCTGCATGGTTCTTAAAAAACCCTGCTGCTGTTTGATATCATAAAACGAAAGATTTTTTTTTTCTGCAAACTCCTTAACGGCAATGCGCAACCGGTTTGTCGGCTCGCTTTGCAAATAGCATGTGTTGATATCAATTACTTTATCAAAAATTCCTTTGGCGTGAAAGCCAGCTACATTTTGCATGGAAGAAACAGATTCATCCTTCAATTCTTCCAGTAATAAAAAACGTTTGTTGCTGAAAGTGTATTCAATTTTGTTCCTATAGAATTTTGTTTCTTCCGCGCCAAGGATTGACGAAATTTCCGGCAATTGAATTTTGCCAATCCTTTCCAGATTATCTATTACCTGTTGCTGTTTGAACTGCAATTGCTTTTCATAAGGAAGCATTTGCCATTGGCAGCCGCCACAAACACCAAAATGGGAACAAAAAGGAGCAACTCTTTGCGGTGAATATTCATGGTATTTTATGGCAAAACCTTCTGCCCAGTCTTTTTTATTCTTGAACAAACGAACATCCACCACATCGCCGGGAACTGTATTTTCAATGAATATCACTTTCCCGTCCAAACGCGCCAGTGATTTGCCTTCTGCAGCATAATCTTCCACCAAAACTTTTTCAAGCACTAAATTTTTGTTTTTTCTTTTCACGGCGCAAAAGTATGGAATACTAAGACTCTGGCATTTACGTTTTTGTTTCACGAAATAGCACAAAGCTGCAACGCCTTAATCGTTGCTTGAAACAATCTAACTTCGCCCAAAATTAAAAACGGATATGCGTTTAGGAAAAATGAGATTATTGCTGGTATTTATTTTTATTTCTGCTACTGCTGCTGCACAGGAAGGCTATAATATCAAACTGACTTTGAAGCCTTATACCAACAGCCTTGTATACCTCGCTTATTATTATGGTAAGGTGAAAGCGATTGCCGATTCTGCAATTCTGGACGCAAACAGCACAACCACTTTCAAAGGAAAAGACAAATTGCCCGGTGGGATTTATTTCATCGTTTCCCCAAAAAAAGAAATTTTGTTTGAAGTGCTGATCGATAAACAGCAGCATTTTTCAATTACTGCTGATACTGTAAACCTTTCGCAAAATCTCACATTCACAGGCTCGTCAGATAATAACCTGTTTTTTACGTACACACGCACAATGGCGAAATATGGCGAATCAATCGGCAATTTGCAAAGGGAATATGCTCAGGCCAAAAACAAAGCCGATTCGCTCGGTGTGAGAGAAAAAATCGTGAACACAAATCAGGAAGTACAGAATTACAGAAATGACCTTGCTGCAAAAAACCCAACCTCATTATTAGCAACTTTATTTGCTGCAATGAAAGAACCTGTTGTGCCACCCGCTTCTCAGCAGCCAGGCGGGAAATATGATACGATGTTTGCTTATCACTATTATAAAGCTCATTATTGGGATGGCGTTTCTTTTACTGACGACAGGCTTGTGCGCACGCCGCTTTTTGAGCCAAAGCTTGACAAATATTTTAAAGATCTCGTTTCCCCCATTCCTGATTCCATCAACAAAGAGGTTGACTGGATGCTTTTGTATTCCAGGACAGCCAAAGAGATGTACAAATTCCTGATGGTCCATTTTGTGCAGAAGTATGTAAACCCTGAATACATGGGGCAGGATGCTGTGTTCGTTCACATTTTTGAAAAATTTATCAATACCGGCGATGCTGATTTCTTCACTGAAAAATATCGCAAGCTGCTTAATGACCGCGCATATAGCCTTATGGCGAACCTGATTGGCCAGCCTGCTGCAAATCTTGATATGGTTGACACTTCTGGAAAATCCAAGCCACTATATGGTGTAGACGCGAAATTTATTGTGCTTTGCTTTTGGGACCCTACTTGCAGCCATTGCAAAGAAGAAGTACCGAAGCTCGATTCGATGTATCAGGCAAAATGGAAGGCTGAAGGTGTGAAAATGTATGGCGTGATGGTGGATGGCGGACAGGACAAATGGCGCCAGTTCATTCGGGAACACAATTTGAAAGATTGGATACACGTTTATCAGACCAAAGACAAAGCTGAAGCTGACGAAGCAGCGAACAGGCCTAGCTATAAGCAGTTGTTCGATGTGTATCAAACACCCACTATGTTCCTGCTGGATAAAGACAAACATATCATCGCAAAAAAACTCACTTATCAGCAGTTTGATGAAGTGATAACGCTGAAATTGAAGAATGGAAAATAAAAACTGATATGAGAAGCGCTACTATAAAATCCTTTATCGCATTTATTTGCTTTCTGTTTGCATTTGCTAACGCAAACGCACAACCGCTTTTTAGCTATGGCAATGCTCCGGTTAGCAAAGATGATTTTTTGAAAGCTTATTCAAAAAACAATAACGAAGCAAAACCTTCAGAGAAATCTTACAGAGATTATCTCGAATTGTATATCCGCTATAAGCTAAAAGTGAAAGCAGCTATCGACCTGAAGCTTGATACGTTATCTACGCAGCAGACAGAATTGAAAAATTTCCGAAATCAGGTTGCTGATACATACATGAATGATGAGCAAAGCATGAATGCGCTTGTTAACGAAGCTTTCGACAGAAGCCGAAAAGATATTCATCTCGCACATATTTATGTTGCTGCTCCAAAAACAGCAACGCCTGCAGATACCTTGAAAGCTTATCAAAAAATTATGGCTGCTTATGAAGCGTTGAAAAAAGGAAAGGATTTTGGCGAGACAGCGGCGATTTATTCTGATGATGCTTCTGCGAAAAGAAACCATGGAGAAATTGGCTGGATAACAGTTTTCACTTTGCCTTATGAACTGGAAACGCTCGCATACAACACTCAGCCAATGCAGTTTTCGAAAATTTACCGAAGCAAAGGCGGTTATCATATTTTCAGAAATCTTGGCGAAAGAAAAGGAATTGGCAAAATGAAAGCAGCTCATATTCTTTTAGCAATTGCACCAAATGCAACTGATTCGGTGAAAGCAAAAACAAAAGAAAGAGCTGATTCAATTTATAATGCGATTATTACTGGAGCAAATTTCGGCGAGCTCGCAAAAAAATACAGTGGCGATAATCTGTCTTATCAAACCGGCGGAGAAATTGCAGAATTCGGAGTTGGGAAATATGATGCTGCATTTGAAGCAACTGCATTTGGCTTGAGCAAAGATGGAGAGATCAGCAAACCAATTCTTAGCTCGTTCGGATATCATATTATCAAACGATTAGCGAGAAAAGATATTCCTGAAAAAGATAAAGAAACTTTGGCAGGGCTGAAACAAAGAGTGATTACCGACCCGCGTGTTTCCTTTGCAACAAAAAAATTCCTGAACAAAATTTTCGCGCAAACAAACTTCAAGAGATATCCGATTAATGAAAATAATTTTTCGGTTTATACAGATAGCATTCTTCAGCGCAGAGGCGCGCCACCTTTCCCGGGAATTAACGATAACACAGCTTTATTCTCAATCAACAAAAAAGATTATACCATCAGGCAATGGTTAGATTACGCCCGCGGCGCAAAAAACACTCCGGCAATCAGCGCAGGCAAAACAAATATTGAGCTGCTCGATAAATTTATTGAAACAAGTGCGCTTACCTATTACCGTGACCATCTGGAAGATTATAATAAAGACTTCGCTTATCAATTGAACGAATTCAAAGAAGGCAATTTATTGTTTGAAGTGATGCAACGGAAAGTCTGGGACAAAGCTTCTGTTGATAGCATTGGTTTAAAAAATTATTATGATTCTCATAAGGATAAATATTTGTGGCAACCCGGAGCTGATGCAGTTTTATTTACTTGTACAAATGAAAAAGCAGCGAATGATGTGAAGAACAAATTGCAGAATGATTTCAGCGGCTGGAAAAAATTGATTGATAGTTCTAATGGTTCTGCGCAAGCTGATTCAGGAAGATTTGAACAAGCTCAATTACCCATGTCAGATAAAAAAATTGCAGCCGGTGAATTCACTTCATTCACAACAAACCCTCCCGATAATACAATCACTTTTGCTTACATCATTAAATTGTACAATGAAAAGATGCAGCGCTCTTATATTGAAGCAAGAGGCTTTGTCATTAATGATTACCAGTCTTATCTCGAAGACAAATGGATTGGCGAGCTGAAACAAGAATACCCTGTAAAGATTAATGAGGCAGTGCTGAAGAGTTTGCCTAAGTAGTCTGAACTATGATTCATTTGATTTTTTGATGGACTATGATATAGTGGCTAAATCTTAAAGTTCGTTTTGAATCTGCAACAAAAAATCATAGCTTTCATCTAATCATTTAAATCACAGTTTAGAAACCACATTCCAAATCACTTTCGGTTTGCCCAAAGTATAATAGTGAAGAACAGGAACATTTGCCTGCTTCAATTCTTTGCTTTGCTGAAGAAGCCATTCGGTGCCAACAATTTCCACTTCTGCATCAGTTTTGCATTTCATGATAGCGTTCGATAAATCCAAAGGAATATCAACGTGAAAAACTTTTGGCAAAATGCTGAGCTGCTTTTTATTCGTGATGGGTTTTAATCCGGGAATTACAGGCACTTCAATTCCGTTTGCACGAAGTGTTTTCACGAAGTCAAAAAATTTCTGGTTGTCGAAAAACATTTGTGTGGTAATATATTCAGCGCCTGCATCCACTTTTGCTTTCAGGAAAGAAATATCCGTGTCGAGATTCGGTGCTTCAAAATGCTTTTCAGGATAACCAGCAACACCAATGCAGAAATTTGTTTTGCTTCCGTTCTTAATATCTTCTTCTATATAAATTCCATGATTGAGGCTAACTACTTGTTTCAATAAGTCAAGTGCATATTTATTTCCGTCCGGCTCAGGCTCAAACGCTGATTCATTTTTTGCAGCATCGCCGCGAAGCACAAGCACATTATCAATGCCGAGAAAGTTAAGGTCAATCAATGCATCTTCCGTTTCTCTTTTTGTGAAACCGCCGCAAATCAAATGTGGCACGGCATCTACCTGATAGTGGTTCATAATCGCAGCACAGATACCAACCGTTCCGGGGCGTTTGCGCACTTCCACTTTTTCAAATGTACCATCATTCTTTTTCTTGAACATCGTTTCGCTGCGATGATAAGTGACATTAATAAACGATGGCTTGAATTCCATCAAAGGGTCGAGATGGTCATAAATAGAACTGATGGTTTTGCCTTTCAATGGCGGCAAAATTTCAAACGAAACTTTTGTATCCTTCGATTGCTGTATGTGCTCAATGACTTTCATGGTGAATGGTCAATAGTGAATGGTCAATAGCGACCTATATTTTAACTCTTCTGTCGACCGCTGACTGAGAGCTGCCGACCGGATTGCAAACTTAATTCAATGGCGGTAAGAACGCAAATAGCTGTTAAAGTATTTCGTTTGGCTTGCGCTATTCAATTTTGTTCCGGTATTTTTGCGAAAATCTTTTTGTTTGAGCCTGAGAATACACACAAATGACCTTGTAAAGACTTACAGTAGCCGCACGGTGGTGAACCATGTTTCAGTGAATGTGCAGCAAGGTGAAATTGTTGGTTTGCTGGGCCCTAACGGCGCTGGCAAAACGACTACTTTTTATATGGTAGTTGGATTAATAAAGCCCGATGAAGGCAATGTGTTTTTAGATGAAACCGATATCACCAAATTGCCCATGTACAAGCGTGCGCAGATGGGCATTGGTTATCTGCCGCAGGAAGCATCCGTGTTCCGCAAGCTGAGTGTGGAAGATAATATCAAAGCGATTTTGGAAATGAGGAAGATTTCGAAACAAGAACAAAAAGAAAAACTGGAAACCTTGCTCGAAGAATTTGGCTTGAACCATGTTCGGAAAAATAATGGCGATTCATTAAGCGGTGGCGAAAGAAGAAGAACGGAAATAGCGCGAGCATTAGCAGTTGACCCAAAATTTATTTTGCTTGATGAGCCCTTTGCAGGGGTTGACCCGATTGCTGTGGAGGATATTCAAACTGTTGTCGCAAAATTGAAATATAAAAATATCGGTATTCTCATTACTGACCACAATGTGAATGAAACACTCTCCATTTGTGATCGCGCATATTTATTGATTGAAGGAAAAATTTTCAAGCACGGAACTGCAGAAGAGCTCGCGAACGATGAGCATGTTCGCCGGTTATACCTCGGAAGAAATTTTGAGCTAAAACGCAAAGATTATCTGCATGAAGAAGCGAGGAATGAGAGCTTGTCTTCAGAATAACCACAGAGAAACACAAAGTTTATTTTATAAAATTACAAAGAGTGACTCTGCGGTTCTCTTTGCATTAACTCTGCGAAACTCTGTGGCAAAAACAAAACTCCGAATAAAACGAAGCAACAATTTTCTCACGCTGCTGCACATTGCCGAATAGAATTCCTAAAAGTACAAGTGAGTGACGCAACGATTTTCAATAGTAGCAATACAGCCAAGGACACAACAAAAAAACTAACAGTTCAGGCACTAAATAATTTTTCAAGCAATTCTCATTCATTCTCAACTACCTACTATCTGATGTTTGCCGATTTCTCTTCTCTATGTGGCAATGATTTGTTATTTTGCTCTAGATGAAACTGCTCAGTCCTGCCATATCACGCTTGGCTCGCCTAAGGCTCTGGCAAATGGAGCAATGGGTGAACAATCCTGTTGCCGTTCAGCGAGAGGTTTTGCAGCATCTTGTCACTTCTGCGCAGTACACGGAATTTGGGCGCAAATATGATTTCTCGAAAATTTTTTCCATAAGGGAATTTAAAAAAGCAGTGCCGATTCATGAGTACGATGATTTGAAACCGTACATCCATCGCATTATGAACGGCGAACAAAATATTTTATGGAACACGCCGATTAACTGGTTCGCGAAAAGCAGCGGCACTACGAGCGATAAAAGCAAGTTTATTCCTGTGAGCCAGGAGAGCCTGGAAGATTGTCACTACAAAGGCGCGAAGGACGTGCTGACAATGTATTATATGTTCAATCCGGAATCGGATTTGTTGACAGGGAAAGGATTGGTAATCGGCGGCAGTCACACGATTAATCAGATTAATGAAGATGCGCATTACGGCGATTTGAGCGCATTGTTATTACAAAATTCCCCATTCTGGTCAACATGGATTCGAACACCCGAACTAAATATCGCTCTGCTTGATGAATGGGAAGAAAAAATCGAAAAACTTGCGCAAAGCACGATTCATGAAAACGTGACTTCCATTTCCGGCGTGCCGACGTGGACATTGGTTCTGATAAAACGCATTCTGGAAATCACAGGTAAAAATAACCTGAGCGAAGTGTGGCCCTCGCTTGAATTGTATATTCATGGCGGCGTTTCGTTTGTGCCTTACCGTGAGCAACTGGATAAATTAATCGGGAAGAAAATTAATTATCTCGATATGTATAACGCGAGCGAAGGTTTTTTTGCTGCACAATCAAATCCGAATGATGATGGCATGCTGCTGTATTTAGACCATGGCATTTTTATGGAATTCATGCCGGTGGAAGAATATGGAAAAGCAGAGCCGGAAACAATCGGGCTGAAAGATGTGGAGGTTGGGAAAAATTATGCATTGGTGATTAATACAAATGGCGGCTTGTGGAGATATCTGTTGGGAGATACTATTCAGTTTTCAACACTTCATCCATATCGCATTAAAGTGACGGGAAGATTGAAACATTATATGAATGCATTTGGCGAAGAAGTGATTGTTGATAATACGGATAAAGCCATTTCTATTGCCAGCGAAAAAACAGGAGCTGTCGTGAATGATTATACTGCTGCACCGGTTTATTTCAGCGAGCATAATAATGGTGCACATGAATGGCTGATTGAGTTTGATAAAGAACCTGAGAACATGAACCGCTTTGTGTATGAACTGGATTCTGCGCTCAAAAATATAAACAGCGATTATGAAGCGAAGCGACATAAAGATATTGCACTCCGCATGCCATCTGTGAAAGCATTGCCAAAAGGATTATTCAAAGAATGGCTTCGCAGCAAAGGCAAGCTGGGCGGGCAACACAAAGTGCCAAGACTTTCTAACGAAAGAAATTATATTGAAGAGATTGTTGCATTGCTGACAAAATCAAAAACTTTGTTCCAATAGTTTTAATTGGATAACTCCACTTTCTCATTTCTTATAAATATTGCAACCATTGCTAAGCTCACAAATGAAGATGTAAAAAACAGATACATATAAGGCACGTCAATAAAATTGTAGAAGATTACAATTGAAATTTTAAGGGCAGCAAGAGGGATGTTTGAGAAATTCATTTTCTTTTTCAGGAGATGGTATATCAAAATAAAAGCAGTCGGAACAATAAATGACAAGCTGATTAAGAGCTGATGAAGTTGATTCATTTTATTTGCGCCGAAAAATTTTGCAAAGCCGATATAATCTGTAAAAGTCTCAGGGCTATCCTGCCAAACCCGTTTTGAGAAATCAACATATTGCGAAGGCAATTTTATCAATTGCATAAAAGCATTCCATCCAAAAGGGATAATAAAAAAAAATAAAAAAAATAAGACGCCGATGGAACTGAAGATGATTGCCTGTTTATTTTTCTTGTTTAATAATAGATAAATAAAAAATGCAGGCACCCACCCAATCAGTGCATAGCGACTCAGCACACAAAAGCAAGCAAGAATGCTGATAAAGAAAATATTTTCCGAAACGAGCGCCAGCACAAGCAGGAAATAATACAAAATAATAACGCCTTCTTCTGACAAACCGATTAACCCATGCGTGTCATCTTCTGAAAGCAGCCACCACAAAAGCATAGCAGCGATTACTAAAATAAAATATGAATATTTTTGTTTGAAAGAAATTAATAAAACAGAAACTGCAAATACAATTATCAAACAAAAAACAGTCATCCATCGCACATCAATATTCAATGCAACTGCAGGCGCAAAAGGAAGCCACATCGCCGGAAGATAAATAGGCTGGCTGCCGCCCCATATCTCAGGAACATTATCATACACATGTCTCCATTGCCCGTTCAAAAAACGTTGATCCATTGTTTTGATAACCGGCAGCATGTCTGCATTGTGATAATCAAACGGGTTATCCTTCATGATCGAAATGGAGAAAAAGCAAATGAGGAAACATGTTATCGTTATCAGAAAAACCTTGAAAATTTTTTCCGATTTATTATCAAAACTGATTATCGGCTTCGCTGGTTTTGGAAGAAACAGAATAATTTTTGCAATAGCAATGCCGCTGAAAAAATACACAACAGAAGTAATTGCTGCGAGGTCTTCAAACTTCATCAGCCAGGTAATGCACAGCGTTTCAATGAAGAAAGCTGCCAGTAATAATATCCGCAAAGTGTTTTTAGAAAGCATGAATCAGTCACAAAAATCAAAGTTTATTTTATTTTAGCGAACTTCAATCAGCAATCAAACAAAATGGCTTTTTTAGATAAATTCAAACAATATAAACTGGCTCACTGGGCTTATAATCTGATCCACTACAAAAGCCTTCGACATAATAAAGCTGCTTATAAAAAATACAATATTCGCAAACCGCTGATTGCATCCATTTCCAGTAAAGATTTTCCGGATAAAGAATCCAGGGCATGGCTTGATGTTGGGCATTCAAAAGAACTGGTTGCAACAAAAGAAAGGTTCAAAAGTCTTTCTGCTAATGTCCGGCAACAATTATTATCGTGGTCGGATAATGGTTTTATGATTTTGGTGAATTTTTTTGATGCTTCAACAATTGAATCCATTAATCAGGAAATTGAAAACCTCGTTCAGCAAAAAAAATTGCAGCCAACTCATGATAACAAACTGATGTTCGCTAATAAAATTTCTTCTCTGATAAAAAATATAACGCTCGAAAGAAGGCTGACTGATATTTTATCTTTTATACTTGACAAAGAAGTTGTTCCTTTTCAGACCATAAATTTCATTCATGGAAGCGGGCAAAGAGCGCATTCAGACAGCATTCACATGACGACTTATCCGTTGGGTTATTTGATTGCTGTTTGGGTTGCATTAGAAGATACCAATATGGAGAATGGTCCGCTGTTTTATTATCCAGGCAGCCACCAAATGCCATACCTGTTGAACAATGATTTTAATGAAGGAGAAACTGCATTAACGCTTGGCAAAAAAGATTATTTCGATTATGAAGATGTGATTGAAAAAGCAATCGCAGAAAAAAATCTTGAGAAAAAAGTTTTTCTCGCAAAAAAAGGTGATGTATTTATCTGGCATGCAAACCTTGCCCATGGCGGATTACCGGTTGTAAAACCTGAGCTCACGAGAAAAAGCATGGTGATACATTATTATGCGAAAGATGTGATTAAATATCATGAAATAACCGAGAGACCGTCGTTGATGGAAGATTAACGCTATAAAATTTCTTTTTCTATCTTGCATAAAAATCCAACCAACTAAAACAACGACATGAAACTGCTTGAAAATAAAATTGCCATCGTCACCGGAGCTAGCCGTGGAATTGGTGAAGCGATTGCTTTGAAACTTGCCGAGCACGGCGCTTCCGTTGCTTTCACTTTCCTCAGCAGCGAAGAAAAAGCAAAAGCACTCGAAGAAAAACTATCCGGTTTTGGCGTGAAAGCAAAAGCTTATAAAAGTAACGCTGCCGTATATGCGGAATGCGAAGTTTTTGTGAATGAAGTAATGAAAGAATTCGGGACAGTTGATGTTTGCATTAATAATGCCGGCATTTCAAAAGATAATTTGTTGTTGCGAATGACTCCCGAACAATGGGATGAAGTGATGAACATTAATCTGAAGAGTGTTTACAATATCACCAAGCAGGTTATCCGTCCGATGATGAAAGCAAAAAAAGGAAGCATTGTAAATATGAGCTCCATCATCGGCATCAAAGGAAATGCTGGGCAGAGCAGCTACGCAGCTTCTAAAGCAGGAATTATTGGTTTCACCAAATCAATCGCGCATGAATTGGGTAGCCGCAATATTCGCTGCAACGCCATTGCTCCGGGTTTTATTGAAACAGATATGACTCATTATCTCAAAGACGGCGATGCATCCAAATCATTTCTTGAAAAAATTCCATTAGGCAGATTTGGCAGCGCAGAAGAAATTGCGAATACTGCTTTGTTTCTTTCAAGTGATATGAGTTCTTACATTACCGGGCAAGTATTGAGCGCTTGTGGCGGACTGAACATTTAATTCCGCTTAAAAATATCAGTTCACAAAATCAGTAGGATAATAAATTTATTTTTTGTTAAGATTATTAACAGCATTTCTTTTTTTAATCGTCAGTTATTAGTTTTGCGAACCGCATGAAATTGAAGAAAGTCATATCAGTATTCCTCATTCTTGTTTTAAGCATTCAACTGCTTCCGCTGAAGCAGATTGTGAGCTGGCTTTCATCAGGGCAAATGACAGAAGAAATCCTTCATGCAAGTGATTCGGGAAAAAATAATTCAGGCTTGGAAGAAATTCACAAACACTTCCCTGATGTTCAGCATTTGGTAACTCCTCATTCTATATATTTTTCTACCGGTTCAATTTATCATGATGCAGAAGCCCTGATTCGCAGGCATGCCGATGATATCCCCACACCTCCTCCGAACTGCTAATATTTAGCATTTCAAATCATCTTATTATTTATTCTGACGAATGATTGCTTGCAATCTATCATTCAGTCATCTTAATTTATCATCGACATGAAAAAGCTGTTCCAAAACGCAGCAGCAGATATTCCTGCTTCTGTAGTTGTATTTCTTGTAGCATTGCCATTGTGCCTTGGCGTTGCACTTGGCTCAAACGCACCGTTATTTTCAGGTATCATCGCAGGCATTGCAGGTGGCATTATCATTGGCATGCTCAGCGGCTCAAGCCTGAGCGTGAGCGGTCCTGCTGCCGGGCTTACGGCAGTAGTAGCTACCGCCATTGGTAAAATGCCGGCATTTGAAGCATTCCTGCTTTCAGTAGTAATAGCTGGTACGTTGCAAATCATTTTTGGATTTTTGAAAGCAGGCGTTATCGGAGATTATGTGCCGAATGCAGTCATCAGAGGAATGCTTGCGGCAATCGGTATTATTCTTATTTTAAAACAGTTGCCGCATCTTGTTGGTTATGATAAGGATTTTTCAGGTGATGAAGCGTTCATACAAATTGATAAAGAAAATACATTTTCTGAAATCATTTATTCGCTGAATTATCTGTCGCCTGCTTCTATCGCAATCGGTGTTTTTTCTATCATCATTCTCATTTTGTGGGAACGACCATTTTTCAAAAGCAAGAAGATTTTTCAATGGATACCTGCTCCATTGATAGCAGTTGCTGTTGCTATCGGAGCAAATGAATTATTGCTTAATGCAGGTTCAAAATTTTCTATTGACAAAAATCATCTGGTGGTACTTCCTGTTGCAAATGATTTGAAGTCATTCGCCGGATTTTTTACTTTTCCTGCATGGGAATTTCTCGGTAATTCACAGGTATGGATAACCGGAGTTACTATTGCGCTTGTGGCAAGCCTTGAAACATTACTGAGTATTGAAGCTGTTGACAAGCTTGACCCTTACAACCGCAGCACGCCTACAAACCGCGAGCTCAGGGCACAGGGAGTTGGAAATGTGGTGTCAGGATTATTAGGCGGTCTCCCTGTCACGTCAGTGATTGTGCGCAGCTCAGCCAATGTGAATGCCGGCGCTAAATCCAAGTTATCAACCATTTTGCATGGCATGCTTATTTTTTTAAGCGTGTTGTTTATTCCTGCCCTTCTCAATAAAATACCACTAAGTGCATTAGCCGCGATACTGATTGTTACCGGCTATAAGTTAGTGAAGCCTTCTATTTTTAAAGATTTCTATAGCAAAGGCTGGGACCAACTGATTCCTTTTGTTGTCACCATCATTGCCATTTTGTTAACCGATTTGTTGATTGGCATCGTGATTGGCATTGGTGTAGGCTTGTTCTTTTTGATAAGAAGCAATTTCAAATCTGCCGTGATGGTGGTGCATGATGCAAACAGATATCTGATGCGCTTCAGGAAAGACGTTTCGTTTTTGAACAAGCCAATTGTGAAAGAACATCTGGAATCAGTTCCTGAAAATTCTTATGTGCTGATTGATATGACCCGCGCAGATTTCATTGATAAGGATATTATTGATGCCGTCAATGAATTTTTGCATCACGCACATTTGAAAAATATAAAAGTAGAAATTAAAAGAAGCCAGTTCAAAACCCTTCATCAGTTAGTAAGTTCTCAAAACCAGTTTCAGCAAAAATTTGCGTAACAAATTTTAAATCAAAAAATTTCAATCATCTTTTAAAAATTATTACAATGAAAAAAATATTTTTAGTAATCGCAATTGCATTAGTCAGCAACATTATTGTTGCACAGAACAATAAAGAAATACCGCAAACAGTAATCACAGCATTTCAATCAAAATATCCTTCTGCGGAAATAAAAAAATGGAAAACTGGCAAAGAAGATTTTGTTGCTGAGTTCAATCTTGAAAAAAAGAAATATCGTGCATATTACTCTTCAAATGCAGAATGGATAAGAACTGAAACGAAAATAAAATTGAGTTCGAAATTGCCTCAGCCTGTAAAAACTGCCCTTCACAAAAGTGAATATGCAAGCTGGTACATCAATGAAATAAAACAGATTGAGAAGCCGGGAAAAAATATGTACACCATTCACGTGGATGATGGCAACAAATTAAGCGCTGACCATCATGATGCCCTGAAGACAGATTATTTACTGAGCTTTAGTGATACCGGTGAACTGATAAAGAAACAAAGAATACATTAATCATTGAACTTATCCTACAATTGAAAACGGATTGCACGGGTTTAAAAGAGTAACAACTACAATAAATTCGTGCAATTCGTTATAATTTGTGTAATAACTATTTTTGTAAAAAATTAAAACTGAACATGCACTCGATAGATAAATTATTATTAGAAAATAAAGGCTGGGCAGCAGAAAAAAAATCTGATGATCCGGAATATTTTGAACGCCTTTCTCATTTGCAAACACCGGAATTTTTATGGATTGGCTGCAGCGACAGCCGCGTTCCTGCCAATGAAATTACAGGCACGCAGCCCGGTGAAATTTTCGTTCACCGCAACATAGCAAACATGGTCGTTCATACTGATGTGAATTTGCTGAGCGTGCTTGAATATGCGGTTGTACATCTAAAAGTAAAACATGTGATTGTTTGTGGGCATTATGGTTGTGGGGGAGTCAAAGCAGCAATGACCAATCATGATTTTAAACAAGTGCTCAATATGTGGCTTCGAAATATCAAAGATGTGTACAGGCTTCATCGCGATGAACTGGAAGCCATTGATGATTTTGAAAAACGTACCGACAGATTAACCGAGCTGAATGTTCAGGAACAGGTGATGCACTTAGCAAAAACTTCCATCATTCAGCGTGCGTGGAAAAATGAGAATCGGCCGCAATTGCATGGATGGGTATATGGTTTGAAAGATGGAATTATCAAACCGGTTTTCCAGATGACTTCCGATTCAAATATTGATCCCTTATATCAGTATGATGATTTATAAAATTCATTTTAAAAAATTTCATCCAAACAGAAAGGCCTTGAAAATTCAAGGCCTTTGTCATTGCTCTAATTCAAATCAAAAACTGAGAAAGATTTTATTTTGCTATCCAGATTTTTTTGCTAATCAAATCACTGTTATTCGTTTCAGCAAACCAGTTTTTATAATTATACGTTTGTTCTGATGAAGGATATTGTACTCGCTGATAGTCGCCATAAGTTTGCGCGTAATATGCAGCATTATTTGGATCCATTGGAGTTTGACCACCTGTTCTTCTCAACAATGTCCATGCTTCCCATGGTTGACGAAACATATCAATCCACTCTTGCCCATAGATTTGTTTCAACGCATTACCAGGATCGAAAGCAACAACAGGGTTAGCAAGAAATGCGGTCATAGTGGGTGCATCTGGCAATCCGGTTGGCTTATTCACAACCCAAACAACAGAATTGATGGCTTGCGTTGTCCAGAAGTTTACAGAAGCAGTAACACCTGCGTAATATTCAGTTTGTGCTGTTGCAAGATCAGCAGTAACACCAGCACCCCTTGCATAAGCCTCAGCTTTCAAAAAATGCACTTCTGCCGCAGTTATAAACAATTCAGGAATGTTTTTATCACGTCCCCAGTAATAATTGAAATCTGCATAGTTATTAACTGTAGGCGGATTTCCGTTTCCGTTTTTGTTCGACCAATCTGCGTCTCTTATCCCGTGGTTATATGGGTCTCCGCCATCGGTAGTAGCAGAAGTAGGGTTTTGAGGAAATGGATTCCATTTGCCTGCATTGTTCGGCTCAAAAAAGATATTGCAGCGAGGATCGAATATACCACTGCCATCTTGTGCATTGGTGCTGCTCATCCATTGCCACATGGTAGTGCCCATGCGCAAGCGACATTCCTGTCCAAAAGAAAATTCTCTCGCACCTAAATCCAGATTGGGAATGTTTGAAGGATATAGCCCAACATTGTCCGTAGTATAATCAGATAAAAGTGGTTTTGAAAGTGCGTCAGCTATTTGTGGTGTTGCATCTGTAGCATCTTTATCAAATATGGTAAGAGCTAGACGCAGCCTAAGTGAGTTGGCAAATTTTATCCAGAGGTCAATATCATTTTGTAGAACCAAATCGCCACTTCCCAAAGAAAGCTGTTTGGGATCTGATGAACTAAAGTTATTCACTGCCCATGCCAGATCATTTAAACAAGACAGGTATATGCTTTGCTGAGTATCATATGGAGGAGAATAATCTGCGGGCTGATGATCGATAGCATTTCCAGCCAGAGAGTAAGGCATATCACCATAAAAATTTGAAAGCTTGATTGCTTCATAAGCCCTCAGCGTCTTCATCATTGCCTTCACATTCGTATAAATGGTTGAATCGTGGCTTGCAGCAATCGTTGTCATCATCGCCTTATAATTAGAAAGGTTGTGATAGAAATTGGACCATTCATCTGATGGGCCTCCATCGTAAGAATAATCAGGCTTCGTGTAAACTATTCCTTGTTGTGAAATTGGATACCAATATGAATTCATGGTTGCCTGATCTCCGTAAGTAAGAAACAGGTTGCTCACAAAAGCGATATATAATTGCTGCACACTTGCTGATGGAGAACCGTTCCATGGAGTATTGATTTCTTTGAAATTCTTTGTACACGAACCGAGCACTGTTAGAATCATCAGTATGCTCAATATTTTTTTCCCAGTGCTATTTATTTTTTGTTTCATAATAATCTTAATTAACATTGAAAATATTATTTGCTTCCTTTTAGAAACCGGCTCTGACAGATACACCAAAAGAGCGAACACCGGGCAGTTGTGCCCATTGAATGCCTTGTGTGTTGCCAGTGCCATTTATGCCTTCAGGATTAAGCCTGTCAGGCAATGTGGTGAACAAATAAAATAAGTCGCGGCCGATCAAGGAAACAGATAAATTCTGGAATATTTTTGTAGTGCTTACCAGTTTTTGAGGTATCCTGTAAGTCAAACTTACTTCACGTAATTTGCCCCAACTGTTGGTGAATATCGCATTGGACCTTACTAAAGGAACGTTGCTCCATGACTGATAGTTCCCTGCATATTTCCACCAGGAATTGACAACAGCCGTATTTGGCTTACCATCAGGAGTTACGCCTGGCAATATCACACCGACGTTTGCCGTAGTTCCATCCGGGAAAGTAAAAGGCAAACCATGACCATCGCGTTCATATACCGTTTCAGGTGCTTCGCCCTGACCCATAATGGACGAATAATCTGCAGACCAGATTTGGCCACCTATTTTAAAATCAGTGAGCACATATAAGCTCAGGTTTTTATAATGGAATGTATTAGAAATGCCACCTGTTACTTTAGGGGTTGCATTTCCGATTTTTACAATGCCTGGTGTTGTTGCATATTGTGAACCAATTACGTTGCCGTTATTATCTTTAATCAAGTTTACTATTTTTTGCCCGGTGGCAGAATCACGTTTATAATCGTAACCATATATCGTTCCATAATCATCTCCGACATGTGCATTCATGCTCACTCCGTTTCCACCGAACCATGAACCGATAGGAATTTGGTCAACACCAGGTGCAATTGAAACCACTTTATTTTGGTTATGTGCTCCGTTGATTGAAATATCCCAGCCGAAATCTTTATGGTTTATGATTTTTGCATTAATGATAAATTCAATCCCTTTATTTCTTAATGCACCGGTATTGATGGTCAGCCTGTCTGCGCCTGAAGATGTGGCAATATTTACCGGCAAAATCTGATCATAAGAATAGATATTATAGTAAGTGAAATTTAAATTAATCCTGTTATTCAGAAAACCAAGATCTGCTCCTACTTCATATGACCTGGACTTTTGCGGAAGCAAAGCAGATAAAGAAGGCAGTGTTGATGGCACAGCTAAGCCACCTGTGAAGCCTCCCAATCCCGGCTGCAAATAAGTAAAAATGGTTTGGTATGGCACGGTTCCGTTTGCACTTTTTGATGCAGCGAAACGAATCTTGCCATAGCTTAACCAATTTTGAATAGTGCCCATTTTTAAAGCATCTGTAAACACGAAACTCAGGTTCGCAGATGGATAGAAAAATGAAAGGTTTGCCGCCGGCAAAGTAGAGGACCAGTCGTTGCGCCCGCTTAATTCAAGAAAAAGATATTTTTTATATGCGAGATTCAAAATGCCATAAGCAGAATTGATTTCTGTTTCAGATCGTGTTTCAGTAGGTCTAGGAAAAGGATTTGTGCCTGCATAATTTGTCAGGTTATAAGTGAATGGGTATAAAAATGGACCGGGGTTGCTTGCATATAAATCATACAATTTATTGTGATAATTGCTACCGCCAACACTAAAGCTTGCATCAAAATCAGGGAACAAATTATCCTTATGAGCTGTTAGCAATCCATCCAGATTAACTGTTGTTACTTTAGACAGATCATTAGAGTATGATCCTCCGGATAAACCTTCCGCATCAGTTGGTGTATTCTTTGTTTCAAATTGATTTGTGTAATAGTTTATCCCCGCATGGCCTGTTGCATTAAGCCATGGCAGGATGTCCGCAGTGAGTTTAACTGATCCAAGTAATTGGTTTTGTGTAAATGTGGTATTGTTTTTAAAAGTGTTCCACCAGTAATCTTGCATGCCCATGCTCGGATAAGGGGCATTTGCATCAAGAGTTGTATTTTTTGAGCCGTCGGGATTTAAATACAGGCTTCTTTCGATGGCTTTATAATCAGCAGGCAAACCATACATAGTTATATAACCAGGGCTAGGTATGCCGTTGCCATTGAGATCGTATCCGGTGGTGTTCGGCACATTGAGCCTTTTAATGTTTGTATAGCTCGCTGTTGCTTCAACCTTTACTTTCTTACTCACATTTATTGAAGAACCGATATTGAAAACGTTCTGCGCTGAATTGCTGTTATAAGTGATGGCATCGTTAGATGTTCTTGTATAAGAAACACGCAAAGAGCCTACATCACCAGCGCCAGAAAAAGATACATTGTGTGTAGTAGTGGTTCCGGTTTTATAAAAGCTTTTAAAAATATTGGGGTTTGCAGTATATGGTCGCGTAGTGCCGTCCCACCAAACCAAAGGCTGCCCTGCCATTTTAGGGCCCCACGATGCGCCATCGCCGGGAAATCCTATAATACCATAAAAATTATCTCCTCCAGGGACTGTGGAATGCGGCCCATATTGGTCGTTCTCATTAAACTGTCTGTCATTACCATTGCCATCTTTATAAAAAGCCGGGTTTGCGGAGTATAATGTTTCTGTCATGCCACTTCCATATTCATGTTGGAGTTTCACAAAACGGTATGGATCGTTCCATCTGTTTGAAAAATTATAAGTCAGGCCTAATCCTTTTTCTTTGCCACCTTTTTTTGTGGTTATCAAAAGAACGCCGTTCGCACCGCGAGCACCATATAAAGCAGCGGCAGTAGGCCCTTTCAGCACATTGATGCTTTCAACATCGTCTGCATTAACTGTATTTAAAAAAGAACCGTAATCAGTTCCCTGAGTTGACCGCACGTCTGTATTATTTCCTAAAAGATTTTGTGTGGAAAGGTTTTGGCCTTGTGGCAAAATTGGCTCATTATCAACCATCACTCCGTCTACAACAATTAATGGTTGATTGTTTCCAAGCAAGCTATTGTTTCCCCTGATCACAATACGGCTTGAACTTCCTTCAACGCCATTGGGAACAGTGATATTAAGCCCCGCTGCTTTGCCCATCAATCCTTGTGCAATATTTGGAGGATCAGCTTTGATAACATCATTGCCTGTTACTTTTTGATCAGAGTAACCTAATGACCTTGCCTCCCTTTTTATTCCCAATGCTGTAACAACCACTTCTGCCATACTGTTATCAGATTTTTTAAGAGAAATATTTATCGAGGAAGAAGAGCCCACTTTAATTCTTGATTCAGCATAGCCTACCGAAGAAAACACCAACACATCACCTTCATTAGCCTGTATCTGAAAACTCCCTTTGTCGTCAGTTACTGTTCCCTTAGATGTGCCGGCAATAGAAACTGTCACGCCCTGAAGTGGTGTCCCTTCCGGAGAAAGTACGGTTCCGGAAATTTGTTTAAATGCCTCATCAGCATCGTTTGTGTTTTGCAATTCACTGATTGCTTTTGTTTCATTTCTTTTCAAAACAATCTGCTTGCCAATCACCTGATAAGAAATGCCGAAGGGGCTGAATATCCTGTTGAGCAGGTCTCCAAGCCTTTCGTCATTTGCAACGACAGTAATTTTTTGTTTGTTTGAAAGGATATTGCTGCTGTAGGTAAAACCCACTTCAGTATATGCAGCAATTGTTTTCAATACAGCCTTGATTTCCTTTGAAGGCAGGTTCAATGAAACTTTCTTGTCCAAAACTTCCTGCCCATTTGCGCTTTTCGCAAAAGAATAGCTGATAAAGCTGACAGTTAGCATGATTTGGAGGAGAGAAACTTTCATAATGAACAATAAAGCATGTTTTGGTTCTCCATTTTTGTTCATAACTTTAAACAGTTTTGTCGGTTAAAAATGTGGCAAAATGAAAGCCCTATTAAAGCCATTTCAAAATGACAGATAGGGAATTGAAAAGCGGCGGTGTTGCAGCATCGCCGTTTTTTTATTTTAATTGTTATGTCATCATAAAAAATTCAAGTTTTTGCTTAAAATATTATTTGTTCTATTTGCAGCCTTTCCCATCAATCGTCACTTCATTGTTCTGAACAGTAAAAGTGGCGTTTGTCGCTTCACAAATAATTTTTAGCTTATCATCAAATGTTGCATCATTTAATGCTGTTGTAATAATGCATTTTGAAAATATTTTTTCATCACATTTGATTTTAATGCCGTAGGCTTCTTCAAGCACTTCGAAAATCTTTATAACAGGTGTTTCTTCAAAATTGAAATTGATCTCATGTTTGGAGGTCATTTCTGCCTTAGAAAGCTCTGCATCAGATTCTGATTTGGCAATATTTTGATTCTGTGCCGTGTAACGTACACTTTCATTGGGAGTGAGTATAAATTCTGCCTTAGCCTGATTATTATATTTATATACTGATACCTTGCCTGTTTTAACAAGCACGGTCACATTTCCATTTGCTTTATTAGTAGTCACGTTAAAACTTGTTCCGAGCACACGAAGAACGATGTCATGAGCATACACATAAAATGGCCTCTTGGCATCTTTGGCAACTTCAAAAAAAGCATCACCATCCAAATAAACTTCCCTTTTATCTTTTTGAAGAAAGACAGCATGCCTGATCGAAGCTCCGGGCTGCAAAGTGATTTTTGTGCCATCTACCAGATAAACAATACGGCTTTCTGAAGTGCTGTTTATATGTTCCAGATTGTTTTTGACAATGCTGTTCTCTACTTTTTTGGCAGAATTTCCTATCTGGTTGCTATTGTTCGTGTGTAGGAGATAATAGGCAGAAGAAAAAATGAGCACAATGGCGGCAACTGAAGCTGCTACAAGATAATTTCTCTTTTTGTATGCCGGTGCAGCAATATCTATCACATTTTCTTCCTGTTCAATATTCAGATGAATGTTTTCCCAAATAGCTCTTGAAAGATGTTCTGAATCAGTTTGTTTTTGTGCAGATTTCAAATCCTGAGCAATTTTTTTTGCTCTTAACAGGTCATCAATCCTGTTTGGGTTTTTTTTCATCCAGTCACTCCAATAGGCATTAGAAGATTCATCTGGGCTGATAACCCATTGAATAAAATGGTCATCTT
>DATGIX010000059.1:0-26237 GCA_035295505.1 Puia sp. | reverse complement strand
GAAAGCAGAATTATAATTGCCTGTTGATGTCAGTTGCAGTGAACCAAGACCAAAAGAAGAGTTTGAAAGCGCATTATTAAGCCAGCCGGAAACAGTATTATTAATTTTAAATACCAAATCGGCGTTATCCGTTGTTCCAATAAAATTAGTGTTTGAATTAGTGCCTGCATTTCCTGTCACAGTCCAATAATTGATCGTCGCAGAATTCCCGTTTAAGCTTATCCATTTAGTTCCATCGTTATAGTATATTCCGGGAAGCACATCATTAACAGAAGCTGTGTTATATACAGTCATTCCCTGAACATGTGCTGCAAGCGGAGCAGGCGAAGTAGTTTGCGTTAACGCCATTCTCGGCAACAGAAGACCTTTGTTTCCCGATTCCAATTCCAGCAATGAATTTGCATTGATGACCGTTGGGTTATTACCAAATTTCACTTGTGAATTCCCAATGAAATCCGCTAACAAAAAAATACTGCATAGCAGAGCTCGTTTAATCTTTTTCATCTTTCTATTTTAAGTGGCAATATAAAATGCAGAGAAAAATCTATTGTTATCTGATCAATATTACTGTACCCTTCCTTAAGATTCTTTTTCCATTATCATCAACTCCTTCCGCAACCCACACATAAGTGCCTGCATCCTGAGTCCTGTTTCCTATTCTTCCATCCCAGCCTTTGCTGGCATTAGTTGTATAAAAAACCCGCTGCCCCCATCTGTCATAAATCTCAAAATAACTGAACGTCTTCAGCCCGATAGGTATTGCTTTTAAAATGTCATTTTTCCCATCGCCATTTGGAGTAAAAGCAGTTGGCACATATATGTCATTACCCTGATAAACTTTGATAGAAATCTTTGCAGTTGCCCTGCATCCATTGTCTGCAACCGCAGTAACTGTGTAAGTAATATTCTTATCAAGTGTCGTGACCGGATCTTGTATCGAAGGATCATTTAAGCCATACGGGGGAGACCAAGTGAATTGCGTGTAACCGGCATTGTTCAAATCAACTACATTCAATTGCAAGGGCTGATTGATAGCAATACTTGTGTCATTCCCTGCAAAGATGCCACCAGATGCAGAACCTTTCACATGAACAGCTACCGTGTCTGTCAAACCAAAGCTATCCTTAATAGTAACAATATAATTACCTGAATCAAGATCGGTAAAAGAAACACTTGATTGGAATGTTTTGCTATCAATAGAAAATAAATATGGAGGAATACCTTTCTGTCCTGCAACTGAAATTGTACCGTTGCTTTGACCGCAGGTTGTGCCCGTTGATGAAGCTTCTACAACAGGCGGTGGAATATAACCAAGCGTGAAAGCTGCATAATCAGGCAAATAAACACTACTGTAACTGCTAATAGCATTCCCAGGCGTCAATCCGGTCGGAAGACTGCTTTGAACAATTTCCCATTGGCTTGTTGATATCTTCCAGCCAAGAATAAATAAAGAATATAGAGATGCGGAACTATAATCACCCTGAAAAGTCAAAGATAAATTTGCGTTAGGTGTTCCGCTACTAACCACATTCCAATATTCTGTCGAGCTCACAATAACCTGTGGCAAGCTAACAGAGGTTGTTGGGAAAGGCCCGCCTTCAAAATTACCAGCAGATGAAGGATCAGAAGAATAGTATGCTGCGGAAATCGAATTTCCAGCTCCAAACGCTCCCACTTTTAGCGGTCCATAAGCAGCTCCATCTGAAAGAGGAAACAAAAAAGCTGCAGCATCGCCATCCTTTTTCAGGTAACCATTCACGTTATTAAAATTATTGCTGCCCGAAACAGTAGCATTTGCATCAATGTGCAGATTATTAATGGCGATAGCACCTGCATTTCGTAAAGTTTTTACCTGGCCGTTCTGACCATTAAAATTGAAATTAGTAATGATCTCAATGCCTGTTGAAGCATTATTAATAAGCAAGCCGCCGGTCCCATTTTGTAAAACTGCCTGTCCGATTTGTGTAGCAGACGCGCCACCGAGATTGGAAAGTATTTGATGTTGTGTGTTCGGAGCGCTTCCTATGAAATAAACGATTGCTGAAGCAGCACTTGTTACAGAACCGTCGTTATAAGTGATGTTTGTATAAACCCCCTGGCTGCTGGAACTTCCCATATAGTTTTGACTTCCGGGAAGGCAGTATCCGCCATATTGAGCATTGAGCGGATTAAAGAAGCAAAAAAACAGCACAACAACCAGAATTTTTTTCATGTCTCAGCAGAAATATTCAATCTATAAAACTATATATTAGAATTGACATCTCATAGTTGAGATAAATGCCTGTTTTGGGGAAAACAATCGTCAATGAACATTAAATGAACTTATGCTCATTGCGAAAAATCCGCTTCTTAAAAATTAAAATGATGAGATAATATTATGGTCACATTTCAATTTATCTATATAAAATAGTTACACCGACCATCATTTGTATAAAAAATATATATAATATCAGTTTTAAATAAAACATTACCTTAGCAGTAATTATCCTATCTGGTATACCTAATGTAAATAGGTATAATTTTTGAAACTATGTCCTCAAGCTTCCGAAAATAACAAATTTACGTACCTTTAAATTTTTATATCGGAAATCAACGAGTCGTGCTATTAAAGTTAAATTCCAAGCCTGTTAAACTAACGTTGCAAGCTTAACATTACAAGGCTTTAAAATCTTCCAATTTCCTTAGAGTTTCTCTGAAGGTTGCTTCAAATTTTATTGATACAGATTGCTTGCCTGCAATTAAATTTATTTGCTAACTAACTATTCTTACCTTAATGATTAGAAATCTGAAGTGTCATACTATTATCACAACTGTGGTCTTTATTGCCATAGCCTTTTCTTCGTGCATTGACATGAAAAAGACCACGTACTTCAATAACCTGAATGATGGTGAAATCAGGTCTTCCGAGGAAGCAATTCCCACAATACACAAAAATGACATTTTAAATATAACAGTCAGCAGCTTAAATCCAGAAGCATCTGCTGTTTTTAATGCGCCGAATGTGCTTCCCACTGCTTCGTCAACTGTTATAGGCGCAGTTTCACAATTAGTAGGGTACCTTGTGAATGATGAAGGAGATATTCTTTTCCCTGTTATAGGAAAAGTTCATGCAGAAGGGTTTTCAACCATTCAGCTCGGAGCCAATATCACAAAAATGTTGACTGACAAAAAGCAGCTCGTTGATCCTATTGTAAGTGTCCGCATCACCAATTTCAAGGTAACAGTTTTGGGGGAAGTTGGGCATCCCGGAGTGATCCCCGTTCCAAATGAACAGATAACAATTTTAGAAGCACTTGGCTTTGCAGGCGATCTCACAATTTATGGAAGAAGAGATAATGTGCTGTTGATCCGTGAAGGCAAAGGCAAAAAAATCATACAGCATATTGATTTGAATTCAAAAGATATTCTTAGTTCATCTCTTTACAACCTTAAGCCGAATGATGTGATATACGTAGAACCAAATAAAAACAAAGTAAGAAGCGTGAGCGACTCCAGGCAATTAGTGCCTATTGGATTTGCGGCTTTGTCTTTTCTGGTAGTTTTAGCAAGCATTGCTTTATATAAAAAATAAAGTTTATGAAACGAATGAAAGTATCCCAAAATGCAAATATTGAAACGACAGAAACAAATCTGTTGCAGCTATTCACGTTTCGATACCTGCCATATTGGCCTTTGTTCCTGATAGTTTTAGGCCTAAGCGTATTGATGGCTTTTGTATATCTAAAAAACAAAGCGCCATTATATGAAATAACTGCTTCTATTTTGGTTAAAGATGAGAAGCGCGGTCTTGATGACTCAAAAGTATTAGATGCGCTCAATCTTTTTGGTGCAAAAAAAATTGTTGAAAATGAAATTGAAGTCATTCATTCAAGATCGATCGTTTCACAAATTGTAACTAATCTGCAGTTGTATGCTCCGATAGAAGAACAGTCGGGTTTTTCATACCGTTCTGCTTATGCAACTTGTCCGGTAAAAATAGAATTGATGAAGCCTGACTCTCTTACGGAAGTGAGCAGAATTCAATTTAGTTACGAGCCCGGCTCAAATATTATTTTTATTGGTAAAAAAATCTATCATACTAATGAATGGGGAGCATCTCCTTGGGGGACTTTGCGCTTTATAAATAACCCACTATCCCCAAAAGAAACTCAGGAAAAACAATTTTATTTTTCTCTTGTCAGCATACCTAAAATAATTAATGACCTTCAGATCGCTATTGAAATATCTCCATCCAGCAAACTTTCAACTGTTATTAATATCAGCTTAAAAGATGCAGTTCCTCAAAGAGGCGAAGCTATTTTGAATGATCTGGTGAATGATTATAATAAGGCAGCGGTTAGCGATAAAAATGCGATGGCATCGAACACATTGGATTTTGTTGACAAAAGACTTCAACTGGTAGGGAAAGAACTTGATGCAGTTGAAAGTGGGATTCAAAAATTCAGGACACAAAACAGCATTGTCGATATTAGCCAGCAGAGCACTCAGTATTTGCAAAGTGTTAGTGATAATGATCAGAAAGTAAGCGAGATGGATGTGCAGCTCTCGGTGTTAGATCAGATCGAAAAATATGTTTTATCAAAAAACGAGCAACCAGGGCTGGTGCCAACAACGTTTGGAATTACGGATCCCATGTTGTCACAGTTATTGGAAAAATTATACAACTCTGAAATTGAATACGAAAAATTGAGAAAGACAACCGCAGAGGACAATGCGATACTTATTTCTGTAAAAAATCAAATTGTTAAAATTAAACCCAGCATTATTGAGAACATAAAGAACCAGAGAAATAGCATTCAGGCGGCGAGAAATAAATTGGCAGGCACCAGCGCGAAATATAATGCTATGCTGAATGCATTGCCGGAAAAAGAAAAAGAACTGATAGAAATCAGCAGACAACAAAACATAAAGAACAGCATCTACAGTTTTCTTCTGCAAAAGAAAGAAGAAGCCAGTCTGTCTTTTAACTCGGCCGTTGCTGATAGCCGCATTATTGATAAAGCACAATCATCAACCAAGCCTGTTAGCCCAAAGCCATGGATGGTTTATTTAATTGCTTTATTAATTCCTGTTCCATTTGTTGCAGGCTTTATTGGCGTAAAGGAATTAATCGGTGGCAAAATATTATTCAGGCACACACTAGAAGAATCTACTGTCATACCAGTAATAGCAGAATTAGGATATAGTGAATCCAATCAATTGCTCATCACAAATAATAAAGAAAGAACTTTTATAACTGAACAATTCCGCAATCTCCGCAGTTCAGTTGTGTCTATATTATCGAAAGACAAAGGCAAAAAAATAATGGTCACTTCTTCCATTGCAGGTGAAGGGAAAAGTTTTGTCGCAAGTAACCTGGCTATTGTTTTCGCGCAGGCAGGAAAGAAAGTTTTGTTATTGGAAGCTGATATGTATAAGCCAAAACTGAGTGGCGTTTTTAATCTTTCGGATAATATCGGCTTAAGCAATTTTCTTGAAAATGGCGAAATGGATAAAGCCACATTAGGTTCATTGATCCATTCTACACAAGTTCATAAAGATCTTTTTGTGATACCAGCTGGTTATATTCCTGATAACCCTTCAGAATTGCTCATGACTGGCAGCATTGATTCGTTGATGAAGAAACTGGAAAGTGAATTTGATTTGATCATCATTGATTCTGTTCCAGTGAATCCTGTGGCTGATGCATTTTTAATAGGCAAGTTTGCAGATCTCACATTGTTTGTTGTTCGTCATAATGTGACACCGAAAGTAAATGTGCAGATGATTGATGAGAATACGGAAATGCATCGCCTGAAGAATGTGAATATTGTATTTAACGGCATTAAGAAAAGAGGGTTTGGCACTGCCGGATATGGCTATAAGTATGGATATGGCTATACCAGCAATATAGGATATGGATATTTCAGTAAAGGAGATAGGAAAAGAAATCTGATGTAAATAATCATCAGGTTTCAAGGAACTGTTCGAAATTTTTACATGCTTTCAATAACTGTTTGGGAGTGGATGAGCGAAGCTTTGCCTGAACATATAAAGTTTAATACCGAATACTATGCAAATTTCAAAAAAATGGCACGCATTGCACACAAAGCCGCGATGGGAAAAAAAAGTTGCTGAACTGTTGGCAAGAAAAGGCATTGAGAGTTATTGCCCTGTCAACAAAGTAAGCCGCCAATGGAGCGATCGCAAGAAAATTATTTTGGAGCCGCTCTTCACTTCATACGTTTTTGTGAACATTGATGAAACACAACTTTCATCTGCCCGCGCTACTAACGGAGTTATCAATTTTGTTTATTGGCTTAACAAAGTTGCATTAATAAGAAATGAAGAAATAGAAACCATTAAACGTTTCTTGAACGAACACGATAATGTGCAATTGCAAAAGATTCCTGTAAGGACAAATGACACAGTGCGAATAACAAATGGATTGCTGATGGGACAAAAAGGCCAGATAGTATCTGTCAACAGCAAATCAGTAAAAGTTATTTTGCCTTCTCTGGGTTTCATGATGCAGGCAGAAGTAGAAACTTCAAGCATTGAGATTGTTAAAAAACAAGGGCTTCCTTTTTCTGAAAATCTCGAATTTGCAATATAAAATATCGACATCATTTTTGTGAGCTGGATATAACTTCAACGCCATCCGGCTCATTTTTTATTTTCTAAGGATATATAACTTATATGTTTCTTCTCATAGCCTTAGCAGGCTTAACCCTTATTTTATTTTTTGCTTATTTTCTCAAAAGCAAATGCACCAGAGAAGCATACATTTTATTTTGTGTTTATTTCTTTCCACTGATAGACTTAGGAGTAACATCCGAAGCATACGGCGGCCTTAAAATTTTTGATGCCCTCGCCTACTTCAGCTTTATTTTTTTTATAAAAGATTTCATATTGCTGTCGCGCAAAAACAGGATTTATTTTTATTTATTCGCTTTATTAATTGTTATACTTTTTGCGGGAAGCCTGCATTCGAAATTTATCAAACATTCGATGCTAAGCATCTTGTCAGTTTTCCCTTTATTTATCTATTCAAAATTATTATTGAAAGAGATGAACGTGAATAAAGACTTGATGCAAAAAATGGTACGCGGCTTTCAATTTTCATTTTTTTTGTCTGCTGCATTTCTGATTTTGCAGCTTATCGTGGGATTGAAAATTACTTTTTATCCCGACCTGAATCCGAATGTCAACACATCTGACGGTATTCGTTATCCGGGGTTTTTTGGAGATGCGCAGGTAAATGCGCTATTCTTAGGAATGACCAGTTTTATGTTTCTGATAAACTTTAAAAACATAAAAAAACCTACGCTGTTGAATTTTTGTTTGTTCACTGTTGTGTTGGTTGCTCTTTTCATATCGGGAGGCAAATCAGCATTTCTTGGTCTTTGCATAGGCCTTGTTTTTCTTTGGCTGTTTTTTAGCTGGAGGGTTAAAAATTTCATCGGCATTGCAGCACTGATTGGCTTAGCAATGATCCCTTTTTTAAAAAACTCATTTGTTCTTTTTCAGAGATTAGGAAGTCTTGATGAATCATATGAATTCAGGTCTTATATATGGAAAGAAGCGTATGATATTTATGACCAGCACCAGCTTCTTGGCATTGGTCTCGGCAATTATAAAGATTATGTTGAACGTTATTCTGCAGATCAGTATTATGTCCTGGAAGATGGCAGCATTCTTATATTGGATCAGCCTGAAAACGGTTACCTGAAAGTTTTAACTGAAGCAGGAATTATTGGTTCTGTAATTGCGCTGCTTTTCCTGATCATGCCAATTGGCAGGGCTCTCTATTCTCATTTAGTTGTCAGAAAAAATTATATCGCGCTTCTTTTTATTGCACCCGTTGTTTGCTGGCTGGTTTCATTTTATTCTCTTTATACATTAAGCGATAGAAGAATTGAGCTATTGCTGGCATCTTTGATTTGCTTTTTGATTGCATCGATTTACGAAAGATCCGAAAGTATAAAAGCCAATCCCGAAACAACCCTTAAGCTTGCCTGAGGCAAACACAAATTTGATATGAGCAAAACTTTATCCTTCAAGAAAATAACTTCTCTTCGAAAATCAGAACTCGTCCGCAATAGCTTTTGGGGCTTGGCCGCTAATGGAGCACAATCTGTGCTCATGAGTTTATTCTATGTGATATTGGCGAGGAAATATCCAACCACGGAATTTTCATATTTCATGATCGCGAATTCCATCTATCAGTTTTTAGCAGCAATATCAAATCTTGGGCTTGGCCAATGGTTCACCAGAGAAATTGTCAGCATGCCCGGAGATGCAAATGTCATCAACAAATTTTTAAAGCTGCAATTGTATTCGGGCATTTGTTTTTATGCCATCAATTTTTTACTTGCTTTTGCATTGTATGATAGCTACGAAATCAGGCTTCTCATTGTGCTGTTCGGGATAAACATTGTGTTTGATAATTTGATTTATGTTATCAAGGCCCTAAACGTTGCAAGGTTCGAGCAGGACATCACTTTTAAAATTATTATTCTTGATTCAGCTCTCAAATTCATCATGGTTTTTCTTTTGCTATTTTATCCGTTCTCAGTTTTATTTCTTTCGATTGGCTTGATCTGCATCAGATTTCTCACACTGAATTTGTTTTTAAGATATGGTTCAAAAAAAACCATAAGCCTGCAACTACTTTGGGCTTATGGCATATCAAGAAAGGAAGTTAAAAATATCGTTGTTGCCAATTGGCCATTTCTTGTAATAGGAAGTGTATCTATAGTATATTGGCGAATCGGTAATATTATTATTTCAAAAACACTGAGCTTGTTGGATGTTGCTATTTATGAAATTTCATTTCGCGTTTTTTCCGTTGCACAAATTTTGCCCATTATTGTTTCCGCTTCTCTCTACCCTCATTTAATCAAGCTTCATAATGCAGGCGATAAAATAATGTTCGGCAACTATTATAAAAAATATTTTTATCTCTTCCTGTTGTATGGTTTGCTGATGTACACATTTATTTATTCATTCTCCGCTCAGCTAATACCATTTGTTTTCGGCGAGAAATACCAGGCTACAGGTTTTTACACTCAGCAAATGTTTTTGACAATGTTGCTTTTCCCGACCGCTATGTTGCAAGCTACTTTGCTAACCTCGATGAAACTTGAAAGGATAGATATGGCTTTTAATGTGATCAGCCTTGTTGTGAGCGTGATCGCAATCATGATCGGGCTTTCTTTTTCAAAATCGCTTTCAGTTATTAATTATTCAATTTTTATTTCATTTTTTGTTTTTCATACTTGCCAGGATATAATCCTTATTAAAAGAAAGGTCACCACTATTAAAAACGTTTTGAACCTCTATCTTTTGACTGCAGGATTTATCATTGGCTATATTTTCTTGTCATCTAAATTTTCAACGGCAATTGTTTTCTTTTTGATTTGGGGGCTGATTGCTATAGGCTTTTTTGCATTTCAATGGAAAAAAGATACCAGTGCTAAAATCGCAATGCCAGATGGAAATGCATGAGCAAAAATTTTTCTTACAGACCCTAAAATATTAATCACTCATCGATGTCTTATTTTCAATTTATATTTCAGGATTGGAAAATCAATAAAGGAAATTATAGAGGAAGGGTCATTACGCTTATGTTCAGGATGGCAAATTTCTGTTCTACAAGAAAAATATATTATTACCTCGGCTTTCCATATCTGATGTTTTACAGATTCATGGTTGAATGGGTTTTCGGTATAGAAATTCCATGGAATGTAAAAATCGGTAAAAACCTCACGATATTTCACGGTCAGGCATTGGTGATGAACAACAAAGTAGTGATCGGGGAAAATTGCACATTAAGACATTGCACAACTATTGGCAACAAACAATTAAAAGACGGGGGCTTTAGCAATTCTCCGGTCATCGGTAATAATGTTGACATTGGAAGCAATGTTTGCATCATCGGCGACATTCATATCGGTGATAATGTAAAAATCGGGTGTGGTGCTGTAGTAATTAAAAGTGTTCCGAATGATCATATAGCAGTCGGAAATCCTGCTGTTGCTAAAATGCGAAAATAAGTTTTTCAAAAAACATCGTCATTCGTTTTTATAAAGTCAGAGAGCATTTTCAAAAACACTATCAAAAAATTCACCACTGGTTTTTCTCGACAAAATTTTCCTTTAAAAAATAAATATGCAAAGAGATCAATTAATTCATTTCGATATTTCTATTGGCAGTTATCCGTCTTTTATTGACAACATCATTAGTCTCGCAAAACAAAAATCTTCATCTTATGTATGCGTAGCCAACGTCCACATGTTTGTGGAAGCGTATTTAGATAAAAACTTTAATCAGGTTATTGAGCAGGCAGATATCGTAACACCCGATGGTAAGCCACTAACATGGGGACTGAGGATGTTGAAAGGGATTAAACAAGACAGGGTTGCGGGAAGCGATATCCTGCCAGATCTGATCAAAGAATCTGAACGGTTAGGCCTATCTGTATTTTTCTATGGCGGATCGCAAAAAATGTTAGACGATACTTCTGAATTTTTAAAAACCAATCATACTAATTTAAAAGTTGCAGGATTATATAGTCCACCCTTTAGGAAATTATCCGATGACGAGAACAATAAGATGGTATCAATGATCAACGATTCCGGAGCGGACATTGTGATGGTTGTGCTTGGCTGTCCAAAACAAGAAAAATGGATGGCTTCAATGAAAGGCAAAATCAATGCTGTGATGATAGGAGTCGGCGGCGCACTTCCATTATTTATCGGAGCACAAAAAAGAGCGCCAAATTGGATGCAAAAAATTGGGCTGGAATGGCTGTTCAGGTTAGCCATTGAGCCGAGGCGTTTATTTAAGCGCTATGCCTCTACAAATCCATATTTCATTTATATCGTCTTCAAAGAATTTTTTCGCCTGAGAGTTTTGAGAAAAGCAAGCTGATTAATAATGGTATTTGTAAATGACTTAATGAAATTTCAATTTATTTAATTATCTGAAACTTTATTTTATGAGCAAACGTTTTTTGCCTTCGATGCAGGCGCTTTTATTAACGATGGATCTGGTAGCACTGAATCTGGTGTACATCATCGCCTGCTATTATTTCCAGAACCATTTTATTAGAGGCTTATATACGCTGTATGCATTCTTCATGGCTTACCTGAATATTTCATGGTTGATAATAAGCTTTGTTGTGAAGCAATACAGCGAGAAGAATATGATGTCGTTTGAACTGTTCTCGAAACGCTCAACACAGGCATTTATATATTTCCTGTTATTAGGAAATATATACCTGTTCTTCTCCCATCAATTTTATATTTCAAGAATGTTCACGGTTATTGTGTTAATGTCTTTTGCATTTGCATTGCTTTTTAACCGTTTCTTATACCTCATCATTTCCAATTATTATAAAAAGAACGGAGCCTTATCAAATAAAGTAGTGATCATAGGATATAATAATTTATCAAAAAAATTAGCGGGCTATTTAGAAAGAGATTTCTCGAACAAAAGTGTTGTTGGCTTTTGTGAAGAATCGGAAAATGTGAATGAGCTGTCAAACTATCCCATCCTGAGCAATGTAAGCAGCGCACTTGATATATGTATGGAGCACGGAGCTTCGGAAATATATTCAACCATTGCACCAGAGCAAAACCCCGATATCTATCGGTTAATTGATAATGCAGAATTAAACTGCATACGGTTCAAAGTTATACCTGATCTGAAATTTTTTGTTGACGGGCATGGGCAGATTGATTTCATCAATGACATACCGATTATCTCTTTGAGACCAGATCCACTTGAAGATATCAGCAACAGAATGAAAAAAAGGGCATTTGATATTGTATTCAGTTCGCTTGTCATCATCTTCCTGTTAAGCTGGCTGATACCAATCATTGCATTATTGATAAAGCTTAGTTCAAGAGGCCCGGTTTTCTTTGTTCAGGACAGATTAGGCAGAGACAATAAAATTTTTAAAGTGTATAAATTCAGAACACTCAGGCATAATAGAAATGAAAAAGGCTTTAAGCAGGTCACTAAAAATGACGACCGGATATTTGCACTTGGAAAATTTTTGAGAAAAACAAGCTTAGATGAGCTGCCACAGTTTTTTAATGCGCTATTAGGCCAAATGAGCATTTGCGGGCCAAGACCACATCCATTAGCATTGAACGATGCTTACAAAAAAATAGTTGATAAATACATGGTAAGGCAATTTCTTAAACCGGGCATCACAGGTTGGGCGCAGGTAAACGGTTTTCGTGGTGAAACAGAAAATGCATTAAAAATGAAAAGAAGAATTGAATTTGATTTATGGTATCTGGAAAACTGGAGCTTGTGGCTCGATGTCAAAATAATTTTCCTGACTGTATTCAATATGTTCAAAGGCGAAGCGAATGCCTTTTAATTTTTTGCTTTGTTTTTAGAATCGCGAACGAAGATTATTAAAACTGACAAGCCTTACCAATGACACAGGACACACAAAAAAAGAAAATTGTTTGGGTTACGCCCGATAGCTTTATTGATTCTGATTTCAATCCTTCATTGTTCAGTCTTTTATTATCTATGTATGAAATCAGATGGATCATTATTTTAAAAACAAATGGTTGTTTTTATAAAGAATCAGATTTTGAAAATTTCAGAAAATTAAAAGGATTAGAGATTGAATTTATTTACAGCTCTTATCGCCAAAGAGACCCGCGCAGGCTTTTGTTTTATGCGTCGCTTTACAAGAAGATAAATAAAAAATCTTATGACTTATTATATACAAGTCAAGGCCCTGCAGAGCCATATTCCCTTCCCTTCTTTTGGAGCCTGAATAAAAATAAAACGATTTATGCAGTTCATGAAGGCCATGTGAATGATAATTTCAAACTTCCTTTTTTAAGCAGGCTACTATTAAAAAGCGTGTACCCCTTTGCTAAGTTTGCTCAATTGTTCTCACCTTTTGCTGCAAATATTTTTCTTGAGCATTATCCAAAAGCAAAGATTTTTATGATCCGTCTTGCTTTAAAACCTTTCGGTCAAAGCAAGTTGAAACGAAGCACAGAGAATATCATATTCTTATCTTTTGGCAATATCAATCATGCAAAAAATATCGATCTGTTGATTGAAGCAGCATGCAACATTTACGAGCAAGGTCACAAAGGATTTAAAGTCTCGATCAATGGATCTTGCGATAATTGGGATTTTTATCAATCCAAAATCCGTTATCCGGAAATATTTATATGCGATATAAGGAAGATTGAAAATGCTGAGATACCTGATTTATTCTGTAAGAGCCATTATCTCGTGCAACCATACAGATCTACTTCACAAAGTGGTGTTTTAAAAATCGCGCTGAATTATAATTTGCCGGTTATTGCATCCGATTTGCCAGGCTTCAGACAGGACATCGAAGAAGGTGTGAACGGATATTTTTTTAAACAAGGCGATGTCAAAGACCTAGAAAAAATATTGATAAAAGTCCTAAATGAGCATCATAAAAATTATGAATCATTATTAACAAAAATGGAAAAGGAAACATTTTCAAACTATTCTCCTGATAAACTGAATACACAATTTGCAAAAATGTTTGCGGATGTTCTGCATGAAATTAAAAATTAACGATCGTTGCAACACTGCCAAACAATTCTATTGCTTCATTCAAAAATGCATCCTTACTTTTCAATCATGATTGTAATCGATTGCAAAGTGGCCTTAACCTGAAAAATAAACTACAAATTGCGAAGATGACAAAGCTAAAGCTCGGAATTGTTAACAGTACTTCAATTAAGAACTCGTATGGCGGCATTTCTCCTTTCATGAAAAACCTCGATCCTTTTTTGAGGGAAGCATTTGACGTAACATACATCGTGCTTCCCGATTCTTTGAATAATATAAGATTTGTTCCTCAACGATTGGTATATATCATTTATCTGCTTTTCAAGAAAAACAAACTAAAAAAATTTGATGCCATATTATCGCATGTGCCGGAAGGTTCGTATATCGTCTCCCACTCAACGACACCTTTCATACATATTTTTCATGGCAATTTCAATCCCATGTCACAATCAAGGTTTTGGTATGGGAAATATTTTCAATCGGTATTTGAAAAAATGGAGAGACGGATTATTAATAAGGCAACATTGATGTACACAGTAGGAAACGAACGACAAGGGATACCAAAAATTTTTAATCCGATCTATCATGCCACGGAAATTAAAAGTTGTGAATCCAGAAGTGGATTTATTTTTTCGGGACGATTGGAAAAAATAAAGAACATCGACAAGATCATCACAGTCTATTCAAAACTGAACGCTGCCATTCAGGAAGCTAACCCTCTATACATTGCCGGCATGGGCAGTCAGGAATCTTTATTAAAAGAGCTTGCTTCCAATCTGCAAATAAAAGGAAAAGTAATTTTTTTAGGCAGCCTCAGCAATGAAGCACTTATCGAAGCTGATTCGTCGAAAAAAATATTGTTGATGGCATCTTCACAAGAAGGATTTCCGATGGCAATCGCAGAAGCACTTTCATTGGGCGTTCCGGTAATCTCCACTGATACCGGTGATATTTCAAGATTTCTTGTCAGCAACTACAATGGGTTTTTATTACCAATCGCATTTAGCGAAGATGACTATGTGAAAAGCATTCAAACTATCCTGAATGATTATGAAAGGTTTTCGAAAAATGCTTTAGATTCTTCACAGGTATTCAAAGCAGAGCGTGTTTCGCAGGATCTGATAAATGATATCAATCAGGCAATCCCCAAAAAATGAGAGTGCTCATTATCCATAACAGATATCAACAACTGGGCGGTGAAGATACTGTTGTAGAGCAGGAATCAAACCTTCTAAGCGAAACCGAAAATGTCAGCGTATTGATTTTTCAAAATTTACGGGGATGGAAGGGCGCTTTGCAATTTTTATTTTCACTCTGGAATTTTTCTGCGGCAGCAAAAGTCAGGAAAGCAATCCATGAATTCAAACCAGCGGTTATTCACCTTCACAACTGGCATTATGCAATTGGCCCGATCGTTATCAGAACAGCTAAAAAAAATAATATCCCGATTATATTGACGATTCACAATTACAGATTGTTATGTCCTTCCGGCATATTGCTTCACGATGGCTCTTTGTTTTTAGAAAGTGTCAAAGCGTCTTTCCCATGGAGTGCAGTTAGAAAAAAGGTGTATAGAAATTCAACGGCACAAACTTTTTGGCTTGCATTTATTGTTTGGTTCCATAAAAGGATAGGAACCTGGAAATTAGTTGATAAGTATATTTTGCTCACAGATTCGGTAAAAGATATTTTTATTTCTTCTTCATTGGGAATTAATGCATCTCAACTTGTTGTTAAGCCCAACTTTTTACGAGACAGTAATTTGTTAATGAAAGAAAGAAAAGGTTTTTTTCTTTACGTTGGCAGGCTGAGTGAAGAGAAAGGTGTGAATGTGTTGTTGGATGCTTTCAAAAACACTGACAAAGAGTTATACATTGCAGGCGAAGGGCCGCTAAAAGAAAAAGTTGTTCGTGCGTCTAATGAAAATCCAAAAATTCATTATTTAGGCCTATTGAACAGAGAAGCTGTTCAGGAAATGATAGCTCAATGCTCTGCATTAATTTTTCCATCTATCTGGTATGAAGGAATGCCGATGACATTAATCGAAGCTTTTGCAGCCGGCACTCCTGTTATCGCAAGCAATATTGGCGCTATGTCATCAATGATCAGGAACGGATACAACGGCATTCATTTTACAACCAACGATCCGATTGATTTATATAAAAAAACAAATGATTGGATAAACCTCGACGCTAGCGACAAAAAACAATTCTATCAAAACGCGAGATCTGTCTTTGAAGATCTTTACACTTCTGAAAAAAATAAAAAGCAGCTATTATTTATTTATGAATCAGTAAGAAAATAATGCATAAATTAAATGTAAGCTGTGATATTTTTTATCATTCCAGATCATTTGTATCTCCCCTTTATAATTAAAAAATTTCGCCCTTCTAAAAACAAATATTTTTCATTTCGAAAAAATGTAGAAAGCTTTTTCTTGAATCAACTTTTTTAAGTCATCGTCAAGGAGAATCAAAAATTTATTTAAAGTCTACAAATGAAAATTATTGCAATTGATGCTGCAACAATAATTCCCGGGAAAGGTGGTGCTGGAGGTGGCATCTGGACATATACCCAAAATATTCTCAAAATTCTTGATCAATTAGCAGAAACCGAATCTGGTCTTCGCATAAAAGTTTTCGTTAACAGCAATTTTGATCTGGAATTAAAAAATATTGATATTATTCGTGTGAATATAAACACAGCTTCGCTGTCAAAACGGTTATGGTATATTCATTTCATGCTTCCTTCATTGTGTAAAAAAAATCATGTTGATGTTTTGCATAAGCTTGCTACAGAGGTTCCTCTTTACTATAAAGGAGATATGATTGTGACATTACATGACTTCATGAATGATTATTATTATGAAAAAGGTTACTATAAAAAAAATATTTTCCAATTATTAAAGCTGTATTATTTCAAACAAATAGAAAAAATTGCAGTAAAAAAAAGCAAGCTCATTCTTTTAAACTCCATTGCTATAAAAGATGAACTGATAAAAAGATACGGCAATAAAAATGTAATAGTAACCGGCTCAGGGAATTCAGTAGATGAAATACTATTTGTGCCCCGTAAAAAAAAACCAATTTGTTTTTATTGTGTTGCGGGGTATTATCCGCATAAAGGTCAGGTTTCCGTGATCAAATTGGTTGAACTGCTTGTTTCAAAATATAATCTTGATATAACACTGTATTTCAGAGGAAATCCTGGCTATCCTCAATATTTCAATTCAATATTAAAAAGAATTGAACAATCTCCATGCAGGGAAAAAATTTCGATTGAAAATTTCGCAGCACATGAAACCATCACAGACATTTATTCCAAAGCAAGCACAATGGTTCTTTTAAGCGAATACGAAGGTTTTGGCCTTCCGGTGATAGAAGCTCAGGCTTTGGGGTTACCTGTTATCTGCTCGGATATCCCTGTTTTCAGAGAAGTAAGTGGCGGCTATGCATTTTTTGTGAATGTGAATGATATGGAAAATGCAGCAGGCGCTGTATATGATTATTTGCACAATGAAGAAGCCATGAATTCGAATATTAAAAATGGTCTTGAAAATGTTAAGCGATTCTCATGCAAAAAAATTGTAGCTCAGATATTGCTCGCTTATAAATCAACATAATTTGAGCATATATAAAATTGCTCAAATTCAGCTTACGTTTCCCATCTGAGAGCTCTTCTCTGATTCACCCGGATTCTCTCCAACATCAGGTTTTGTCACAATAACATATTTTTTACATCACAAATAATTTTGTTTACACTAATTCAGAGCTTTAGCTTTTAATTTTGCAATTGGGCTTTCCTCTATCGTTCTTATTTTTAAAACCATGAAAAAAAGCATTTTCTTATTTCTTCTTATAATCGCTTTTTATCCTTTTAATCAATTAACTGCAGCCAATTATTATTTTTCAGCATCTTCAGGCGATGATTCGCGAAGCACTACAGAAGCACAACATCTCTCAACGCCATGGAAAACGCTTGAAAAATTAAATTCAATTTCTTCTATCCTGAAACCCGGAGATACAATTTTTTTAAAAAGCGGCGAGATATTCTACGGATCAATTAATATAAAAAGCTCCGGAACTCTTTCATCGCCCATCATATTTACTGACTACGGATCAGGTAACAAACCAGTGATATCAGGGCTTGAAAAAATTTCAAAATGGACATCTCTTAACAACGGAATTTATCAAAACGTTTGCCCTGCTTGTGTGGCAGAAAACAAAATCCTGATCATAAACAGGATTCCTTATGCATTGGGAAGATATCCGAACAGCGGGTATCTCACCTATCAAAGTCATAAAGAAAGCTCCGCCATTTCAAGCAACGAACTTTCAGGACAGCACAACTGGTCCGGCGCAGATGTCGTCATTAAAAAAAAGCATTGGATCATTGACAGAAGCAATATCGT
Source organism: Puia sp. (assembly GCA_035295505.1). Lineage (GTDB taxonomy): Bacteria > Bacteroidota > Bacteroidia > Chitinophagales > Chitinophagaceae > Puia. The sequence goes on along the minus strand of DATGIX010000059.1, from coordinate 8,254 downwards.
TTCGCAGGATGGCAATACATTGAATTATGCAAAAGTCAGTTCAAGTAGCCCAACAGATGGCTATGGATATTTTATAGAAAATGATCCAACAACACTTGATCAATTTGGCGAGTGGTATTTCGATTCAGTACGAAAAAAGATGCAGGTTTTTTTCGGAGATAAAAATCCTGATTCATATTCGGTAAGTGCCAGTTCAAAAAATATTCTGGTCAGCATCAACGGACAAAGCTTCATAACATTTGATAACATATCTTTTGAGGGAGCGAACATCAGCACATTCTGGATAAGGAATTCAAAAAATATTACCATTAGAAATTGCGATGTTGATTTCTCAGGAACTGATGCTATCAATGCTTCTGGTTCTCCTTACCTGGAAATCAGCAATTCATTTTTCAATCATTCACAAAATGATGCTATTACTTTAGACAGCAGTTGCAGATCCGCATTAATAAAAAACAACATCATCAAAAACACAGGGCTTATGCCAGGCATGGGCAAGAATGGCACGGGAACATATCAGGCAATATCTGCATTCGGCGCAAACACATCTATTGAGTTCAATGAAATTGACAGCACTGGTTACAATGGCATTTATTTCGGTGGCAATTCAAGTATTGCAAAAAATAACCTGATTAAAGATTTCTGCATTGTGAAGGACGACGGAGCCGGAATTTACATCAGTGACTGGTTTCCTTCTTCTGACAAAAAAATTATCGGCAACATTATATTAAATGGATTTGGAAATAACGAGGGAACAACTACAAAATCAGTATTGCAGGCAGAAGGAGTTTATATTGACGATAAAACAGCTGACATACTTATTCAATCAAATTCGATTGCCAATTGTGCGCACGCCGGTATCATGATCCACAATGCGCATGATATAAAAATTGAAGGCAATACCGTTTTTAATAATAATATTCAATTGCTGCTACAACATGACAATTTATGGCCTAACAACCCGATAAAAAATCTTACTGCAAGCAAAAATTTTTTCATCTGTAAAACTGCCGATCAGGTTTGCGTGAATATTTCCTGGAGAAATGATGATATGTGGTCCTTTGGCATATTAGACAGCAATTATTATTATCGACCGGCAAATGATAATAATGTTATTCAGGCTGTTTCGAATATATGGACAAGCAAAAGCACAACAAAAAATTTTTCTTTGCAGGATTGGCAATCATCTTACAAAATGGACATGAGTTCAAAAAAAATTCTTTTGAATACACCAGGCAATAATGATATGAGTGTTGAATACAATTTTTCAGGCACTGCAAAAAAGATTACCTCTAAAAGTTATTATTTGAATGCTGATGGAACGCTGAAACGAATGGATGAGTTTGTTCTCCAGCCTTATCAATCTGTTATCGTGATGAAACAGTAATCGGTAAAACTATATTTCAGAAATGTATGCCTGTTAAAAAGGCTCTACAGTTGCGTAATATCCAAGCCCAAGGCTTTTAAATCTGGCAACATCATTTTCGACCATTTCTTTCACTAATTCAGCAACCGAGTATTTGGGTTCCCAGCCAAGTTTTGCTTTTGCTTTTGAAGAATCACCAATCAGCAAATCCACTTCTGTTGGCCTGAAATAATTCGGATCAACAGAAACGATTGTTTTTCCAATGGGAAGCTGGTACTCTTCATTGTTGCAGGATATTACAATTCCTTTTTCGCTATTTCCTTCACCGATAAATTCGATGCTGATACCAAGTTCTGCAAAAGCCATTCTAACAAAATCTCTCACCGGAGTTGTTACGCCGGTTGCAATCACAAAATCTTCGGGCTCGTTTTGCTGCAATATCCGCCACATTGCTTCCACATAATCTTTTGCATGTCCCCAATCTCGTTTCGAATCAAGGTTGCCGAGATACAGGCAGTCCTGCAAACTTAATGCAATGGCTGCAGCACCCATAGTGATTTTTCTCGTAACGAAAGTTTCTCCTCTCAACGGGCTTTCATGATTAAATAAAATCCCATTGCACGCAAACATATTGTAAGCTTCGCGATAATTAACCGTTATCCAATAAGCATACAATTTTGCAACAGCATATGGACTTCGCGGATAAAATGGCGTTGTCTCTCTTTGAGGTATTTCCTGAACAAGACCATATAATTCAGAAGTAGATGCCTGATATATTTTCGTTTTCTTTTCTAATCCAAGAATCCTGATTGCTTCGAGCAAGCGCAAAGTTCCGATGCCATCAGCGTTTGCAGTATACTCAGGAGTATCAAAGCTCACCTTAACATGGCTCATCGCTGCGAGGTTGTATATTTCATCCGGTTGTGTTTCCTGAATGATACGAATGAGGTTGGTGCTGTCAGTGAGGTCACCATAATGGAGTTTGAAACGAACATTTTTTTCATGAGGGTCCTGATATAAATGATCGATCCTTGATGTATTGATCAGCGATGCTCTTCTTTTCAAACCATGAACCATGTATCCTTTCTCAAGCAACAGTTCTGCCAGATAAGCTCCATCTTGGCCAGTGATGCCCGTTATTAACGCCGTTTTCATTTTTGGTATAGTTGTTTATGAAATCAGAATAAGCAAGTGTGATTCCTTCTTTCAATGAAATTTTATTTTTCCATCCAAGCGCATGAAGTTTTGAAACATCAAGCAGCTTTCTCGGAGTTCCGTCTGGCTTGGATGTATCGAAAATGATGTTTCCTTCAAAGCCAACAATTTCTTTTATAACCTGTGAAAGTTCAGCTATCGTAATATCATCACCAACGCCTATATTTATTAATCCACCATCATTATAGGAGTTCATCAAATAATAACACGCATCAGCCAAGTCATCCGCGTGAAGAAATTCGCGCCTCGGCTTGCCACTACCCCACACAATCACTTGCTTTTCTCCTGCAAACTTTGCTTCATGAAATTTCCTGATCAGCGCAGGAAGCACATGCGAGCTTAACAAATCGTAATTGTCATTGCTGCCATATAAATTAGTTGGCATCACTGATATGAAATTGCATCCATGTTGATGTCTGTATGCCTCGCACATTTTAATACCAGCAATTTTTGCTATCGCGTATGCTTCATTTGTTGTTTCAAGCTCACCCGTCAACAGATATTCCTCTTTCAAAGGCTGTGGTGCCATCTTAGGATAAATGCATGAAGAACCAAGGAAAAGCAATTTTTTCACATTTGCTGTAAATGATTCATGGATGACATTATTCTGAATCATTAAATTGTCGTAAATAAAATCTGCGCGGTAGGTATCATTGGCTAAAATGCCTCCCACTTTTGCTGCAGCCAAAAAAACGTAGTCAGGCTTTTCTTTTTTAAAGAAAGAAGACACAGCATTTTTATCTCTTAAATCAAGTTCTTTTGAGGTGCGGAGCAACAGGTTTTGAAAACCTTCATTCGTAAGTTTGCTTGTAATAGCGCTGCCAACCATTCCACGATGACCCGCAACAAAAATTTTATCAGATGGCTGCATGGTCAACAGATGGCTTGTTCACAATTATTTTTACGTTTTGCTTTTCAACCTGAGCCGTCATCGTATATCCCAATGATGGCAATAAAACCTTCACAACTTTTTTGCTTGTGTCAGACATATCATTTTCGATATGCATTAGCGCACCATTTGTTGTTTTTGTTTTATCGTTACCCGTTATTAAAGATTTTTCAAGGCGTGCATAATTGTGTTCATTCAGAAAGTTTTTGATGGCACTAATTTCTTCATTGCTGATGACTACTGGTTTATGCAGCCAGTAAACAAAATTAATAATGCCATCTATTGAACGAATTTGAAACAGCTCATTTTCATTTGCCTTCACAAAAACGTATGAACTGAACAAAGGCTCCTGAATGTTCTTTTTTCTTTCTTTTGGTTGTCTAAATGCTGTATTGAGTGGGCAATAATTCTCAAAATTCATTTTGCTCAGAGTTTCTGCAATTTTCTTTTCCAACCGAGGCTTGGTGTAAACTGCATACCAATTTTTATCCATAGTGTATAGTTTAAATAAGTTTGGATGTTAACATGCTTAATCATAAACATGCCTTAAAAGTTTATTTATTTCTTGTCTTAACCTTTATCTTCTTTCTAATACAATACAAGTTTGTGTTGCATGTCGAAAGGTGCTCATTAGGTTATCACATAGCAATGGATATTGAAAACAATGGCAGCAAAATATAGCAGGCAAAATCAACGAATCTGTATGTAGGATATTTACAGAGACCAAGGAATCTGAGTGTGAAATTAACTAAGACCCGCTACATAAAAAATAAAAAATTCAGCATCTAAGGCAACTTGCATCATTAACCTCAAGCATATATAGCCGAAGTTTTTATTGTAGAAAAAATTCTACGCTCATATATTCATGGTTACAAGGGGCTTGTGAATACCCGGAAGAAGAAGAGGGAAGATTAACATCAATTGTGTCGTTAAAAATGAAAATAAAATATCCCAATATTTCGTGATAAGGTTAGTAAGTAAAAAAGAAAGGCATTCATGAAACCAATCATCAAATCATTCAGAGAAGGCTTTTCGCAATCCCCAATTCCAGGCCACGCAATTCTGCAAGGCCACGCAAACGGCCAATTGCACTATACCCGGGAGCGCTGCTTTTTTTCAGATCATCTAGCATCTGATGACCATGATCAGGGCGCATAGGGATTGATTCTTTTCTTCTTTGCATCAGCAAAACAATCTCTTTCACTACAGCATACATATCAACATCGCCTGTGAGATGATCAGCTTCGTAAAAATTTCCTGCTGCATCTCTTTTTGTGCTGCGCAAATGGATAAAATGTATATGATCACCTAATCGTTTAACCATGCCCGTTAAATCATTATCATCCCTCACTCCGTATGATCCCGTGCAGAAACACAATCCATTGGCGGGCGAAGGTGCTGCGCTTAATAATTCATTAGCATCTTTTTCTGTGCTTACAATTCGCGGAAGCCCAAGAATTGGGAATGGAGGATCGTCCGGATGTATCGCCATTTTCAATCCAAGTTCCTGCGCAACAGGAATAACTTGCTTCAAAAAATAAAACAAATGATGTTTCAGTTTTTCTGAATCAATGTTTTCGTATTTTTTAATTGCAGCTAATATCTGCTCTTCAGTGAAGCGTTCTTCACTTCCTGGTAAACCAAGCAAAGCATTTGTGTATAAAATATCTTTCTCGCTTTCCGTCATGGAATCCATTCGTTGTTTTGCTTTTTCTATTTCTTCTTTGGAATAATCTTTTTCAGCCCCAGGCCTTTTCAGCAAAAAAATATCAAAGCCGATAAATGCTGATTTCTCAAACTTTAATGCTTTGCTTTTATCTGGCATTTCAAAATTGATATCGGTGCGCATCCAGTCGAGTATCGGCATAAAATTATAAGTGACCACTTTTAATCCACACGATGCAATATTTCGCAGGCTCTGCTTATAATTTTCAATGTATGTTTTATAATTGCCTGTTTGTTTTTTAATATCTTCATGAACAGGCAGGCTTTCAATAACTGTCCACGTCAGGCCGGCAGCTTCTACTGTAGATTTTCTTTGTTTGATTTCTGCTGCTGTCCATATTTCGCCGACAGGAATATGATGAAGCGCAGTAACAACTCCCGAACAACCTGCCTGCCTGATATCCCACAAACTAACAGGATCATTTGGACCGAACCATCTCATAGTCTGCTCCATTAACATAATTCACTTTTTTATTCGCTAAATTAACTGAATCATTTCACATAAAATCTAAACATTATTTTGTTGGCAGTATAAAATATTCTTAACTCATTTTCGGTTACTCATAAACGTGAAATTAGTAATTCGATCAATTATATACCTGTCCTAAAAATTGCATAGATTTACAAACAATAGATATTATGCTTGAAATTGTTATTGAATCCAGAAAGGCTTCCATTGCTCTTGGCTTAGGCGTCAGGCGGATTCTTCCATTTCGTCTTCGAAGAATGGTTGGGCCTTTTATATTTATGGATCATGCAGGGCCGCTGAGTCTGCCTGTATCAGGCTCAACCAATATGGATGTATTGCCGCACCCTCATATTGGCCTTTCAACTGTCAGTTATTTGTTTGGAGGCAAGGTCACGCACAGAGACAGCCTTGGTGTGGAACAAATCATAAAACCGGGCGAAGTGAATTGGATGACGGCAGGAAAAGGTATCAGCCACAGCGAGCGTTTTGAAGATCCGTCTATGCTGGCACAAGGTGAATTTGAAATGATCCAGACCTGGGTAGCACTGCCTGAAAAAGATGAAGAGTCAGATCCATCATTCAATAATTATAAACCTGATCAATTATCTGTGTTCACAGAAAAAGGAATATGGATGCGGTTGATTGCAGGGCAAGCTTATGGATTAACAAGTCATGCAAAAACAAATTCTCCGTTGTTTTATTTGCACGTAGAGTTAAAAATCGGTGCGAAATTTAGTTTGCCAAAAGAACATAGCGAAAGGGGCATTTATATTGTCAAAGGCAGCATTGAATTAAGTGGGATTATATATTCCGAAGGAAAAATGTTGGTGTTCACCAAAGAGACTGATCCGATGATCATTGCGAATGAAGACACTACCCTAATGTTATTGGGCGGTGAGCCATTGGGAGACCGTTATATATGGTGGAACTTTGTATCAAGCCGCAAAGAACGAATTGAACAGGCAAAAGAAGACTGGAAACAAGGCCGCATTATTTTACCGCCAAATGATAATAAAGAATTTATCCCGCTTCCTCAAGACAAATCAAGACCTTCAGATCCGCCGCCGGGAATACTTTCCTGACAAAATTTGCAATGTGAAATATATCAACGTTAAGAACTCAATGAGATAATAAACGAATGTGTTGAGTATTTTCGGTTATACGTGACTGTTATTTATACACAGCTTTTTAATATTGGTCTTTTACAATTAATCATTTCTTCATAGCCGCAATCTTAAACATCTGAAAATAAAAAAAGTATTAACCACTTTGCCAGCTTCTGAAGCTTACATCTTCAAAAGCAAACTGGATAATACTTTTATTTTATCTGCGGAGAGGGAGGGATTCGAACCCTCGATACAAGTTTAAGCTCGTATAACGGTTTAGCAAACCGGCCCTTTCGGCCACTCAGGCACCTCTCCGTTCCTGTTTTAGAGGGAGGCAAAAATAGTCATTAATTCATTTTGTACCTAATCGGTTTTGCTTTTTTATTTTCAAAGTTTCGTGAGCATATAATTTGTGATGCTGAAGCTGCATAACAATCAAATGCATCCCGAAAGCTTTCGGGATGCGACGCAAGAATGTTGAATATTGAGCTAATGCTGGCCAACAAAAAACCCGTTCAAAAATGAACGGGCTTAAAATATTTTTTTGTACGATCTTTTACATTGCTGCGAGCTGCACTTTTTGTTGCAGTTCTGTAACATTTTCACGGAAAAGGCTATCAGTGTCCATCAGGTCTTTTACTGTCTGACAGGAATGGATAACAGTGGTATGATCTCTTCCACCAAAATGCTCTCCGATTGTTTTAAGAGAATTTTTTGTGAACGCTTTTGCGAGATACATGGTTATCTGGCGTGCCTGAACAATTTCTCTCTTGCGCGTTTTCTGCAAAAGTTTTTCATAAGGAACATCATAGAACTCACATACCATTTTCTGGATGATTTCGATTGTGATTTCCTTACTGCTTGTTTTCACAAAATTTCTAAGCACTTTTTTCGCCAATTCAAGATCAATTTCACGCTTATTTAGCGAAGATTGTGCCAAAAGGGATATTAATGCGCCTTCCAGTTCGCGAACATTGCTGCTTATATTATATGCGAGATATTTAACAACTTCTTTTGGCATGTCAAGCCCGTCGTTCTTCATTTTCTTCTCGAGAATGTCGATACGCGTTTCATAATCCGGCACCTGAAGGTCTGCGCTCAGTCCCCAACGAAAACGGCTCAACAATCTTTCCTGCATGCCATCCAGGTCTTTGGGCGGTTTGTCTGATGACAATATTAGTTGCTTGCCTGATTGATGAAGATGATTGAAAATCGCAAAGAAAGCATCCTGAGATTTTTCCGCTTTGCTGAAAAACTGAACATCATCTATTATCAATACATCCACCAACTGGTAGAAATGTATGAAATCGTTGATCGCATTGTTCTTGCTGTGATCAATGAACTGATTGATGAATTTTTCGGAGCTTACATACAACACCACTTTATTTTGATGCATTCTTTTCACTTCATTGCCGATTGCCTGAACAAGATGCGTTTTGCCAAGGCCAACCCCACCATAAACTACCAATGGGTTGAAGGAATTA
>DATGIX010000058.1:0-21701 GCA_035295505.1 Puia sp. | reverse complement strand
GATCTCGTTGTTATTATAATCAACCTGATGCACGCGGTAATAATTATTTCCGTTAGCAGGATTTCCATCAACAAAAGAATAATCTGATTGAGACTCATCATAAGCAACATAAGTCAATGCATCCCAGTTTTTATTATCATTGCTTCTTTCAACATAAAAACCTTTTGTGTTCATTGCTGCTTCAACGCTCCATTTAACAGAAACCTGATTGTTGCTCAATGTTGCACTGAATGATGACCATGTGATCGGCAATATCCCGAAAGGAAAACTGCATGATGTAAGGTCATTACCTACACCTGAAGTGCTTAAAGTACCTATAAGTGATAATGTTGTTGTGTTAGTCAGTTCATATAATTTGTTGCTGCCACTCGACAGAAAAAGTTGCCCTGAAGCATTGAATGCAATTCCCTGGAAACCTGATGAACCCGAAGGAACAGTCGATGCAGGCGAAATGATCATTTTTGCTGTAACAGTTGTTTGAGCAGTTGTAGGCAAAGGTGTTGGAATTTTATAAAGTGCATAATTTGAACTGCTTGAAGTAACGATCCAAAGATTGCCTAAACCATCAATCGCCATATCACCAGAGTTCTGTGTGTTGATAATTGTACTAACGTTTGTTCCAAACTGATCAAGAATTGTAGAAGTAATGGTTGTCCATGTATTCAATACAATATTGTAAAAAAACAGATTGCCATTAATATCATCACAATAATAACCGGTACCATTGAAGCTAACACAGCCTGCGTGCACAGTAGTCCTGACTGGGCTAGTTGCGAGCGTAGTGTAAGTTTGCAAAATCGGATCGAATGCTACAAACTCACCACCGCTACTTGAAGTGGGGTTATTTTTAAAATAATAGAACTTGCCATTTATCGTGTTGTATCCAATCGCATTTGACTGGCTTGGCGATGTTGCGTATGATGCAGTGTTTAATTGTGAGCCAACTGCTGCATTAGTAATATTTATCGGGTATACAGCGCCGTTAGCTGTTACGCCAAAAATATTATTAGGGTTTGAACAAACCTGAGCATCAAGATTTTGCATTGTAACAACGCAAGCCAGTGCAAGGATGAAAACATTTGCATGTTTTTTTGCTGAAAGTGTAAAATTGTGTTTCATTTTTATAGGTTGAGATTAACAATTGAAAAATTGAATCTTCACAGGATGAGGCACAATTCAGAGGATAAGTAAAAATGGAAAATGAGAAGGATGAGGTTACTGGGTATTTGCCCAAACTATGCCGGAAAATAAGTCGGTGTAGGACAGCACATTAGCGACATGCCAAAATGAGATTTATTCCAAATATTGGAAATAAATTTTATCGAAGGGAATATTCTGGAGAGATCGTGAAGGAATGCGTCTTTTAAATACTAGCTGAGCAATCATCGCTCATGAATAATAAAATGCTGACTATTCATGAGCGATGATCAGCTATCATTTCTTATATCTTTATGATCTTATTATTGAATAGAAGACCATCGTCTGAAAAAATTCTCGCAAAGTAAACTCCTGCCGAAAGCTTGTTTACATTGATAATATTATTGCCTGTGCGGATGATTTGGGTTAACATTATCTTTCCTGACAGGTCGAAAATTTGTATACGGGTATTATTCCCGGATTGATTGAACTGTATATTTATAATGTCTCTTGCAGGGACCGGCCACAATAAAATCTTTGCAGATGATGCAATGGAAATCAATTTAACATTGGAGTATGTATCGATATTATCATAATCTACTTCACGAATACGATAATAATTATTACCTGAAACAGCGCTTTCATCAATAAATGAATAATCCGCAATTTTTTCATTAAAAGAAACATAAGCAAGCGATACCCAATCTTTTCCAGCATAGCTTCGCTCAACATAAAAACCTTTTACATTATTTGATTGCGCAATGCTCCAGTTAACAGAAACCTTCTCATTGTTTAATACTGCATCAAATGAAGTCCAGCTTATCGGCATAACAGTAAATGGAAAATTGCATGAAGTAAGGTCGTTGCCCACTCCTGGTATATTCAATTTGCCAATTTTTGAAAGCGTCAGGTTCTGACTCAGTTTATAAAGAACATTATTACCGGTCGTCAAAAAAATATCACCTAGAGCATTAAAAGCTATACCCTCAAAATCCCATGCATTTGGTGTCTGCGTTGTCGGGGAAATTAATTGAGAAGCACTGACACTGGCTTGCGAAGTAGTTGGCAGTGGCGCCTTTATTTTGTAAAGCCCATAATGTGTAAAGCTTGAAGTCAGCATCCACAGGTTTCCAAGGCCGTCAATAGCCATATCACCTGAAAATTCAGTTTGTATGATGGTGCTGACATTATTTCCAAATTGGTCAATAATGGAAGATGTTATAGCTGTCCACTGATCACCTGCGATATCGTAGTAATAAAGATTGCCTTTCACATCGCTGCAATAATAACCGCTTCCATTAAAATTTACGCAACCAGAATAAACAGTATCATCAATAGGGCTTAATGCTAATGTTGCATAAGCGTTCGATCCAGGGTTATAAGAAACAAATTCCTGCTTTTTTAAACCGGGATTAATCTTGAAATAATAGAAAAGGCCGTTGATCGTATTATATGCAATGGCATTTGCCTGTTTTGGTGCTTTGCCCGGATAAACAGCAGTATTCAAGACCGAACCGACTGAAGCGTTCGTTATATCAATAGGATAAATACTTCCCGATTTGGACAGCCCGAAGATATTGTTCGGGTTAGAACAAACCTGCGCACTCAGAATTTGTGTTAAAAAAAAACAAACGCAGAAAACAAAAGAAAATTGAATTGCATGCTTCCTTCTTAAAGGGATTGATTTGTGTTCCATAAGTATAAGGTTTAGTAAATAATATTATCCCCTACAATCTATTGAAGCATGAGATCTGCAAGGAAATTTCAAGGAGGGAATGATCTAATCGCTTAAACAATGCCGAAAAAAAACACTTTGTTTTCCAGCATATTAATAACCATCATTGGAAATAATTTTACAGATATTGGAAATATTGCACACAAATGGGAAGAGTATCAGGAGTGTTGTTTTTATCTGATGAAGCAACCCGAAAATAAAATATACACGGCTATCAACGTATTTGCTGAAGCAATGAATCGAGGCTTTGATAAGTTTCATAATGTATGGGCACATTAAATGCAAAAGCTGATTTTTTTATCCGGACATACCCTTCTGCATTCAGTTTTGCTTTTCCATTCAGCAAAAACTGTAGCGCATTATTGAGGATGCTGCCAAAACTCACATTGAAAGAAACTGGGACATAAAAACTATCCAGCTTAGGTATATTAATAGTTGTATCCAGAAGGGCATGTGCAGCTTGTTTATCATTCAAAAAAAGATTGATATCTGCATGTTTTAATTCAAGTGGGAAATTATTAGGGTTATAAAATTTCACATTTGCTGAAACCAAAGATTCATTTCCACTCGCCTTGCTTATCTGCAGATTTTCAAACCCTAAATATTGAGGCTGTAATGGTTTTGAACAAGAAGTGATAAAAACAGCAATAAAAAATACAAATAGTAACCCCAAATTCTTTTTCATTATGCAATGTAAAATATGTGAAGCAAATAATTAGTTAAATGAAAATGCTGCTCAGATCATGAAGCATAAAATCAGAAATTTAAAAAATCTCATTCATACTTCACTGAATTTAATAACTTGGCATTATGTCTTCAACCAAAACCAACGGCATTTTCAACGATTTTTTTAATAGTGAAAAATCAGGTGGCTTATTATTGATTGTTTGCACTGTTGCTTCTATCATCATAGCAAACACTTCTATCGGTGATGCCTACCTTCATTTCTGGCATTCACATTTTGATTTATCGTTCTCAAAAGTCCAGTTGGATTACTCTGTTGAGGAATGGGTGAATGACGGGCTGATGGCTATTTTCTTTTTAATGGTCGGGCTTGAAATTGAACGTGAACTTTATATCGGTGAGCTTTCCGATTTTAAAAATGCTTTACTGCCAATTTTAGCAGCTATCGGCGGAATGACAATTCCTGCGCTCTTTCATTTTATTTTTAATCACGGAACAGCCACTCAATCGGGGATTGGCATTCCTATGGCAACTGATATTGCATTTGCACTCGGCATTCTTGCACTTGCAGGTAATAAAATCCCTGTATCGGTAAAAATTTTTCTGACAGCACTTGCTATTATTGATGATCTCGGCGCGGTTATTATCATAGCAATATTTTATACAAAAGGCTTATCACTTCTTTATCTTTCAATTGCTCTTGGCATTTTTGTTTTGCTGCTTATTTTTAATAAGCTAAAAATAAAAAACCTCTTTTTATATATCATTCCCGGAGCTGTGATGTGGTATTTCATGCTCAAGTCGGGCGTTCATGCAACCATCAGCGGAATCCTGCTGGCATTTGCCATTCCATTTCAAAAACGGGGCAATAATCTTTCTGAAAAGGTGCAGCATTTTTTGCACAAGCCGGTGGCATTTTTAATTCTTCCCGTTTTCGCTCTTGCAAACACCGGGATTATTCTTTCAGAAGAATGGCATCAAACATTAATGAGCAATAACAGCCTTGGCATTATCGCAGGTTTGTTTTTTGGAAAACCGGTTGGTATTTTATTATTCTGCTTTGCTGCCATTCAATTAAAAATATGCAAGCTTCCCGAAGGAATGCGATGGGCTCATTTAAGCGGAGTTGGCGTGCTCGCAGGGCTTGGGTTCACCATGTCCATCTTTATTGCCAACCTCGCTTTTGAAGATTCGGGACTTATACAGGATTCAAAGATTGCCATACTTGCTGCTTCATTATTGGCCGGTCTTACAGGTTTTTTTCTTTTGAGAAGAATAGACAGCAAATATCCTTCAACTCCAGGCACATTATAAAAATAAATACATCAAAATACCGTTTAATATCAGCTTTCTGACTTGCTTTTGAAAAACTAAATTGGCTAACATCATTCTTCATACGTTTTAATAAAAAACCTGTATGCGTGATTAATGCCGTGGTCCAAAAACTGTATTGCTGATGAAGTATGTCTATCTTTTAATTCTATCTGCTCTATTTTTTTTTAATAACAGCATTGCTCAAAAGCAACCACTTCCGATTCATTTTAAAAGAGGAGATTTTGTTGGCAATAAAAATTTATTGAATGGGAAATTCAACAAATCTGCTTTAAGTGCTGCTCACTTTTCAAAAAAATATTATACACTTGTCCAATTCGATAAAATTCCTGACAATTACGAAAGAAAAGAATTAGCATCGCAAGGTGTTTTGTTATTCGATTATATTTCCGGCAACGCCTTCCTCGCCGAAATGCCTGATAGCTTTTCACATGACGAGTTGAAAAAATTTCATGCAACCGGGATTTATTCAGTAAACAATCAATTTAAAATTTCGGACAAACTGGAAGCAAATTTCTCCGAGCGAATGCACGATGCATCTCATGTGATAGCCGTTAGTTTTTTTGGATCAATGAGCAAGCAAGATGTAATCAAAGAACTGCAAAAATCAGGAGCGCATATTGTTCAAACAAAAATTCAGCCTTCTCACATTGTGTTTACTAATGCCTCGTTGCAAGCTGTAAAAAAAATTGCTTCTCTCCCATTTGTAGCATTCGTCAGTGAACAAATTCTAAAAGACAATTCTCTTAATTATAATAATCATGCTATTCATGCACTGGATGCATTAGGCGCAACTTCCGGAAGAAATCTGCAGGGCAAAAATGTTACAATAGGCGTTGGCGATAACGCTGATCCTTCAACTCATATTGATTTTTCCGGCAGATTAATCAACCGCAATCCAAACTGGACAGATGGGCATGGCACACACACAACAGGAACAACAGGTGGCGGCGGTTTGCTAAATCCGAAGTACAAAGGGATGGCTCCAAAATCAACATTGATCAGCCAAAGCTTCAGTGATATTTTAGTGAATGCTCCAACTTACGTGAGCAGTTATAATATGGTGCTCACCAACAATTCTTATTTTTCAGGAGCTGCAGGATGTGCAGGTGAAGGTGAATATGATGCCATCAGCAATTATGTGGATGATCAGATAGTGACCTACGATTCGCTGCTTCATGTTTTTGCATCAGGCAACGATGGTGATAAAACATGCTCGCCTTATGCACTTGCATTTGCAACCATCAAATCAGGATTTCAATGCGGCAAAGACGTTTTGACTGTTGGTGCAATCAGCAACGTGAATTATGCTGTCACGAGTTTTTCAAGTCGCGGTCCTGTGAATGATGGAAGAATAAAACCTGAAATTGTTGCGGGTGGCGCAAACATCATGTCAACATTTCCCTATAACACTTATGGATTAGATAACGGAACAAGCATGTCTTCTCCAACAGTAACGGGAACATTGGCTTTGTTATACGAAAGATACAAGCAATTACATGGCGGCATTAATCCATCATCTGCATTAATAAAAGCAATCGCCTGCAACAGCGCAGATGATCTTGGAAATCCGGGTCCGGATTATAGTTATGGCTTCGGTATGCTGAATGCACGCACAGCAGTTGAAGCGATAGAAAATAATCATTATTTCTCTGGCAACATTACAAACGCAAACACTTTAACCCATTCGATAAATGCTTTGCCTGCAGGCACACAACAGTTGAAAATAATGCTCTACTGGAATGATCCTGCTGCATCTAATTTAGCAGGCTCTGCATTAGTGAACAATCTTGATCTGATCGTTACTGAACCTGATGGTTCAACAACACATCACCCATTGATATTAAATCCGAATGCAGCCAATGTTACCGATAATGCTGTAGAAGGAATTGATGCAATAAATAATATTGAGCAGGTTGTTATCAATAATCCTCCGGCAGGCAATTTCACCATCTCCGTTAAAGGAACAAGTGTTCCTTCCGGATCTCAGGATTATGTTGTGGCATATCAAATAATCAATCCGTCTGTTACTGTTGAATATCCGTTTGGCAACGAAACCTGGGTGCCAGGCGAAACAGAAAATATCCGATGGAGCGCTTATGGTGGCGATCCGAATTCTTTCACAATAGAATATTCGGTTGATGAAGGCTCAACATGGAATACCATCATTAATAATGTTGGCAGCACGACCCGATCTTACGCATGGACAGTACCGAATATTGCAACTAATAAAGCTTTGATAAGAGTGACAAGAAATACTGTCAACTACCAGGATGTAAGCGATTATGATTTTGTGATTTTAGGGCAACCAACAATTACGCTCACGAATCCATGCATGGGTTATGCACAATTAAAATGGAACACAATTACTTCAACAACTGGTTATGAAATCATGATGCTGAAAGGCGATACAATGCAAACAATTGCAAGCACTACAGACACCAGTTATTTGTTGAAAGGTTTAAGTCGCGACAGCAGCTATTGGTTCACTGTTCGCGCAATGAATGGATCAACTGCGGGACGAAGAGCTATTGCTGCTAATATCATCCCTAACGGTGGCGCATGTACGCTTTTCAGCAAAGACTTTACCATTGATTCATTGATTGCGCCAATAACAGGAAGACAACATACATCAACCGAATTGAGCAATTCGGCATCTATCAAAATAGAATTAAAAAACCTTGGAACGCTTGCATCGTCTGGCTCTATTCCTGTTTCTTATCAAATAAATGGCGGAGCTGTCGTTACTGAAAATATTTCTGCATCAATCGCTAATAACACGGTGTATAGTTACACTTTTACTGCTCCTTACAATTTTTCTAACGTTGGCACATATACGATAAAAACATGGGTGAGTTATCCGGGCGATACATTAAATACAAATGACACATTAATAACAACCATCAAACAATTACAGAACGATACTGTTTCATTGAACCCAAGTTTCACAGAAGGTTTTGAAAGCGCAGCACCTGCTTCTTACACAAAACGCACGTCCGGTTTTGAAGGTTTGGATCGCTGTGATTTTTCTGCAAGCGATGGCAATGGAAGAGCAAGAACATTTATTGATAATGGGTTTGCAAGAAGAGGCAACAGATGTGTTACATTGGATGAAATACTCTGGAATAATGTTACCACAGCAGATAGCCTGATCACAACTTTCAATTTATCCAACTATTCATCAAGCGATCAGATATGGCTCGATTATTATTATAGAAATCAGGGAATAGATTTTTCTGCTCCGGGAAATAATGTCTGGATAAGAGGCAATGATCAGGCCGCATGGATAAAAGTGGATACGTTATCAATCCTCCCATCTTCATTTGGTATTTACCTTCCTTCAAAAAGCATTAATGTTACTGCAGCTTTGACAAATGCCATTCCTGCACAAACAGTCAGCAGTAGTTTTCAGATCAAATTCGGTGAAGAAGGAATGAGGTCTGCGAATTCAGTAATTGTTGATGGTGACATTGATGATGGTTATTCATTTGATGACATCACGATCACAAGAGCAGCAAATGATGTGAGCATGCTTTCATTAGAAAGCCCATCTCTCAACGGCATTTGTAATCTTAGCAATGCAGAAACGATTAAAGTGAAAGTGAAAAACTATAGTGCAGTTACACTCAATAATGTTTCAGTTTCTTATCAGATAAATGGAGCGACTGTAACAGAAACTATTCCAACCATTGCAGCACACGATACTATCATTTATACTTTCACTCAAACAGCGGACCTTTCTGCATTTCAAACTTATAACCTGAACACATGGGTAAGTTATAACGGTGATACCTATCATAAAAACGATAGCTTATTAAATGTTTCGTTTCAGACAACACCGATGATAACATCATATCCTTATCTGGAAGGATTTGAAAGTTCAAGTGGTTACTGGTACACCAATGGCATTAATGACAGTTGGCAATGGGGAGCGCCCACAAAAACAATTATCAACAAAGCAGCAAACGGCAAAAATGCCTGGGTTACTAATCTTACCGGGAATTATGCAGACAATCAAATATCATATTTGTATTCTCCATGCTTTGATCTGAGCAGCCTTGCAAAACCTGTTCTTTCATTTAGCCACGTTTTCCAAACGGAAGATAATTGCGATTGCGATTATCATTGGGCAGAATATAGCACTGATGGAGTTAATTGGCAAACGCTGGGCGCTGTTGGAAGCGGAACAAACTGGTATGACAATTCAGATAAAATGGCATGGCAATTATCTGATACAATCTGGCATGTATCAAGCATCGACATACCGACAAACTCAAATAAAGTCCGTTTCAGGTTCGTGATGTTCAGCGACCCGGCGACTGATTATGAAGGCGTGGGCATTGACGACATTCATGTTTTTGATAAAGCTTCAGTTTATGACAGCACAAATATCAGTTCAGGATTAACACAAAACGTGAGTGGAAATAACTGGGTGAATTTTAGTGTGGGTGGAAATATGATCGCTGCACTGAATCCGAATGGGCAAAACCTGGGGAACACTAACGTCAAAGTATATCTGATTGACAGTGGCTCAAGAAATGTATCGAATCAATATTATCTGAACAGAAACATTGTTATTCAACCTGAGAACCCGCCAACTGATAGCGTCACAGTCAGGTTTTATTTTTTAGATGCAGAAATTGACAGCCTGATTAACGCAACAGGATGCGGAACCTGCCCTTCTATTCATGATGCGTATGAAGCAGGCATCACGCAGTACAGCAACGATATCGCAAATGAAGACAGCACTCTTGCTAACAATACCAATGGAACTTATCAGTTTATTCTGCCACGAAAAAATGTGACCATTATACCAAATGATAATGGCTATTATGCGGAATATAAAGTGAAAGGGTTTTCTGAATTCTGGATAAACGGAGGCGGCGTGAATAAAGATCAGCCACTTGCTCAGGTACTGGAATCATTCACAGCCACAAAAATCAATCAATATCAGGCTTTACTTCAGTGGAGCATTTTGAGCGGCAACAAAACAAGCAAATTCATGATAGAAAAAAGCAGTGACAGCATTACCTTTTCGGTCATTGATTCTATAAACTTTAATAATTCTTCATCGGATTATCAATATACCGACAGTCTATCGAAAGGAATAAATTATTACAGGCTTAAGATTATTGACAGCAGCGGCAATTATCAATATTCTGAAATTCGTTCAGTAAAAAAAGATGATGAGGTCACAGGGATTACGATTTACCCAAATCCTGTTGAGAACGGGATCCTGTATGTGAAGACTCCTGTAAACTGCAGGTATATTCAACTATTCGATCTGATGGGAAGAATAATTGCAACAGAAACAACAAGTGGAAATGATAACAGCTTAATCATCCCAAATACAGCTTCAGGCATCTATTTCGTGGTAGTGCAAACCGATACAGAAAAAAAAGTGAAGAAGATCTTCGTGAAGTAGCGTCCGAAAAGCAGGATACGGGATGCAGGATGCTGTATATCTCTCATCTCGTAACTCTCTCATTTTTCGCAAATAAAAAAGGCTATCCTGAGATCAGGATGGCCTCTAACGATTGCTTGCCATATGAAAAAAACTTCAATTATTTCTTTACAGCTGAATCAACTTTCTTAGCAAGGCTGTCAATCTTAGCTTTTGCTGTATCACCAACTGCCTTAACTGTAGAATCCACTTTTGCAACTGTAGAATCTACTTTTGCTGCAGCCGAATCAACCTTAGCTTCTGTGCTAGATCCACCGCCGCATGCTGCAAAAGAACCGATAGCCAATACTAATAATAACTTTTTCATGTAATCTGAATTTTTTTGTTAATGAATGGTTTCATGTTAATACTGTATTCAAAAAAAAGTAACCCCATAAAAAAAAGAATTTTGGATATTTTTTTTATTAATGTATTATGGCCTGCTTTTAAAGAAAAAGCTCTCTCAAAATGAAATTTTTGATGCTATTTTGGGTTACTAATCTTTAATTTCGGTATTAAATATAGCCTTAGCGTGAAGACTGACACAAATGAACAGCTTTTATTAAAAGGATTGGCAGATAATAACAGAAAATTTATCGAAGCCATTTATAAAGAAAATTATAAAATGGTGCAGACGATGGTCATCGGCAATAACGGCACAGCTGAGGATGCTAAAGATATTTTTCAGGAAAGCATGATCGTGCTTTATGAAAAAGTGAAGACCGGCACATTTGAATTGAACTGTCAGATCAAAACCTATATCTATTCGGTGTGCAGGAGGTTATGGCTAAAGCGGTTGGCCCAGTTGCAGCGAACATCGACAGAAACTGAAAACATTGAAGAGATTGTTCATGTAGAAGAGGAAGTAGAGGCACACGAACAGCGCAACGCAGATTTTCATTTAATGGAAAAAGCGATGCAGGGATTGGGTGAGCCATGTAAAAGTTTGCTGGAAGCATATTACCTTCAGAAAAAGAACATGGTTGAAATTGCCGCAAATTTTGGTTACACGAATGCAGACAATGCTAAAAACCAGAAATACAAGTGCCTTATCCGCCTGAAGAAAATTTTCTTCGATCAATATAAAAACAAGGAGTAATGGAAGAGATGAACATGCTTGATTCGATTGAAAGATACATCAGAGGCGAAATGCTACCTGAAGAAAGAGTGTTTTTTGAGCACCTCCGCAAAAGCAGCCCCGGCGTAGATCAAATGGTGGTGGAGCATACTATTTTTCTGAACCAGATGAATAAATTCGGGGAAAGAAAAGATTTCAAAACTTCGTTGAACGAAATACATGACGCTCTTTTTGAAGCTGGAGAAATCAAGGAAGAACAAGAATCGAAAGTGATCAGGCTTTGGAACAAATACAAACGCGTAGTTGCGGTGGCTGCCTCTATTGCAGGCATCACGGCTTTGATGATTAGCGGGTTGATTTCTTACTTTTCGCCAAAAGTTAATAACAAGTATAACAGATATGTTGAGCTTTTAAGCGCAAGCACACTTGATCTCGCTAAAAAAACGAATGCAATTGATGATAAGCTGAATGAGCTAAAAGCAAAATCTCTCCCTTATGGAAAAATGAATTCCGGCGGCACAGGTTTTTTGATCGATGGAAAAGGATACATAGTTACAAATGCACATGTTGTGAATAATGCAAAAGCAGTTGTTGTACAGAATAACAAAGGCGATGAGTTCAAAACAAAAATCTTATATATCGACCAGGCATCTGACCTCGCTTTTCTCAAAATAGAGGATGGAGATTTCAAGCCTTTTAATGCTTTGCCTTATAGCATCAGCAAATCAGGGGCAGATCTTGGCGAACAGATTTTCACTTTAGGTTATCCAAGAGATGAGATTGTCTATGGCGAAGGTTATATGAGTGCAAAAACAGGTTTTGAAGGAGATACATTAGCATGTCAGATTGCTGTTGCTGCAAACCCAGGCAATAGCGGTGGTCCTGTGCTTAATAAAAATGGTGAAATTGTTGGCGTTTTAAGTGCAAGGCAAATTCAGGCACAAGGCGTTGTGTTTGCTACCAAATCAAAAAATATTTTCAAAGCACTTGATTCTCTGAAAACTGATACTACATACGCAAACATCAAAATGCCTTTGAACACACAGATAAAAGGAATGGATAGAGTGCAGCAGATCAAGAAAATGCAGGACTGTATTTTCTTAGTGAAGAGCTATTAATGTAGGCACTGAATTTATAAGAGACCGATACTCCTGACTATAAAAACAAAAAAAGCCATCAATTACTGATGGCTTTTTGTTTAATTCCTTGTTTCAAATTCTTCTGAAATCAGTGGTTTTATTTCCAAAGATTATCCGGATACACTCCATCGCTGATTAATTTGTTCAGGCTTTTTTGCACCTCTGGAGCATCTTCTTTATAAGTGACGCCAAACCATTTAGCTGATGTCGGTATTACTTCGATTGCACCTTTGCCTTCTTTGATAAAACGATCACCAATAATCGGTATGAAAAATTCAGATTTAATATTTGAAATATTTTCAGAAAGAAATTCCTGAAATATTTTTTCTGTGAAAGCAAACATAGAAGGATCAAAGCACCAGAAATTCATAGACACTTTTGAATCAGAAGGTACTTCAAATTTTTGGTCACCTTCTTCATAAGTAATTTTTCCATTCTCATCCTGATAAATCTTTGTCCGCTCTGCAATTGACACAAGATTGTTGCCGGCATCTACCTGACAAACACCACGGCTCACCGAGCCATTTTCTGAAAGTGTTTTGATCAGTTCATAACCGATGATTGAATATAATTCCGGGCTGCATTTCGAATTCAAAAATGCATCTGCTTTCTGAAATGCATCGCGGCCATAAAAATCATCTGCATTAATCACCGCGAAAGGCTCGTTGATGGCATCTTTTGCACAAAGCACAGCATGCGCAGTTCCCCATGGTTTTGTCCTGTCAGCAGGCACCTGATGATTGCCGATAAAAAAATTCAGGTCCTGATAAACGTATTCTGTCTTTATCTTTCCTTTTAATTTTGGCTCGAATGTAGCTTTGAAATTATCAGCAAAATCTTTTCGGATAATAAATACCACCTTTGTGAAGCCAGACTGAATAGCATCATAAATGGAGTAGTCCATAATGGTTTCGCCAGATGGCCCGAAGCCCTGAACCTGTTTCATGCTTCCATATCTTGATGCCATGCCGGCCGCTAATATTAAAAGTGTTGAGCCCATTTATTGTAGTTTTATTTTCAGGCGCGAATTTATAAAAATAAGATGAACGAGAAATGGTGAATTTAAACGCAGCTATTATTGAAAAATTGCCTTTACCCAAATTGGCTAAGAAAAGCATACTTGTTGATGTGCTGCGGCTTGATAAAATCCATAATGTTATCTCAGGCAATAAATGGTTCAAGCTGAAATATTATTTGCAGGAAGCATTAAATAATCGTTATGAAAACATACTGACTTTTGGCGGCGCATATTCAAATCATATTATCGCAACGGCATGCGCTGCAAAAATGCTCGGGCTGAAAAGTATCGGTGTAATTCGCGGCGAAGAATCAGCAGCATTATCCCATACATTGAAAGAGGCAAGAAGCTTTGACATGCAACTGGAATTTGTGAGCAGAGAAGAATATAAAAATAAAGCTGAGCCTTCTTTCCTGAACAACTTGCATGAAAAATTTCCTGGCTGCTATATTATTCCTGAAGGTGGCGAAGGAGCTCTTGGCGTGAAAGGAAGTGCCGAGATATTAACCATTCTTCAAACGAATGATTACTCACATATTTTTTGCGCTATTGGCACTGGCACTATGTTCGCTGGAATAGTGAACTCATCTTTGCAAACACAAAATGTGATTGGCGTTTGTGTTTTAAAAGGTATGAAAAATATTCCAAATGAAATAAGCTCTTTCATTGCACCAGATAAAAAAAACAATTTTGAGGTCAATCACGATTATCATTTTGGTGGTTACGCAAAAAAGAACAACGAATTGATAAAATTCATGAAAGTGCTTTATGAGCAAACGGACATTCCTTCTGACTTTGTTTATACCGGAAAATTATTTTATGCAGTCAACGATTTGATTGAAAAAAAATATTTTCCTGACGGCAGCAAATTGCTCATTATTCACAGTGGCGGCTTGCAGGGCAATCTATCATTGCCTGAAGGAACACTTATTTTTTGACCAGGGCAATTTCTATGTATCTGTTTGCTATTCTCCTGCTGATAAAGCCGCTTAGCCTTATCTTTGCACCATAAAACAAGTTTGAAAAAGATTCGTTATTGAAGCATGATCCGGAATTTGGCTTTATTTATAGCATGTTTAATAGGTTCGATAAGATTATCAGCGCAGGAAACACTCCCTAAATTTTCTGCTTCATTAAAGCCAAATGAAAAAGTTGTTATCAGCTGGAAAAACAGCTATAAAACTGTTGCACAAATCAGCATACAACGTTCAACAGACAGCCTTAAAAATTTCACATCACTTTTAACAGTTCCAGATCCATCAGTCAGTGAAAACGGTTTTGTGGATGCTAAAGCGCCCAATACCCACATGTTCTATCGCTTGTTTATTGTTCTTGACAGTGGTAAATATCTTTTCACAAAATCAAAACGCGCAGCGCCAGATACAGCAGTTGTTAAACAACCAACAATTGCTGATGACATTAATGATAGCAATCTGTCAAGATCTGAAAAATCTAGGCTTAGCTATCTGGAGAAAAATAAAGATAATCCGTCTGTAAATGCGCCTGATAAAATAGTCGCAGCACCTGCTATCAAATTGAATAAAATTATTTTCATAAAGCGGCAGGATACATTGGTGGGACAACTTTTTGAAAACTCTTTTCGCAAGTTCAAAGATTCGGTATTGGCAAAAACAAAAGACACACTTGTTTTTAAAGATGGAGACACTATTTTGATAAAGCCATTTGTGCCTAAAGAAGTATATAAAGTTTCAACGTATGTGTACACAAACAAGGATGGCAACATCATGATTTCAGTTCCTGATGCTGACAAGAAAAAATACAGTGTTAAGTTTCTCGAAATGGATGCTGCAGAATTATTTGAATTGAAAGAAATAAAACAATCGCCGCTGATTGTTGATAAAACAAATTTTATTCACTCGGGTTGGTTCCGTTTTGAATTGTATGAAGATGGGAAGCTCAAAGAAAAAAATAAATTCTTTATACCTAAAGAATTCTGATTTTAGTCACCGGATTATAAACCCTTTAACTGACTCCCGACTTTTAACTCTGAACTTTCAATTCGCATTCAAACACCTCTTCAAAATGATTCTTTATTTTTTGTTTCACTTCTTCCATGTCAACATCTCTACCGAGCTCATTTTTTATTGATGTCACTTTTTTGTTTTGAATACCGCAAGGAATAATAAAATCAAAATAAGAAAGATCGGTGTTCACATTCAATGCAAAGCCATGCATGGTTACCCAGCGGCTGCAGCGAACACCCATCGCACAAATTTTTCTTTCTTTGCCGATAATGCCAGAATCAATCCAAACACCTGTTTCACCTGCAGAACGACCGCTTTCGATGTCATATTCTGCAAGCGTTCGCATGATCACTTCTTCCAGGTTGCGCATATACTTGCCAATGTCCGTGTAAAATTTTTCGAGATCCAAAATCGGATACCCAACAATTTGTTGCGGCCCGTGAAATGTGATGTCTCCTCCCCTGTTTGTTTTATAAAACTGAATTTGTCTTCGCATCATTTCTTCTTCACTGATAAGCACGTTTTCTTCATGCCCGCTTTTGCCTAATGTATATACTAAGGGATGCTCGACAAATAGCAAATAATTTTTGGTATCTGGTTCATCGCTTTGTGGCATTGATACTATAGAATTTCCTCTAGCAAGATTAGCTTTTGCTGATTTTGCTTTTAGGTTCTTTTGAAGCAGTTCTTCCTGCAACTCCCATGCTTCCTTGTACTTAGTCAGCCCAAGATCTATAAAATTTATTTGTTGTTTCGGCATAAATGAAGCACAAATTTAACACGGTGCTGTCAATCAAACAATTTGCAGTTGCACTTGGTTTATATTTGCAAAAAAGCATTCATGAGAAATCATGCGGATGATCATACAGAAGAAGTTCAAGAGCCTTCAGATGAGCTATACGAGAGAATGAATATCAAAGTTGACAAAGGCCAGGAACCGATGCGCATTGATAAGTTTCTTGTACAGCGGATAGAGAATGCTTCGCGCAATAAAGTGCAGCATGCCATTGAAGCAGGAAGGGTGCTGGTAAATAATAAAACTGTTCAGCCCAATCATAAAATAAAGCCCAAAGACGAGATTATTGTTTATTCAGACAAGGAAACGCAGGGTGAAAAAATTATTCCCGAAAAAATTGACCTGAATATTTTTTATGAAGATGATGATGTGATGATCATTAATAAGCCTGCGGGTTTGGTGGTACACCCTGCAAGCGGTAATTATTCCGGCACTTTGCTGAACGGGATTGCCTATTATCTGCAGCAAAAAAACAGCGCTATCAACGAAGACACGTTGCCGCGTTTCGGGCTTGTTCACCGCATTGATAAAAACACCAGTGGGCTAATGGTTATTGCAAAAAACGAGAAAGCTGTTACCAGCCTTGCAAAACAATTCTTTGATCACACAGTAAAACGCCAATATATTGCTCTTGTTTGGGGAGATATGATCAATGAGGCTGGAACTGTTATAGCGCATGTCGGCAGGCATCAGCGTTTCCGTAAATTGTTTGATGCATATCCTGAAGGAGAACATGGCAAGGAAGCCATTACACACTATAAAGTACTGGAGCGTTTCGGTTACACATCACTGTTACAATGCGTACTTGAAACCGGGCGAACGCATCAGATTCGTGTTCATATGCAGCATATCGGCCATCCATTATTCAATGATGACACTTATGGGGGCGACAAAATCGTAAAAGGAACTGTTTTCAGCAAATACAAACAATTTGTGGAGAATTGTTTTGAAATATGCCAACGACATGCACTTCATGCAAAAACAATAGGATTTATCCATCCTTCAACTGGCAAAGAAGTTTTGTTTGAAAGCGAACTCCCCGATGACATGAAGAACCTGATTGAAAAATGGAGAGGGTATATTACAAAGAAAATTAAATAAGACTATTTTACAGGTTTTGCAAGCTGATTAATCTCGTCCTGATTCAATGCCCTATTGTAAATCCGGATTTCATCTAAAGATCCGTGTAGTGAGATAATATCATTTTTCCACCAGCCTCCAATTAAAAATGAAGTAGCATTGCTACATTGATTCAATGATGAAAAATTTCTTGTCACTGCTGTAGTTAAAACACTGTTGATATATATTTTCTGCATAGATCCGGCGAATATTGCAACAACGTGATACCATTTATTTGTAACAAGTGGCAAACTGTTATACATTGTTGCGCTACTATTATATGAGCTATTAGAACAGCCGTAACTATTTGGTATCGCTGCAAATCCAAATTGATTATCATTGGCGTAAGGTATACCTATACTATAACAGAGCCCTGTTGCGTTATCGTATTCAATTTTATCAACCAATGCAGCTCGTGATGAGATGTCGATGAAATTAACTAAAAGAGAAATAGAAATTTCTGAGGGAGAAAGAATTCCTGTATTATCTGGCACATTTATAAAACTACTAACCCCATCAAATAATGCCGCACTATTTGCTTTACCTGAAACGTCTGAAGTAAAGGTAACGTTACCTTGAATAGCTCCATTTAATTTATTCGGGCCTGCATCATTTGCATCACCATTAAATGGATAATAAGCTAAAAGACCATTATTTAAATTGATATCAGATGAACTGCTTTTTTTACAGCTTGCGGAGAATAGAATTATTGCAGAAGCAATACAGATTAATTTTGTATTCATAAATAAGTTTCAACAAAAATAAATGAAACTTTTTAAAAACCTATCAAAAAGATTATGAATTTAGCTGGCAAGTAGATATTTCAGATATGGCTCAACACTTGTATCAAAACTGTAGTATTTAGCTGCTTCGTAACATCCTTTCTGAAACTCTTCATAGCTCTTTTCAATTACACTTACAGCATTTTTAATTGATAAAGGATTATAATCATCAATCAAAATGCCGGCATTATACTCTTTAACAAATTGAAAGCCTGGAATATTGCATGCAATGACAGGAACACCTGCCGCTAAATACATAAACAATTTACCCGAAGGTGCAGTTTGGTAATTAATACTACTATGAATTAAATCCCAGTCATAAAAACAAAAACCAATTTTAAATCCGGATAAATATCTTATGAACTCATTTAACGTTAAATAATCCTGATCAATCACGACATTGCCTGAAGCTATCAATTCACTATACTGCTCTTTAATATGAATCAATGTTTTTTGTTCAGCGCCGCCTTTTAGCATCAGCTTATATTGTGGATATTGCTGAATAAAATGAAGGCAATCTAAAACAGCAAATTTTTTTATGATCGTACCCGCCCATATTAAGTCTTTACGGTTATTATTATCATTTATATTTCCCTTTTTAAAAACCGGAGCATTTTGAATAAAAAAAGTTTTCAGTTTTAAATCTCCAAAAAGGTATTCATATCGCATCTGGTTTTGAATAACTACAGAAGCAATTTTTTTTACATCAATCTTATTGCGATATGGATCATCCGGATAAATCTCAAGAGAAATAAAATGACATGTTTGAAATATTTTTTGCGAAAGAAAAAGCGCTGCCATATCTACAGCCAGAACAAAATCGGCCTTTATTTTTCGTAACGCCCGTTCCAAAATAAACATTTGCCATTTTTTTGAAAACCAATAATCATAATTCAAAGAATGGCTGATTATTTTTTTCCAGAGTTTTAAAAATAAGAAAATTGCATAATCAAAATCCTGAACAGTTTTCCGAAACGGAATTTTTAAGTATATAATATTTCTAGTTAGGTCTTTTTCCTTACCAACAAATTTTGGGTCAAACGATATTATATTTGCATCAAAATCATTTTTCAAAAAATCATACAGATTCAATATCGTAGGCTGATAAACAAGAAAATCATTAGCAGTAACTATCAACAATTTCTTTTTCATGATTTGTTTAGCATCATTTGTGCAAGTTCTTGAAATGAAACCTCCGGCTTCCACCCTAAGGAAAAAATAGTAGCAGGATCGGAAACCAAAATACTATATTCAGCTACAAAATTATTTTTCACCAATACATGCTCATTCCAGTTTTTTCCAACTAATGAGAAACAAGCTTCCAGCCATTCCTGAATTGAGTATGCTTTGCCGGTTCCAATCATTGCCTCAACGTATTTTTCTTGTTCAACCAATGTCCAAATTCCTTTAACAATATCACCTGCAAAACCCCATTCTTTTTTTACAGACATATCACCGATTTCAATTTTTTCATTGCTGCCGGAAGATATTCTTTTTACTGCGCTTATTATTTTTTGGCTAATATGCCGCTCAGTTCGCAAAGGGCTGTCATGATTAAAAAAATATCCCACATATGTTTTAACTCCCAATGTTCTGTAATAACGAGCTGCAATTACGGATTGGATCCTGCTCATTGAATACGCACTTGAAATGTCGAACGCATCTGTTTCTTTAATCGGCCTGCCTTCATTTTTAAATTGTAAACCACTCCCCGAAAGAAAAATTTTAGTTGATGGAGAACAGATTTTTACTGACTCAAGAATATTAATCGAGCCTGTTGTTATGACATCATGATTTGTTAATAATGCACTATGTTTTGTCGTAGAATCTGCGGCTAAGTGAAAGATATATGCAGGTTTATAATCTTTAATTATTTTTTTTACTTCAAAAAAATTGCTAATGTCGATTTTGTTTTCACGCGAAATACCTACTACTTCAAAACCTTTTGATGTAAGCAGCTCTGTCAGATAATAGCCGTCTTGACCTTTTGCGCCAAAAATGATAGCAGTCATGAAATACTTTTTTTGTAAACATCGGTTCTGCAAAGAATAGTGTTGATATGCGTATCAGCAAAAACAAAGTATCCTTTCGATTCAAGAAACCTGATTGAGTCAAAAACTTTTTCTTCCTGATTTTTTGTGCTAAAAGTTATCGTCTCCGTACAAATAACTTCAGGCTTGAATCTTTCAAAATCGATTGATTGGAGAATTTGCAAGTCCATCCCTTCGACATCGATTGATAAAAAATTAGGATGAGGATTGAAATATTTTTCTATAATCTCATTAATCGGGCGAAGCTGAACCTCATGCACTTTTGCAATCTTAATGGCAGACTCAATTTCTCTTTGTTTTGCTTCTTCATACGAGAAAGTATTCCACCCCGAATAAGGATAAGGGAAAATATAAAGCTTTGCTTTTTCTTCTTCATACAATCCGATGCCAATATTCAAAGCAACATCTTTAGGCCTCATTTTTTTTATAAGACTGAACATTTCGGGGTCAGGCTCAATACAAACTCCCCGTGATCCGTAGTGATAAAAAAAATAAGTATTGCTGCCGGACAATGGATGGTTTGCTCCAATATCAAGATAAGTGGGCTTCGTCATTTGCAATGCATGAAAAAGATACCCAACAATCCTGTCTTCCCCAGATTGAGAGAAACTCGGGAAGGCTTTTGTCCGGATTATATAAGATGCTGCAATACTTTTTCTGATGAATCTTCGCAGGTTCATTTTTTGTAAATATCAATTGTCGGAATTGGGAAAATAAAACCTGTTCCTTTATCAAGTGCTTCTTTTTCCCGCTCTATGAATTCTTCTTTAAAATGCCATGGCAGCACAAGATAATAATCAGGATTCATGGCTCTGCTTTCTGCTTCGCTGATAATCGGAATATTCGTGCCTAATGTGTAAGCTCCATATTTGTCCGGGTTTCTCTCCGCTGCATATTCCACCAACATGCTATTAATATCGCACCACTGCAAAATGGTATTTCCTTTTGTGGACGCGCCATAAATGTGAACCCGCTTGCCTTCATTTTTTAATTTGACAAGCAAATCGTGCAAATCATTTTTTACTTTTTCAATTCTGTACTGAAAGGCCACATAGGGCTTATCCGTATCCAGCTCCAAATCAAATTCCTTTTGCCTTATTTCATTCAGCAATTTGTAATTATCAGGGTTGAAATATAAGCTGCTTTCTTTGTGTGTTGCATAACAGCGGATGCTCCCGCCATTGATATCATTGAAAGAGATTTTAAATATTTTCATGTCAGCCATTGCAGCGATTTTTTCTAAAACTGCGAGACTATAAAATTCAAGATGTTCATGACAAATGGTATCATAGCTGTCCATAGCTAGCATTTTAGGCATATAGCTCATCTCAAAGACCCAAATTCCTTCTGGTGACAACAACCGCTTAATCGATTTGACAAAATCAACCGGATTTTCAAGATC
>DATGIX010000057.1:0-55014 GCA_035295505.1 Puia sp. | reverse complement strand
TTTAAGTTTCGACCGATCTCAATATTATTTTGATAAAAAGAAACAATCTGCGGAGCGCTGAAGCCAAATGCATCGCTTTGTCCGCTTACCTTAGTCGAAAGCACTTCAACTTTGTTTTTATCAGGTTTCTGGAATGTGTATCTAGCAACAGTTTCTGATAAATAAACCATTTTCTTTTTGCTGGTGTCGCCATCTTCGAAATCCACTTTCTGCCCAAAAAAGCTCTTAGGATAATTGCGCAGCCGAAGCTGTCCTTTGATATACACTTCGCATTGAAATTTATCAAGCTGATTCAGGTAATAGGTTCGTTTTTTAATTGCCTGACGGATGATTTCATAAGCAGGATCTTCGCCGCCGGGCTTCACCACAACTTCGGCTAAGGATAACTGTTGGAGAGAAAGCTGAAAATCAACAACCATATTTTCCGATTCAATAGTTATCTTTTTTTCTTTTCTTTCATAACCTACATATTGGCAAATGATGGTGTAGCTGCCGGGATCAAGGTTCAAAAAATATTTCCCTTCATTATTCGCAGTTGTTCCTCTCGAAGTGCCTTTCACGAGGATGGAAGCATAAGGCAATATATTTCCCTTATCATCGGTGATAGTACCGGAAATTCTGCCGGCAAAAGACGTAGAGCATAAAATCGAAATCAGGAAATAAAAAAGAAAATGTCTCATCAGTTGGTTTCAAGTAGATACGAAAATACTCTGAGAATGGTTATGAAAAAGTGAAATTTAGCGCATTTGACGCGACGAGAAGTAAATTGTTTACTACAGTTTATTTTAATAACCCCAGGTCAGGCTGCGCATATTTATATACTTTGAAATACATCGTTGTTTTGGTTTGATGGACGCCGTTGATTTTTGAGATGTCGTCCACAAATTGAACAAGATGGTTATTATCTCTACACATAACATCCACTTCAAGATCATAATCGCCCGAAGTCATTGCCAGGAAACTCACTTCAGGAAGTTTAGCGATGGCTCGTGCTACTTTCTCTTTAAGCGTTGCCGGTCTCACAAACACTGCAATATGAGCATAAGCTCTGAACCCGACTTTCTCGGGATCAACCCTTCCGATGATACTCACCGTTCCTTCTTCGAGCATATTATTAAACCTTGTACGGATTGTCCCAATCGAGACTTTCAGTTTTTCTGCAATCAAAGTGAAAGACATTCTTCCGTCTTGTTGCAGGAAAGTGAGTATGGCAAAATCAAGATCATCGAGCGGTGTTATTTTCTTTTCCATGGTTCATTTATTTATAAACTGATTACTTGAATATCTAATATCAGGAGAATAAATATTTCTGTAGTTTGAATTAATAAATAATACAAATATTTTAGTAATATTACAAAATAATGCAAAATTTGCAGAAATAATTGATTAAAATGAAATACTCATCAGTACAAAATTATATCAACGGGCAATTCGTCACTTCTTCATCAAAAAGAGTATTAGATGTGATTTCTCCTCTTGATGGAACATTGCTTTCAACAGTCCCAATGTCTTCTGCCAAAGAATTGGATAGTGCAGTGAATGCTGCTGCATCTGCATTTACTGCATGGAGCAAAACGCCAATCAAAGAAAGAGTACAGGTTTTTTTCAGATATAAATATTTATTGGAAAAAAAACTGAACGAACTTGCTGCATTAATCAGCGAAGAAAACGGAAAAACAAATTCAGAAGCAGTTGCTGAAATTGAAAAAGCGATAGAGCTCACTGAGTTTGCATGTTCATTACCTCAAATCATGACCGGTGAAGTTCTTGAAGTGAGCAAAGGAATTGAATGCAGAACGGAACATGTTCCGATAGGTGTTGTTGCATCCATTGTTCCTTTCAACTTCCCTTCAATGGTTCCAAACTGGACAATACCGAATGCCATTGCAACCGGCAATTGCATGATCATAAAGCCATCGGAAAAAGTTCCTTTAAGCTGCGGAAGGCTTGCGCAATTGTTAAAAGAAGCCGGATTGCCGGATGGCGTTTTTAATATAGTTCATGGGGACAGCGAAATTGTGAACGCAATTTGTGAGCATCCAAAGATCGAAGCAGTTTCGTTTGTCGGCTCAACAAAAGTTGCCAAGCTGGTTTATCAGAAAGCAACGCAAAACCTAAAACGTTGCCTTGCACTTGGAGGAGCAAAAAATCATTTATTAGTATTGCCTGATGCGAAAGAAGAAATGACTGCTGCCAATATTGTGGCAAGCATGAGCGGTTGCGCAGGCCAGCGATGTATGGCAGCAAGCGCAATGGTTGGTGTTGGAAATATTGACCATATTATCAGTAAAATTTGTACTGAAGCAAAGAAAGTAATTCCCGGAAAAAATTTAGGCGCTGTGATTAACAAAGAATCAAAAGAGCGGATTGAAAAATATATTACGGAAGCTGAACAGCAAGGCGCAAAAATTTTAGTAGATGGAAGAAATACAAAAGTGGAAGGCAAAGAAAATGGCACTTATGTCGGTCCGACTGTCATTGATTATGTGAAACCTGATATGGCTATAGCAAAAGAAGAAATCTTCGGGCCAGTAATTAGTATTATGAGGACAGATACATTAGATGAAGCTATCGCCATCGAAAATAAAAATCCTTATGGCAATGCAGCAAGTGTGTTCACACAAAATGGCGGCTATGCAAGATATGTGATGGAAAAAGCAAGCGCAGGAATGGTAGGCGTGAATGTCGGTGTGCCTGTTCCCCGCGAGCCATTTTCATTTGGCGGATGGAACGAAAGCAAATTCGGAGTTGGCGATATCACCGGCAAAAGTTCTATTGAATTCTGGACGAAATTAAAAAAGACAACTGTGAAATGGAATCCCGAAGCAGGTGTGAACTGGATGAGCTGAGCAATTTGAGGATTTGAAAATGTGAGGATATAGTTTTTATGAAGATGGAAATTATTTCGGATTTCGAATTTTTAATTGCTGATAGCCTTTAATGCCGAATCAACTTAAGGTTTCAATCAGATTAGGGATTGAAACCGGAAAATAAAAATATATTATGGATACAAAAATCATTTCTGAAGCACAAGAAATTGTTCAGGACAATTTAGATTACACTTTGTTTTCCTGGAGCAAACAGAAAGGGATCAATCCCGTCGCTGTAAAATATGCAGAAGGTGTTTATCTCTACGATTATGACGGGAAAAGATATCTTGATTTTTCTTCCGGCTTAATGAATGTGAATATAGGGCATGGCAATCCACGTGTAGGCATCGCCGTTATGGATCAGATGCAACAACTAAGCTATGTAACTCCGGGCTTTGCGACTAAACCAAGAGGCGAGCTTGGAAAAAAAATTGCTTCCATCACACCGAAAGGATTGAATAAAACTTTGTTCACAACAGGTGGAGCTGAAGCTATTGAAAATGCCATTAAGCTTGCCAGATTATACACAGGCAGACATAAAATCATCACCCGATATCGTGCATTTCATGGAGCTTCGTACGGAGCCATGTCTGCCGGAGGTGACCCGAGAAAATTGGCAACCGATTCACAACAGGTGCCGAATGTTATTCATGCCGAAGATCCCTATTGTTATCGCTGCCCGTTCGGACAAAAATTCGGGTCGTGCAAATATGAATGTGCAAGCCACATTGAAAGAATTGTTGAATTTGAAGGACCAGAAAATATTGCAGCGATATTAATGGAAGGTGAAAGCGGAAGCAGCGGCTGCATAAAATATCCACCGGATTATTTTAAAAAAATAAGAGCGATTTGTGACAAGCAAAATATTTTATTAATTGCAGATGAAGTTATGAGCGGGTTTGGAAGGACAGGCAAATGGTTTGGAATAGATAATCATGATGTTGTTCCGGATATGATTGCGACGGCAAAAGGAATCACATCAGGATATCTTCCACTCGGAGCATTGATAGTGAGCGATAAGATCGCAACATATTTTGATGATAAAGTTCTTTGGCTCGGTTTAACATATTCAGCTCATCCTGTTTGTTGCGCTGCTGCTTTGGAAACGATCAAAATTTATGAAGACGAAAACCTGATTGAAAATGCTGCAGAAATGGGGAACTATATTAATGAACAAGTGCAGTTATTAAAACAGAAGCACCCATCAATCGGTGACTGGAGAAACACGGGATTGTTAGGCTGTCTTGAACTGGTAAAAAACCGCGATACCAAAGAGCCAATGGCTCCATTCAATGCAAAGCCAGATGAGATGGCAATCATGAATAAAGTGGCTGCAAAAATCAAAGAGCTTGGCATGACAACTTTCGTGAGATGGAATTATATTTTTATTGCACCTCCATTATGTATTACGAAAGAACAGGTCGATGAAGGATTAGCGATTATTTCAAAAGCGCTTGAAATTGCTGATGAGTATGTACGATAGATTTTGAAATACTTCGTATTAGCGTGACATCATTTTTTTCTCACAAAACCTGCTGTTAATCCAGCAAAGCCTCCAACCAGTGCACCAACAAATGCAGTAACGATAATTAATAAAACAAAAGAGCCGCCCAAGGGAAATATCTGCGCAATTTTTTGTGAAAGGATATGATTATTGTTTGAATCAATGACAGTAGCCAAAGCTCCCCATAAAATAAATATTCCGAGAAATCCCGATAAAAAAGATTTCCATGGAGCAATCGGGATCAGAACATTTGCGGCAAATGCTGATAATGCAATTGACCACCATGGCAAATACAGTCCTAAAACAAAACTTAATAAAGCGGTCAGTAATATTGAAAAAATCAATTTCATTCTGTTTGCTATTTATATTTAATGCATTGTTCCTAATAATCGGTTATGCATAATCGTTAATAAAGAACTTCACTCTTTTAATCCGGTCATTTTCAAATTTGGTTATTGATTTTATTTTTCAAATTCAATTTTATACCGAACTTTTGAATCTCCGGCATCTTCTTTCTTCATTACCCACAACGGATAATATTTTCCTGCCGCCCACTGATCAACAAATGTATCGTAGTAAGGGCTTCCGGGGTTTCCGCTTTGGCCGCCAGGATAAACTCCATAAGCTTGTGTGGTATCAGTTAAAGAAACAATCATTCTCCAGCTTGGCCCATGATCTTCGCTTGCTGCATTGATACAATGCTTGCCGCCGCCTATCTGCAAATGCAATCTGCTGAAAGGTGCTAACCTTGCAAGGTGCGTTGCTCTCGTATCTTTTGCTTTTCCCCATTCTAACCTTCCTTCAATCTCAAAAGGCTTTAATGATTTCACGGCTTTCTCAAATCCTTTTGTGATTTCATCACGCATGCTTTCTTTTTGAGGCGTTGTTATATCATCAATAAATTTGAAAGCGGTATCTTTTAAAACTGCTTCTAACAAGGTGCTGGCCACAGGATGAACCAATGGAAGATTTGTTTTTGTCAAATCATCAGACCATACTTCTTTTTCAAAATAATCCCATGCTGCATTAAAAATAGTCGCGCCTTTTTCATTATAATCATCTCTCAGGTTCCATGATTTCATCGTGTCGAAATATTTTTTTTCTGATTCATCCAACGAATCATAGCTCACATATTTCAAAAACAAAGGCATCGCTAATTCTGCGAATACATTATAATTTTCTGTCTGCAGCTTCATCATATCTTCCGGTGAAATATTATTCATCTTCGACAAAAACCTATTGATAATAAATCCACGATATGGAGGAAATGAACCTGCGAGATAATAGGGATATACAGAAGGATCAACCGGCAATTGATTGGCGCTGCTCACAAATCCACGCTCGGGATTTATGATATGCGGATTTTCATCCTGTGGAATATTTCCCTGCCACATAAATGTGCTGTCAGTTCCGGGCATAATAAAATCTCCCTGATGTTTCCATCTTGCAGGAAACTCGCCCTGACACCACATCGCAACATCTCCATTCTTACATGCAAAAACAAAATTCTGTCCGGGCGTATGCATGTATTTAATCGCTTCCAGATATTCATTGTAGTTTTTTGCATGATCAAGTCGATTGAATGTCATCAACTCATTGCTGGGCTCATTTGCTTTCCAATGAACGGCATAATATTTCCCATCAGTTCTGGTTCCTTCTTGCCCATCTTTTCTGCTGCCTCTGTATTTTTTATCATACATCACCGGACCAAAAATAGTGTAGGCAATTGTGTCAATCACTTCAGGTTTATTTTTAATGACAATATGCTCGTACCTGAAATCAGTTTGTTTCCACTCACCACTGAACCAATACTCCTTCATGCTTTCATCACGAAATTTTATTTCATAATAATCACGAACATCACGTTCTGCATTTGTTACCCCCCACGCACAATTATCATTGAAGCCAATGACAATGCCAGGCGCTGCAGGAAAAGTTGCTCCGTACACATTCATTCCCGGAACGGAAATCTGCATTTCAAACCAGAGTGATGGAAGGTTTAATCCAAGATGCGGATCATTGCATAAAATTGGTTTTCCGCTTTTTGTTTTCTTTCCGCTCACTGCCCAGTTATTGCTGCCGTTTTCTTTATTCGGTTTGTCATGAAGGATATCTGCAGAATCTTTATTTGAAAAATATACAGAATCAGCAATAGCAGGAATTTTTACTTCAAGCTTTGGTTTTTCAAAGATTGTTCCTTTTGGTATGATTGGGTCAAGTGAATCCTGTGATAATGGATAGATCAGGTCAAAATCTTTCAATCCGAAAACTGCTTTTGCATTTGTGTTCTCAAAATCATTCTCATAGCCTGCCAGCTCATAAGACATGTATTTTAGAAAAAGTGCCGTCTTAAGGTTGCTCCATTTTTCCGGTTTATAGTTCAGCAATTTATATTCAACAGGCAGTTCGCTTTCTTTCATATTGCTGATATATTCATTCACGCCGGCAGTGTATGCATCGCATTGTGCTTTGGTAACAGGATCTTTTTCAACTTCAATGACTGCTTTCTCCGCCGCGTATACCATGCCAAGCCTTCTTCTTTCACGATCAAAATTTATTGCCTTCTCTCCTATCAGTTCACTGATCCGGCCTGCTGCTGCATACGTCTCGAATTCCATTTGCCACAAGCGAAATTTTGCATGCAGGTAGCCTTGAATAAAATATGCATCATCTTCATTGGCCGCAAAAACATGGGGCACCATGCGGTCATCAAAATAAACTTCAGCTTTGTCTTTGAGCTGATCAAAATGAAAACTTGCAGTAAAATCTTTATTGACACTTTCTGCATTTTGCCAAAAGCCATGTTGCGGGCTCATGAATCTGCCAACAGGTGGAAGCGTGTTAGCTCCCACTTGCCATTCTTTATTCAATGCAATAACCAATGCAATCGTGATGACAAAACAAATCGAGAAAGGAACAATTCGCATAAACAGATAATAAGCCTTAAAAGTAAATGTTTTTTAGATTATGAAATATGTATTGATAATTATGGCAATTGAAGATTTAATTACAGGAGTATCGAAATAAAAAACCCCGCAAATCTGCGAGGTTTTTTCAGGGTGGCCAATGGGGCTCGAACCCACGACCCTCAGAACCACAATCTGATGCTCTAACCAACTGAGCTATGGCCACCGTTTGGAAGCGCGAAATTAAATGAATTCTCTTTTCCCTCAAAAACAATATCAACAATTTTCGGTTCGCGGCTTAATTACCTTTTCTTTGCAGTCCGAAAAACAAGATCATGAAGTGGTGGTTTTATACAATACCTGTTATTTCTGCATTCATTCACTGGCTCACTATCTGGATGGCGCTAAAAATGTTGTTCCATCCGCGTAAGCCAAAAAAATTTTTGTGGATGACTTTTCACGGTGTTTTCCCGAAACGCCAGCAACAGATTGCTGAAAGCCTGGGTAGAATTGTCGGACAGGAATTATTGTCATTTGGAGATATTGAAAAAACAATCACCAATCCGGAAAACGTGCAAAAGATTTTGCCGTTGGCAGAAGAACATATCGATCATTTTCTTCGCACAAAATTGAAAGAAACGATGCCAATGATTTCAATGTTCATCGGCGATAAAACGATCAATCAGTTGAAGACAACTTTTATGAAAGAGCTTGCTGATCTTTTTCCTGTCATCATGAAAAATTACGTCAGCAACCTGAAAAATGATCTTGACCTCGAAAGGATTGTTGTTGAAAAAATTTCGAATTTTTCTTCAGATAAGCTTGAACAAATGTTGAATCAAATCCTCACCAAAGAATTCCGTTTTGTTGAAATAATCGGTGCCGCACTTGGGTTTTTTATTGGCCTTCTGCAGATTTTTCTTACTCTATTAGCAAAATAGATTTTGCAACGAAATGCCATTCGTTAACTAATTCTTAACCAAATATAATCGCTAAGGTTTTCATAGGGAACATACGTCCTTTTAACTATTTATTTAACCGTTTGTAATTAATGGATTTATACTTGCCATTTTGAACAGACCTTTGCGGCAATTATGAAAAAGATATACATGATGAAACTTCTGTTTTTTTGTTTTGCTATTGTTATTAGCTTATCGTCAGTTGCTCAATTTCCCGGCGGTGGTGGCGGTAGGCCTGGTGGTGGCGGTCAGATACCAAGCATCGGGCATTTCTATGGAAAAGTGGTTGACACAAAAACAAATAAGGGAATAGACGGAGCATCTGTTCAACTTATTTCGACAAAATTTGATACTGCGACAAAAAAAATGAAAGAAGTTCCTATCGCAGGGATGATCAGCACAAAAGGAAATTTCAGCATGGAGAACCTTCCGCTATTCGGAAATTTCAAACTCAGGATTTCAGCTATCGGATATAAACTCTACGAACAAAAAGTTGCCTTCGATATTAAAATGCCAAAAGGTGGCGGCGGACAAAATAATGCTGCTTCCGGCACGGATAACATGCAACAAGCTCAGCAGGCATTAGCTGGCATTGATAAAGATCTTGGAAATATTAAATTGGAAGCAGATGCGCAGACGCTTGCCGAAGTTACTGTGAGTGCAAGCAAGCCACTTGTATCACTTGGTGTTGACAGAAAAGTATACAATGTTGAAAGAGATATTTCTGCTCAGGGCGGAACTGGTTTGGATGTCATGAAGAATGTCCCTTCTGTGCAGGTGGATATTGATGGCAATGTGAAGCTCCGCAACACAACGCCGACTATTTTTGTAGACGGTTTGCCATCGACATTAACCCTCGATCAAATTCCTGCTGACGCCATTGAAAGCGTTGAAATTATTACTAACCCCGGCGCAAAATATGATGCATCAGGCGGCACTTCAGGAATTCTCAATATCATTTTAAAAAAGAATAGAAAAGCTGGTTACAATGGCAATCTCCGCGCAGGTATCGACGAGCGTGGAAAATTCAATCTTGGTGGCGATTTAAATGTGAAGCAGGGGAAATTGAATGTGTTTGCAAGCGGCAACTATGGGCAGCGCAAATCCATTTCTGATGGAACAACTGATCGTTACACATTTTTATCTCCGCCTTTTAATACCCTTACTCAATACGATCACAATGTTTCGGCTGGCTATTTTGCTTTTGGAAGAGCCGGTTTGGATTATTTTATCGACAACAGAAATACGCTTTCATTATCAGGGGTAATCGTTCATGGCCATTTCACTCCTTATATCAACAGCGATTTGTATGTAGATACATTGACAAACGGATCTGTGAGCTCAAGTTCATATACTAAAAGAGCATCAACAACAGACGGGCTTTTTAATAACAGAGGTGGTATGATCAGTTTCAAGCACACTTTCCCAAGATCAGGGCAAGAATGGACGGCGAATGCCAACTATAGTTATGGTACCAATAAAAATAATAATGATGTAAACTCTACGATTTATCCGATAAAAGACAATACATCAAATTTCTATACTTACGATCAGCGCCAGAACGGATCAGGTACTAATGAGTTTCTTACAGCTCAGACAGATTATGCAAACCCCATTACCGAAAAATCAAAATTCGAAACCGGTTTAAGAGTTGCTGCCAGAAATATCAGCAGTGTGAATGACATAGGCATTGTCGATAACGTTGGCGACGTAATCCCGCAACCTTTACTTTCTTCGGTTTATAGTTATCATGACAGGATTTATGCAGGTTATCTTACTTATACAAATGCTATCAAAGATTTTGGCTATGTTCTTGGGCTTCGTGGTGAAAGCTCAAATTATAATGGAACTACCAATTATACAGTGAAAGAACAAAGCGGAAATCTTGGCGACACAATCGGAAACTTTAGCAATAAATATCCGCTCAGTCTTTTTCCAAGTGTGTTCATTTCTCAGAAGTTCGGCGGCTTACAGGAATTGCAATTGAATTATACACGAAGGATTGACAGGCCGAGTTTCTTCCAATTATTCCCATTCACAGATTATTCAGATTCATTGAATCTTAGCAGAGGTAATCCTGATTTGAAACCGCAATTCACGAATTCATTTGAATTGTCGTATCAAAAAACATTCCCGAAAAATAATGTGCTCATTGCATCATTATATTACAAGCACACAACTGATTTAATAACACGTGTTCAGAACCCCGGTAAAAATCCAATCAACGACTCTGCTGTTTTCATCAGCACATTTATTAATGCCAATTCAAGTTTTGTTGGCGGCTTTGAAATCATCAGCAGAAATACGATTACAAAATGGTGGGATGTCACAACCAACATCAACATCTTCACGTCAAAGATCAATTCAGACGACAGCTCAGTGGCTGCAGTTGGACAAACCTATAGCTGGTTTGGAAAAATCAACAACACTTTTAAGATCACAAAAAAACTGACACTGCAGTTGTCAGGAGATTATACTTCTAAAACAGTTCTTCCGCCAGGTGGAAGTGCAGGAACATCAAGCAACACCGGAGGCCGCGGTTTCGGCGTATCTGTTAGCGGAAATGCACAAGGTTATTCAAAACCAACCGGTGGCGTGGATGCATCAATAAAATACGAATTCCTCAAAAACAAAGCGGCATCGGTTACTTTGAGCGTGAGCGATATTTTCCGTACAAGAGTGAACGATGTGTATACCTATGCAAGTTTCTTTACGCAGGATGCATTCAGGAGAAGAGACCCCCAATTCTTCAGGATACAATTCAACTATCGTTTTGGAAAATTTGATGCATCATTGTTCAAGCGCAAAAACCTGAAAGGCGAAATGGATAGTATGCAGGGAATGCAACAGCAATAATTCTTCTTTTAACGTTATAAATATTATCAGGTAGTTTGTGAATAAAAAAGAGCTGAAAATTTTTCAGCTCTTTTTATTTTGTGACGA
This sequence comes from Puia sp., assembly GCA_035295505.1. Classification (GTDB taxonomy): domain Bacteria; phylum Bacteroidota; class Bacteroidia; order Chitinophagales; family Chitinophagaceae; genus Puia. Next base: position 43,832 of record DATGIX010000057.1, on the reverse strand, counting down.
ACATTTATTCTCTATTCAATATCCTTGCCACGCTCGCTTGTACTTTTAGTTTTCTATTCAGCTTCAGCATCACAAGTTTCGTGCATGCATTTAATGATTGCAGATTTTTACATCACATCTTCTTCCTTATAATCAAATTGCTCTTTGATATTTCTCACTAATGAATTCATAGAAGATTTCCTGTTCTCATTAACAGATACTCCGTTTTCCCATCTGTTGAATGTTTCTTTAATATGTTTTTGTTGTGCAGCCTTCACCTGCTCCATCAATTCATCAGACATTTCTTTTTTGTTTTTATACACTGCATCAAGTTTATCGAACACCAATTGTTTGTCACGCCTCATCTCATTTTCAGAAGTTGCCATCTGCAACAACTCTGTTTTCGCAAGCGCAACATCGTAAGGCCCGATGCTCATGATGAGCTTGGATAGCATTGGCCCGATTTCAATTAATATAATCAAGAGTGAAATGAATAATTCCGCCCAGAACACACTTGGCTCTTCTGATGACAAATCAGATAATGCTTTGTTTCTTTCTAAAAAACCAACCTTCGATGCAACAACTGTTTCATATTGTTTATGCTTCGCTTCAAGGTTAGCTTTTGAATTATTAAGGATGCTGTCCTGATAATTGATCTTATCATTGATTATTTTTAACTCAGGTGAAAACTGTGCCAGTGCTGCATTATAAGCATCTTGTTTCAGCATAGTTATTTTTTCTATGCCGCGCTGAAAAGATCCGCCTGTGCCATCAGCCTCCTGCACATAAGCTCGCTGCATGTTGTGCAATGTATCTTCAATGGCAGATTTTCTTTTCATCAGGTTCATTTTTTCAACAGTCGCATTTTGAATAGCTGCATCATTTTCCAGTCGCAGTAAACTATCATTCAATAAAACTTTTTTGTGAAGATTTTCTGCCACTTTGGTGTCCACTTCTTTTTCAAATATTTTCAATTCGAGCGGGCGGGCAATCGTGATACCAATTAATAATGCAAGCACTATGCGCGGCACTGCCATCCACAATTGCTTGCTCCTGATCACGCCATATTTGCGCATGGTTGAAACCAAAAACCTGTCGAAGTTAAAAATGATCAGCCCCCATAACAATGCAAAACCAAGTGCCCAGAGCCAGTTGTTGAACACGCTATAAATAGCATATCCTGCAGACAGTGAAGCAAGCGCAAATGTGGCGAGGATGACGCCGCCAAGCCCTGCATATTTGGTGTGCTCAGACGGATATTCCTTCAGTAGCTCCTGATGTGCGCCGGCGCACCACCAAAAAAAATTAGAATCGCTTTTCTTTGTGTTCCCTGAGAATGAGTCATAACTATACAAGCCATTGTGCTTGCCATTGTTGTTAGCAGACATAATTGTTGAAATTGGGTAAATAATAAAAACTAAATAATGGTTGAAGCGGGAACAGTTCAAGAACGGAAGAATTGCGGGGAAATTGCAAAAGAAAACTTAAAAGAAATAATCATTTATCACTGCTGATCAGGATATTATTTTTCATTAACAGATCATGTATTGTTTTTGCAAAGTCAACAGCATGTTTGCCATCGCCGTGAACGCAAATGGTTTCAGCTTTAAGACTTATTTCTTTGCCTGAAGTAGCAATGACAGATTTATGCTGTATCATTTGCAAAACCTGCGTTGCGGCTTTGCCTGCATCTTCAATCAATGCGTCAGGATATGTTCTTGGGGTCAGGCTGCCATCTTCCTGATAAGTTCTGTCCGCAAAAACTTCACTACATGTTTTCAGTCCGGCTTCTTTGCCTGAATGAATCAATTCACTTCCGGATAATCCATATAAAATAATTTGTTTGCCAAAATCTTTAATAGCCTCACAAATGGCATCAGCAATTGGTTTGTCCTTCGCAGCCATATTATATAAAGCTCCATGAGGCTTCACATGATGGATCTTTTTTTGATGGCTTTTGAGAACGTCATTCAATATCGTCATCTGCTCTTTGACGATTTCGTATATGCGTTGGCGTGAGAGCTGCATATTGGTTCTCCCGAAATTTTCTTTATCCGGAAAAGAGGGATGCGCACCGATTGAAATATTTTGGTTGATTGCTTTCTCAGTTAATCGCTCCATCGTTCTTATGTCGCCGGCATGATATGAACACGCGATATTAATCGAGCTTACATAATTCAACAGATCAAAATCTTTTTCAATATCATAATTCCAGAGTTCGGTGCTTTCGCCCATATCGCAATTCAAATCCACGCTCAACATACAGTGGCGTTTAAATGATCCTGACAAGCACGCTCTAAAATCTGCAGATCTTTTTGTTGCTGAAAGAAAATTTCTTCTGCAAGTTGAATATCTACTAACCTGAACTGAAGACAATCGCTTGGGCGCAATTGTGCAAGCTTTGGTAAATGCGAAGAGATGACATGCGCTATTCTCGGATAACCGCCAGTAGTCTGGTGATCAGCCATCAGAACAATCAATTGCCCATCGGGCAATAATTGAATGGTGCCGAAATGAACACCGGAGGATATCAACTCAAAGGGATGATTCAATTGCAATCCATTTCCACGCAACTGATAGCCCATCCTGTCAGAAGAAGGATGAATGATAAAATTATTTTCTAAAAAATCATATTGAGAGTTGCCATTTAATTCTTCCCACTCATTTCCTTTGATGATAAAAATTTCATTGGGAAATTGATATACATTTTTTACATCGGCTCTCCATGGTAACACCTGCAGGTTGACATCTTCTTTTAATAAGCCTGCGAAATAAATAGCATTTTCTTTAAAAAAAATTTCGTCGTTCTTTTTAAGCTGTCTGCCAGAAAGCCCGCCAGCCGTAGCTTTCAGGTTGGTGCTATAGCTCCCGAGCCACTTGTCTGCACAAATGCCCCCATGAATGCTGATATAACAAACAGAACCCGAATTTAATTTAGGGAATTGGAGCACCGTATTTTTTCTGACAACAATCGGTTGCCATAAAGGAAGCGGCTGATCATTCAGTGAGGGAGAAAAATCAGCACCGGTAATAGATATTAATGCATTTTGGTTAAATAGAATTTGCGCACCTGGGAAATGAATTTCAATCACGGCTTCCGACACAAGATTTCCCACCAGCATATTAGCAACTTGCGCAGCATATCTGTCCATCACACCACCGGGATTGATTCCCCAATGGCTGTAGCCATGCCTTCCCATATCCTGTATGGTATCGAGCAAGCCTGGTTTGATGATGGATAAAGACATTAGGATTTACGATTTGAGATGTCCGATTTACGATTTCTGAGAAATAGTTAGTCGCGATATTATTTGCTATTCTTCAATTTTTGATTTTTGTGTTGATATATGATTTTCAAATTCATCCCTGCTGATTTCATAAAACTGAACGTGGTCGCCAGCATTCATCATCACAGGAAGCGTTGCTTTTGAATCAAAAAATTTCATTGGCGTTCTGCCGATAATCTGCCATCCGCCCGGACAGGCAAGCGGATAAACTCCTGTCTGGCTACCTGCTATGCCTACACTCCCTGCTGCAACGGTGATTGGTTTTTTCTTTCGTGGTATTATTAGTTTTTCATCCACCTGGCCGAGATAGGAAAACCCCGGCAAAAAACCAATCATATAAACCCGATATGTTTTTGACGTATGCAGATGAATGATTTCTTCTCTTGAAATCTGCTTTTTGCTTGAAATAAAATTGATGTCAATAGCAAATTCATCCGAATAACAAACTGGTATGCGGATCACCTTTTTATCATTTTCATCTATTGTTGTTGAATTGGAAAATGCAGCTTCTAATTTTTGTCTGATGAATTCAAAAACTGTTGATTGAAAATGGGTTCTCTTTTTAGTAATGAGAGGGTCATAATAAACAGAAATGGAAGCATAAGCAATAACAATATCTTTTAACCCCTCGAATGGATTTGAATGCAGCCAGCTTTGTATCGCAATTATTTTTCTGTTGATATCTTCATCAATGATATTGCCAAGGTCAATACATGCAGCTGCATCACCAAGCGGATATATTTTATAGTGTAGGTCCAAAAAGTTTAGAAATGGATATCTAAGATAAAGACATTTATTTAACCACCCTGTGGATATTAATATATAAGCAGATTTATTTTATTTTCAAGCGAATGCAAAAGAGTTAAGGTGGTTATTACTAACACTCACTCAAACTAATAGGAATATGAACAGCAAGCCCTCCATCTGAAGTTTCTTTGTATTTGCTGTTCATGTCGAGCGCAGTATCCCACATAGTTTTAATGACGGCATCGAGCGAGACTTTTGCAAAATCAGGTGTGCTCTGCAATGCAAGCTGGCTGGCTGTTATAGCTTTGATAGCGCCCATCGTGTTTCGTTCAATGCAAGGCACCTGCACAAGCCCGCCGATTGGATCACATGTAAGTCCAAGATGATGTTCCATCGCTATTTCGGCAGCCATTAATGTTTGTTTCTGTGTTCCTCCCATGCATTCTGTTAAGCCTGCAGCAGCCATTGCTGATGATACACCAATTTCAGCCTGGCATCCGCCCATCGCTGCAGAAATCGTTGCTCCTTTTTTGAAAATGCTACCGACTTCGGCAGCAGTCAGCATAAATTGAGAAATAGCTTCTTCTTTATACCCATCACAAAACACTACGAAATATTGCAGCACAGCCGGGATTACTCCGGCAGCACCATTTGTCGGAGCCGTTACTACCCTACCGAATGAAGCATTTTCTTCATTCACCGCAAGTGCAAAACAGCTCACCCAGTCAAGAATATATTTGAAGTCATTGCCACCTGCACGAATAGCTGCAACCCATGAATCATAATCAGAATATTTTCTTTGCCCAATAAGTCTTTTATTAAGAGCAGCGGCGCGCCGTTTTACGTTCAGCCCTCCGGGCAACATTCCTTCAACGTGGCAGCCTCTATAAATGCAATCCTTCATCACATGCCAGATATTGAGAACTCCTTTTTTAATTTCAGCTTCGGTACGCCAGGCTGCTTCGTTCTCCATCACCACCTCGCTAATGCCCATACCTGTCATCATGCACCAATGCAAAAGCCCGTTTGCGTCATCAATCGGGAAAGGCAATTGAACCTGTGAGCCGCTATTTTCTTCCTCACCTTCCTTTTTTACAAACCCGCCTCCTATTGAATAATAAGTTTCGGCAATCTTGTCATCATTATGATAATCAGCCAAAAATGTCACAGCATTTGGATGGTAGGGCAAGGTTTCTGTGTAAAGGAAATGAATATCTTCCTCAGGATTGAAATCAATTTCATGAGCTCCGTTCAGCAATAATTTTTTATTGGTCTTTATAGAATTAATCTTATCGTCAATTTTATTCACATCGAAAGTAACGGGGTCATCTCCGCATAACCCTAACTGAATCGCAATATCTGTTCCGTGGCCTTTACCGGTTTTTGCAAGTGAGCCATATAATAATATTTCTACCTTTTTTACTTCGCTGAGCTTTCTGTTCTTTTGTAACGATGCTAAAAAACGCTGTGCAGCACGCCAAGGCCCTAGTGTGTGTGAACTCGAAGGCCCGATGCCGATTTTGAAAATATCGAATACAGAGATCGCTTCGTGTGGCAAGTGAAAAGTTTAATGCAAAATTAGGGGAATAAAATATCAAGGAACAAGGTGGAAGATACAAGATATAAGGCACAAGAAACAAGGTTGAGGATTTATTTTTCAATTACAAAAACATCTGTGCTTTTCTGTGCAATCAGTGGCTATTAAAATAAAAAATGCCCCGAAAAGAAAATCGGGGCCCGTTAGCAGGTAGTTAATAGTTACGGTTACTGAACGTCTATCAAATCGATATCAAAAATGACAATTGAATTAGGCGGCACTATCACATTACCATTTTTATCTTTTTGAGGCGTAGGCCCAAATCCCAAAGAAGGCGGAATATATAATTTTATATGGCCGCCTTTTGCGATTAGAGGTAAGCCTTGTTTCCATCCGGAGATTAACCCGCCTAAGGTAAACAGGGCATCGGTTTGCTGGTCAAATACAGATCCATTTATTAATGTGCCTGCGTATGTCACTTCAACTGTCGAACAAACACCAGGCACAGTTCCACTTCCTTGAGTCAAAATCTGATAGTAAAAACCACTGGAATGCAGTGTGGCTGTTATCCCTGCTGAATCCAGATATTTCCTCAGAGAATCCCTGTCATAACTTGTTGCCACAGAAGTATCCGCTTTATAACTGCAGCCTGTATCTTTTTTGAAACATGAAACGAAGCAAAAGGATACCCCTAAAACCACGCATAACAAGACTTTTTTCCGCATGCAACAAATTTCTGCAAAAATATAGGTTCTGAGGATAGACAAATGCAGAACTGATTATGCTGCAAGGCCTGATTATTTTGTTTCAACAAGATTGTCAACAGTTTCCTGTTTCTTTTTTGAAAGCAGCTCCTGATATTTCTGTTCCCTCATTTCCCATTGATGGCGCTTGGAGAAGATAGCCACAAAAGAAATGATAATAATCATTGCAATAATCAGCACAAGTGGGTTGAACTCTTCCGTGTTCCTGACCATGGAAGCGCGTTTGTACCATCCGGAAAAGAAGTTGATACAAATAGGGACTGCAAACAATAATCCCAGTGGAATGCCAATCAGGAATTGACGGGCTGTCTTTTTCTGCTCATCACGGTTGCGCTCCCAGTAATCAATAAATCTATTTTCTTCCTCAGTCAGCATATTGCAGCAAAGTTAGCATTGTTGCGGTTGAGGAAACAAGATGATTAACGGATTCCCGACATAAAAACTATTTTAAAAGATGAAGCGTATGTATATCATATTTTCACTAAAACCTTGGATGTATATGTCTGCGACTAAGGAAAGAAAAATTTATAATCCGATTCAAAAAGATCAGGTCACATTTTTAAAAACGCATGCAGATACGAATGGTGAATGTACTTTGGTAGAAGTAGAACTTGCAGATGGAGGCGGCGTTGGCTTACATTACCATAAAACTTATTCAGAAAAATTTGATTGCCTGGATGGAGAAGTTCAGGTAAAGCTTGGAAAAAAATTGCATACGCTTAAAGCCGGTGAATATGCAACAGCAAAACCTAACATCAATCATTTATTCAGGAACAGAAGCGGCAAAGCATGCAGGTTTCTTGTTGAGCTGAGACCCGCGAGCCGAGGTTTTGAAAAATCATTGCAAATTGGTTATGGGCTCGCAGGCGATGACTTGTGCAAGCCAAATGGTTTTCCAAAAGATAAGCTCGCATTAGCATGGCTCTTTCATATCAGCGAAAGCAATTTGCCCGGGTGGATGAGCATCTTTGAATTCATATTGCGAAAGCAGGCGAAAAAAGCCAAAGAAAAAGGATTGGATAAAGAGCTCGAAGAAAAATACGTAAGGTTCTGAATTTTTAGTTTCGGGCGAGATCGCTTAGATTAGAGGAACTAATCATTACTCGCTTGTATGAAAAAAAATTTACTGCTTATTCTTTTATGTTCAATTGGAATAATCTATTCCGGTTGCAACGTGAAGAACAACCTCATCAGCAATCTTTGGTTTTACACTCACAGCAGCAATAATAATGATGTGCATGATGCTTTGCTCACTCCGGCGAGCTTTATTTATTTGAAACCTGACGGAACTTATACAAAAGACTTTGGCAGTTTTGAATATGGGCGATGGAAATTTGATAACTCAGAACTGCAGCTCACTAACAGCAAGAATGAAGCATCGACACTTGTTGTAAAAAAGATTGGCATTAATGACATGGAGCTGTTAGGAAACAATGATGTCGTTTCTAATTTTGAAAAGCAGCCCGCTTCTTTTTCTTCGGATGCTGATAATCCTTTTTCAAAACAAAACAATGAATGGCGCATTCGGGCAGCGCACAAAGAAACAGATTCCGAATTAAAATCCCGCTTGCGAAATCATTGTAAATTCTGGGAAACATATTTTGAATGGGCATTAAAAAACCATATAGATTATATCGATGTCAGGAGCACTCCTACTTCTATTAAGATTTATGGAAATGGTTTTACTTTAAAACCTTTTGAAGATTTGCCAAAGCCATGGCGCTCCTATTTTTTTGACGAAGATGATTGCATGAAAGCAAACGACATTATCAAAGACATCTTTACACATAAAAATATTTCGTGGGCACACTCCGATAATAAATACAAAATGTTTATTTCCGCTTTTCAGCAAATGGAGCAGATGTTATTATAGCAGTTTCAGGTAATTAATTTATTTTTTTAAACTCATGCTGTTCATTGCCACCAACGATGATCATCTTTTCAATTTTCCCATTTGCATTTCTTATGAACTGAAATTGTATGGCCGCCATTTTCAATGAAAAGAGATCAGGCTTCTCCATATACAATGCAGATTTTTGAAGGCCTCCTTTATCAAGCTGAACTTTTAATTGCCCATCTTCAATGGTAATAACAGTTTTCACGGTGTCGGCAGCGTAAATGCCTGCATATTCATTCAATGATGTGTCAACTGCTTTTGGAATTTCTTTCGGCGCAATATTTTTTGGTGTATAAGGCTTATAATTTTCCCAATCCCATGGCGTGTAAGTATCACCGATTAATTTTTCAAGTGCTTCTTTAAAAATGCCTTCCGCATTTGAACTGTTTGACATCATGATCAGCGAAATTTTTTTATCAGGAAAATTGACATTGTAATGAGCCCATCCATCATCATGACCTTCCTTAAAAAATGCTTTTCCATAATTGCATTTGAAAAGCCCCCAGCCAAGCCCGTAAGAAAGATCAATATTTTTATAAGGATATTCTGCAGTGTCGGTATTCAGCGAAGGGAACTGATGTTTTGTTTTGATAGGGATCTGAGGAAATAGCATCAGATGTTTTGTTGAATCTGCAAGACCTTTGCTTTGCATCACTGCTTCAATGAAGCGTGAATAATCTGCAATGGTCGTTTCCATAGATCCTGCAGCATTCGGCGTGCTTCGCTTTTTTTTCTTCAGCATTTCTCCGTTTTCATTATACCCGAATGCAAAATTATTTTCAAATGCAGTTTGCCAAACATAACTTGTCCTCGTCATGCCCAAAGGTTTAAAAACTCTTTCCTGCGCGAGCTGTTCAAGACTTTTATGGGTGGTTTCTTCAACGGCAAGCTGCAACAACAAAATGCCCTCTCCGGAATAAGCATATCTCTCACCCGGATCAAAAAATATCTCCAGTTGATTATTGCCTTTGGGATTGAACCATCGCCAGTTCGGGAAACCTGTGGCATGCCGGAGGCAGTCTCTCACAGTAATAAATTTCCAGCGTTCATCGTCAGCAAGATTATTATAGCTTTCATACATGGGCAGAGGTTTGTTGATATAAGCCCATATAGGTTTGTAAATATCAATCACGCCTTCCTGCACAAGCTGCATAACGATGTAAGCAAAAACAGCCTTGCTTAATGAAGCGCCATAGAAAACAGTAGAGGTATCAATCAGCTCATTTTTTTCTTTATTCTTCAGCCCGTAAGTTTTTGTGTAAGTAATTTTATTGTCATTGATAATGCTGATGCAAAAGCCAGTGACTTCTGCATTGCTCATCAATTGAGTGATTGTTTTGTCAATATCAGAAGTGGAAATCATGCTGCCATCGAGCCGTCGGATTTGTTTTGTTGGACTGGCTGCATTTTTCACCTGTGCATTGGAGATATGAAAGGCAAAAAACAAGATCGTAGATATGATAATGTGCTTGTTCATGAGCGGAAACGTAAAACATAGGATTAATACACCACATAACGCTTAAAACGAAAAAAGATTTTATTAAGATATCAGCGTTTGATTAGTAGAAATCGCTTTTAAAATTCTTAGGATAACTCTCATGCTTATCCCAAAACATCACCAAATCTCCAAAACAGGGAATAATAAAATGCTTCATGATATCTTAATTAACAGGAAACCACCTCTTTATTTATTGGCATGTTTTCAGAACTGTATTCGCCGGACCTTATTCGATTGATATTATTTATTACCCTTTAAAAACACTACAATGAAAAAAGGTTCTGTATTATTTTATCTCGCAATCGCAGCGGTTATTGCCATTTCAATTTCTTCATGCACGGCATCGTCAAGAATCGGCTGCCCGATGCATAGAGGAATGGCTGGTTATTAAATTCGTCCCATAGCATTTGAGCTATCTTTTCACCTCATACTGAAGAGCAATTTCCCCGTTGGGAAATTGCTTTGTTTTTATTAATTCCAGATTGGATTTTTTCTCAAGTTCTTTGAATAAAGGAATGCCTTGCCCGAAAATAGTGGGGTTAATAAATATCCAATAACAATCTATCAGGTTATGCTGCATCAGCAATTGTGAAAGTGAAGGACTGCCGAAAATGAGAATGTCTTTACCATCCTGTGCTTTGATTTTTGAAATTTCATCGGGAACATTAGAATTGATAATAGTTGTTTTTGTCAACCCACCTTCGCTCAACGTTTTTGAACAAACAATTTTTTGAGCATTGTTATACCAGTTTGAATATGCAATCATTCCTTTTGTAGCATCAGGCAGTTCTTTTGCAGCAGGCCAATAAGCTTGCAATAATTGATAAGAAATCCGCCCAAACAAAGCTGCATCTGCACTTTCAGTCAAATCACATACGAATTGCATATTTTTTTCACCGGGTTGAAAGCCATCAAGCTCTCCTTTTGTGCCTGCTACAAAACCATCGAGAGATGTATGCACGACTAAAATTAATTTTCTCATTTGATAGATTGAATGATTGTATTGAATCTATTCTGACAAAAAATTTCTGAAGAAATAATTATCAGAATACCGCATTTTTAATTTTCACATCACTGCGTTGAAATGCTTTTGCTGCAAGTGTGTTGGCATCTGCAGCGTTCTTGCTTTGTCCCTGTTTGGATAATGCGCTCGCAAGCCCTATATATGACCAGCCATTATTTGGGTTGATTTGCAAATCTTCCCTGAATGCTTTTTCCGCTTCTGGATAATTCTTTGCTTTTATCAATACAGATCCTAGATATTGCCTTGCCGGATGTACCCAATCTTTCGGTTCGTCATAAATCATTGCATCTTCAAGCTGCACTGCTGTTTTTAAAAAAGAAACAGATTGCTGTAATTGATTTTGCTCTTCGGCAATAATGCCTTGTAATATTTTTTCAGCAACACTTGCACCGTTTATTCCGGGGTTGGCGTAGTTGGGTGCAGGAGCTTTTAGCTGACTTATTTTCAAATCTGATTGCAGTAATGAAAGCTCTTTATCTGCGTTTGCGAAATCATGCTTGCGTGCGAAAGCAAGCCCGCGTGCATAATGCCATAAAAAATTTGCGTAAGCGTAAGCCAACGGAATTTCTTTTTCTTTCAGTATATCATCCCACTTTCCAAAACGTATTTGCGTCAGCACTGGTGTCATATAAACATATTGGACAAAAATGCCGAAGAAATCAGGTGTGCTCATCATGTTACTGTCGAAACTATTGCGTGTGTCGATGGAAGCCTGCATGGAAGCTGCATAGCGCCCATCCATATTAGCGCATGTCGCCTGCATGTGCAGATTGTGAATGAGGTATAATGGAGAGTTGCCTGCAACAGGTGGATATTTGCTCAGATAATTATTATATCCTTTCACTGCTTGTTCATCCACAGTAACGCCTTCCGCATAATGCCCTGTGCGAATGTAAATGTGCGCAGGCATGTGCACAACATGCGACACGCCGGGCATCAACAACGGCAATTCGTCAGCCACTTTTAATGCGCTTTCCGGATGATCGGATGCTTCCATTGCATGAATATAATAATGTGCAGCACCAGGATGCCCGGGATATTTTTTGAGAACAGTTTCCAACGTAGATACAATGGGTGGCGTCCATGATTTTGGTTTGCCAAATCTGTCATACAGATCCCATGGATGTTGTAACATGAGTGCATCAGCATACAGCGTGGCAGCATCAAAGCTTTGAGGGAATTTTTCATAAATAGTTTTCATTGAGTCAGCATATAGCTGATTTAAATTTTCTCTGGTCTGAATAGTATCAGCAGAATACCTGATGGACATTGCATTGATCAATGCTTTTTCAACTGGTGAACATTTGCCGGATAATAATTTTGCTTTTTGCGCAGCCAGCAATGCTTCAGGCGAAGCCGTATAACCAAGGTCATTAATGTTTGGCCCATAAGACAATGCTTTACCCCAAAAGCCCATCGCAAAGCTGCTGTCAAATTTTGTGCTTTTATCAAATGAAGCCAATGCTTCAATAATATGAAAGGCATAATACATGTTAATGCCTTGTTGAAAATAAATGTAGGCACTGTCATTTGATGATGTTACAGGCATCCGGTATTTGCCCCATCCATCAAGCAATGGAATGATGTTTGACGAGTCATCCGTGTCGAATGACTTGATTGACGGGGAGCAGTTGACAGTAAATTTTTGTTTGTACCGCAGCACATTTGCTCTGGCTTCCCGTGAGGACAATTTAACCGGCTTAACGATAATTGAATAGCCAGCAAGAAGCGATGCAAGCAGCATGATGAAGAATAGTTTCATAAAATCCAGTTAAGAGTATAAGAAATGGAATGATTTTAAATGCCGACTTTCTGTAGGATAAAGTAAAGCGTAAGATTCTTCAACTTTCTCAAGTTGCTATCACCTCCTGCTATCTGGATACATCGTGTTGATCTTTTCAATAATACTTTTGGAAGTATTAATGCAAAGCGCATAACGTTCCATGATTTCCTCGGTAAAGACAAGGTTCTTGCAAATATTATAGCCTGCATCTTCAGATAAAATAATATTCAGGTTGTCTGTGTTGTCTTTATTTCTTTTTTTCTTTTCGTTCATATATCTGAACAGCTCTTTTTTTCTTTCTGTGTATGCATTGGTAGAAATAATCAGGTTTGGGATGTCTTCCTGATACAAGTCCAGAATTTCATTTTGCAGAACGTTGTCCTCAATCAGACCAATTTTTCCTGAGGACTTAAACCCTTCGAACCTTCCATTATTAGGGATCAGGCCTGTTGTGTTGGTAAGATAAAACTGATACTGTTTTAAGCTGTCTGCATTGATGATTTCTCCGTATTTTATTTTAGTGACGAATTCAAATGTTTTTGTGACTTTTTCATAAGTGATGGAATCAGATTTCATTTCCTTAATGTCGCTTTGCAGATCTTCTTTCAGGCCTAATAAAAATACTTTCACATCTTCCTGCTGATGTTTATGCTCGCTCCAGTTATGAAGCCAGATGGAAATAGTGACTGCAAAAACAATAATAAATATCTCAATAAAAAACTCTTTGATTTTTTGAAGAGGGCTATGTTCTTTGCTGTTCCAGACTTTATATATTTTTTTTGTGTGCTTTATGATTTCGTCTTCTGCCACCTGTATTTGATTGTGTGTTAAAAAATTGCCGATCTTATAAAAAATAAAAATACTAATGTTCGGTGAGAATAAATGATCACGGTTAAAAGAGATTATGTGGTTGACTAAAATACATATCAAGCATAATAATGGTGAACGATCAATCAATGTAACAAAAAGCTGCTACAGGAAAAATTATGCATCGAAGATTTTTTCAGTTGAAATCACAAGCTCTATTGAATGGAAAGCTGCCTGATTTTTATTTTGCAATTTCTGCAAATTGCGTCCTGATTTATTATTGAATTTTACTCAAACAGTTTTTTGCCGCAGGAAATAATTATTTCCTGCTTCTCCATTTTCATGACTGATGCTTTTTTGGCAAATAATCCAAGCTGCATCAGTTGCACATCCAAAATCAATTATTCACAGGCATCCCTGCGCTTTAGCTTTATTAATGAAAACCGGTTTTTTATTCTTTAACCTTCACTGTAAATTTTTTGTTATGAAAAATGTATTATTCATCCTCGTAATTGCAGTATGCCAACTGACGCTCTCTTGCAAAAAAGACATCACACAATTCGACAAGCGGCCACCATCTGATTATTCTGGCCGCCCGCTAAAGGTGGCAATAGTTTCAGATATTCATTATATGCACCCTTCGTTGCTCGGTCCAGGTGGTGCCGAGGGCGCAGCATTTCAGGATTATCTGAATCAGGATCCGAAACTATTACAGTATAGCGATCTTGTTTTCAGAAAAGTGATGGCAAATCTTTTTGATGACAAGCCGGATATTTTATTGGTGCCGGGCGATATCACTAAAGATGGCGAGAAGATCGGCCATCAGGCAATGGCAGGTTTCTTCAATGAGTTCCGCAAGCGTGGCATACAAGTGTTTGCTATGCCCGGCAATCATGATATCAATAATGCAAAAGCAAAAAAATATATTGGCGACAATGCCTATGCTGTGGAAAAAACTACGCCTGCTGATTTTGCAAATATCTATGCGGATTATGGTTACAGAAATGCGATAGCAAGAGACACTGCTTCATTAAGCTATGTAGTGTCTTTGCAAAAAGGCCTTCGCCTTATTTCTATCGATGCAAGTAAATATGAAGATTACGGCCCTTCAGGGGATGTTGCCGAAGGAAGGATAAAACCGTCAACGCTCACATGGATACTTGCTCAGCTTGCAAGAGCAAAAAAAGATAATACCGTGATTTTTGCGATGATGCATCACAACCTGATCGAACATTACACAGGGCAATCGCAATTGGATCCGGGTTATGTAGTTGACGATTACCAGCGCATTGTTGATACTTTGATGCAAGCCGGTCTCCGGATAATTTTCACCGGTCATTATCACGCAAATGATATTTCATCTTACACATACAATGGCAACACATTATATGATATTGAAACAGGATCACTCGTAACAGCACCATTGCCTTACCGTCTTGTTACTATAAACCAAAACAGCCTTGAGATTAGAACAAACAGAGTCACTTCTATTGATGTGGCTCTTCCCGATGGTGAAGATTATGCAGCTTATGCCAATCAATTTCTTAGTCAGCATCTCGATTCTTATTTCTATAGTTATTTAACGGGCGTTTACAGCGCTCCATCTGATTTGGCAACTTTCGCTGCGCCAATATTCAGGAACGGGATCATGGCTCACTTTGCGGGCGATGAAAATATGCCGGCGGATCAACGTGCACTTATCAATCAGCTCGGAACTTTTTCAGGACAGTTAGCAGGAATTGTAACCACATTGTGGACAGATACCGGCGTGCCTGATAACAACACTACTGTGCAATTCCATCAATAATTTTTTTAAAACATTTGCCCTTTATCTGAATTAACGTCATGCGAAAGCTCCGGATTACCGGAGTTTTCGCATTAAGATCTTTTAATGGTTGGATTATTTTTCGAGAATGTTTTTTAAAGTGGCTAAGCTATCATCCATGTCTTTCGGGAATCTTTTTTCTGCTATTGATATCATGATGTTCCATGGATATTTCAATACGCCGGCATTGATCAGTGAAACTTTGGTTTGATTATCGGATAATGATTCTGTCTCCATGATCACGCTGGAAGTAACCCGCATTGGTTTCACAAAACGAATTTCTGTTTCAATCTTTTCCCCTTCAACAATATTCATGATTTCTTTTTCTCCTTCACCTGCATCTTTATTTCCTTTCCAGGAAATGATATATCCAACAGTGCCATCAATTCCTTTGTGTTCCCATTTTCTGTTGGGATCAGCTTGTGACCACTTATTGAATTTTTCCTGATTACCAAGTAATTTTAAAAACTCAAATACTTTTTGCAGAGGTGCATGGATGATGATATCGCGCTTCACATAATGCTCCTTCTTCATAAAAATCCCGATGATTAACAGCAGTACAATAATGCTAACCAGCACAAGCAGAATTATTATAACGATATTCATTTTTTTATTTTTTAAAATGCAGGATTATAATTTGTCATTTAAATGAAGACTTTTCTCTTGAATGTCTGCATGAAAAACATCATCTATTTAAAACTAATCATCTTTATTTATATTCCGCCGCAAGTTTCAGCGCATTATATGCATTCACAACTCCACCTGTCGCGCATTTGTTTTTTAAAACTTCACGCCTGATCACAGATTTCAGGATAATATCTTTTACCTGAAGAGAACTAAGATTGGGGTAATAGGACCAGATAAATGCTGCGAGCCCTGCAACCATAGCTGTTGCCTGGCTTGATCCGTCCCATGTTTCTGTGCTGCCAATCGGGATCATTGAAGTGATCTGCACTCCCGGAGCACACACATCAACTATTTTGCTGCCGTAATTTGAAAAAGATGCAGCCAATGAAGCATCGTCATGATAGCCAGAAGCGCCAACTGTTATCCACGCAGCAGCGATTCCTCCATCAAGATATTTTGATGATGGATAAAAAGCGTTGCTGTCAATATCAAGATTCATCCCGTCATTGCCTGCACTGTGCACAATTAATAATCCCTTGCTCATCGCATATTTCACGGCACTATCAACCATTTTCCTGTGCACTGAAAAAGTTTTCCCAAAACTCATGTTGATTATTCTTGCTCCATGGTCTGCAGCATATCGTATAGCTATTGCCAGATCACTGTTTCTCATTTCTCTGATGCCACTTGATAATTTGAGCGACATAATCTTCGCGCTATCTGCAATGCCATCTATTCCTTTTCCATTTCCTCTTGCTGCCGCAATGATACCTGCAATATAGGTGCCGTGATATGCGCCCATAATCGGATCTGCGGCAATGCCTAAAGGGGCATTGCTGATGTCCGCATTATTTACGCTATCATTATTGTCGGATGTTGGCTGTTCTATTTTCAGTCCATGTGAAAGATGATAATTTGCGTTGATGAGCAAATTGTCAAGCTCAGCAAATTTGAATGTTGAGAAATCGGGATAAGCATGCAAGCGTTGCAATACTATGCCAAGCATCCATCTTTCAGCATCGTTGCGTGGGCTGTATTTCGAGAAATCTTTGGGTGATGGATTTTTTTTCCCGATATGCTCCAGCATCTGCTCTAATATATTTTTAGATTGCTGTAACTGATTGATAAAATTCTGCAGCCTTGTTACATGCATATTATAATCTGCAAGTGTCCGTTCATATCCCGGTTCGTTTTTTTTATTCTGAAGCTGATAAATAAAGTCTCCCTTTCCTGTTTCACGTACAATAAAATTCCTGCCATGTGAACCATCATCAGGATTATGCCACAATGCCTGGCGCAGATCTTCCTGTGTAGTATCTATGCCACTGTCGATAACAGCTACAACAACTCCGGATGCTTTTTTGCCTTGCAATAATTGCTCATAAGCCAGATCGGTGCTCATTCCAAAGAGACCATCTTTCTCAAGATCTTTATTTTGCCAATCAGGTTTTAATCCGGGACGAGAGCAGGAAAAAATTGTAATAATAATTATGAATGCTGATAGTCTCCCCATAAAAAATCTTTGCTGATGACAAATAATTTTATTGAGCCGCCAACCGGTTTTTTATATCCTGCTATAGATTTTATTTGTGCTGATCTGTAATACCAATCAAAATAAATATAAAATCATGACTTTGCACTGAGAATAAAAAGCAGATTGCTGTGATCATGCGCAGTCAAATTCCTGATAACATGAATCAATAAACTGCCTGAAGCTGAGATTGAAACCTGATGTTTATTAGTTTGAACTTATTTTATAAACTATTTGCAGTTGCATTGGGTCATCAGGGGTTGCTTGTTTTGTATCTGCAAGCATTGTTAGTTCATCTTCTTTCAAAGAAATAATCGAGAGACTGCTTTTGCCATTAATAGTTAATTTAATATGCTTTTTGTTTTTGTCATATATCCACGTGCCGTTGATCTTTTTGGAATCCTTATTAGTTGTCTCGATGAATGTGCCGTCTTTTTTAAATTCGAAATTAGCTTCCGCCGCACTTGGCATTTTGTTTATTTTCATGCCACCCATCATTGCGTAATCCATTTGCCATTTTTTGCATAATAAATTTTTAAGACTGTCTTCCTGTACGTCAATCGTCTGACAAAATGATTTTGATGAGCATAATAAAAAAAGGATAATAAAAGCATGAGCAATCTTTTTCATAAATAACCTGTTTAAAATGTTGAAATATGAGATCATGCAAACATTCATTTTTAATATTGTATTACATCTACATGCAACGAATGCTGCAAGTTGTTGTACTTCGCCACTGAATCTTTTACAGACACCAACTTATCTTTCTCTGTTGACCATTGTTTCTCCAGATCTGCCAAACGTTCTTTTGCGCCTGACGTAACTCTTGGGTCAGCCACATCTACATAACCATATAAATAGAAGAATTCCACATTGAGCTTGCCCGCATAGTTAATCAAATCCTGTCCTCCCTTGCTGCGGGTTTCCAACACGGCAGATTCCCATTCATCAATTGCTTTAATAATCTGCCTCGCTTGCTTCACCAACGTGTCGGCCGCTTTTATGTTTGAATAAGATTTCACCTGATTAGCGAGCTGCTCCTTCACCTTTCTCATCGTGTTTATGGCCGTGTGAATGTCAGATATATCAGCCCTGATACGGTCAAGCATCTCGTTCTGTTCTGCCCAGTCATTTTCAGTAAGCCCTTGTATTAATGGGTTCGGCAATATGGTTATTGAAATTTCAGATCTTTGGTTCTTTGCAACCAGCACAGCTTTGTATTCACCCGGAGGCACCATGGCTCCCTGGTAAGGTGTCGTCATAAACTGCCCTTTGATGTCCGGATTCAATTGCTTTCTTCGCATGTTCCAGAGAAAACGGTTATGCCCTTTTGTTGATTTTAGTAGAGTCTCTGGAGCAGGGCCTCCGTCATATTGAACGAAACTGGTGTCTTTTTGGTTAGAATAAGCCCTCACTAATTTTTCCGCTTCATCATATATCAATAAGCTCACTGTGTCTTTTTCAGTAACTAACGGTAATGTATAATCGAAAATTACACCTGTAGGAGCATCCTGCCCTGCCTGTGGGTCTTTTTCAGGAAGACCTGTTCCCGCTCCATATCTGTATGCTGCTTTTGCCTGATATAACTTGACAGCATACAAATTTTCTGATGACAGGTTTTGCTGGATTGCTCCTATATCATCCAATATCCAGAACGCACGGCCTGCAGTAGCTGCAACAAGATCATTGCCCTGAATCTTTAAATCGGTTATAGGCACTATGGGCATATTGAGCTGCAACCTTTGCCAATTGGTGCCGCCGTTAAATGAAATATAAAAACCTCTTTCAGCGCCACCATACAAAATGTTTTTGTTCTTATTGTCTTCACGGATCACTTTTAAAAAATCATCTTTTTGAATTCCTTCAGCAATCCTGATCCATGTCTTTCCGTAATCAACCGTTTTATAAGTGTATGATGCGAAGTCGTTGAATTTATATCTTGTGCCTGTAATATAAGCCGTGCCTTTATCGAATGCAGACAGCTCAATGCTTTGTATCAGGCATTCAGGAAGCCCTGCGGGTGTAACATTCGCCCAATGTGCTCCATTGTCCTGAGTAAGATATACGAGACCATCATCACTCGCTGTCCAGATAGTGCCTTTCTCCAATGGTGATTCCATCACATAATAAATCGTGTTGTACACTTCACCACCTGCACCTTCGTTCGTAAATGGAATGCCACCATCACCTTGTTTGGATTTGTCATTGCGTGTCAGATCCGGACTGATGATATCCCATTTCAAACCTGCATTTGTTGATCGGAACAATACATTACCTGCATGATAAACAGTATTCGGATCATGTGGAGAAACAAGCACGGGAAAATTCCAGTTGAAACGATACTTCATGTTTTTTGGAATGTTCGCCATCATGTTCGACGGATATGCCTGAATGCTTTTTACTTCGCCCGACTTCATATCCATCCGATCAATAAAACCCTGATAGCCGCCACCATAAACGATGCTAGGATTATTCGGATCAAACACCAGATAAGCTGATTCACCCCCCGGCCCGAATGACCAGTCGCGTTCAGTGATCTCTCCACTTTTGTTCCGGCTGGAAATAATTACTGATGTGTTATCCTGCTGGCCTCCATATAATTTGTAGGGAAAAACATTATCAGTATTAACTCGATAAAATTGTGCAGTAGGTTGGTTGTTGATAGAGCTCCATGAATTTGCGCCATCATAAGTAATCTGTCCTCCTCCATCATCAGCAAGCGCCATGATACCTGAATTTTGCGGATCAATCCAGAGATCATGTGTATCGCCATGTTGTATTTTAATAGCGTGAAAACTTTTGCCACCATCGATAGATTTTTGCACGAGCCAATTCAACACATAAACAACCTCAGGATTTTTAGGATCAGCAACAACTTTCATATAATACCATGCACGCCCAACAAGGTCGGCCCCTTGTGCAAATAAATTCCATGTTTTGCCTGCATCATCAGAACGATACAAGCCTGCCTTTGATCGGTCTGTTTCAATAATTGCAAACACTCTTTCAGGATTTGCCCGCGACACTGCCAATCCTATCTTGCCCATTTTCTCAGGCAAGCCTTCCTTGAGTCGTTCCCATGTTTTGCCTTCGTCAACAGATTTCCAAATGCCGGAGCCAGCACCACCGCTTACCATTTCCCATGGATAACGACGATGCTCCCATGAAGCTGCATATAAAATGCGTGGATTATTCATATCCATTTGCAATGATGATATGCCGGTGCTGTCATTAATGTAAAGCACTTTTGTCCATGTAATTCCTCCATCAATTGTTTTATATACGCCTCTGTCGCTGCTTGGTCCATGCACTGCACCTTGCGCGGCTACATAAACAATGTCTGGATTTTTTGGATGAATAGCGATATCTGATATATGGCGTGTATTTTCAAGCCCGATATTCTTCCATGTTTTTCCGCCATCTGTGCTTTTGTAAACACCGTCTCCATAAGTTGTCATCACACCACGGACTGCATGTTCACCAGTGCCTGCATAAATTACATTTGGATCCGATTCTGAAACAGTAATTTTTCCGATGGAGCCTACTTTTAAAAAACCGTCTGAAATATTATGCCAGGAAATGCCCGCATCATCCGTCTTCCATATTCCGCCACCTGTATAACCTGCGTAGAAACGCTGATCATTTCCAACAACTCCTGTTATCGTGTTTGAACGGCCACCACGGAATGGTCCGACATTTCTCCATTTTAAATCTTTAAAAACTGAATCTGCAGAAATATTTGGAGTTTGTGCTGAAGCAACTTTCTGTTTTTTCGGTTGTGCATGAATGTGAATACAGGCGATCGCCAATAAGGCAAAGAAGAATGTTCTCATCTGACATGTGTAGTTTTGGTTACTAAAGATAAATAAACCCTAATTCAATGCCGACATTGATTTTTACCCTGTAAATTTTCTGATCCAGAAAAAATAAATGAACCCTAAAACAAACAACTCTGTTACCCAAACTAATAAAGTGCTGTTCCTGAAAATATCTTTGACGATGAAATCTAAACCTATCAGAATAGCAATTACCGGCGCAAGCATCAGCACTCCTAAAAAACTCCACCCGCCGGAACTTTTAATTCCGGAATAACTAATAATAACTCCGACAACTGAAAAGCCAATTCCCAAAACCGCTGGTGAAAAAACTCTCAGCCAATTTCTTTGTTTCACATTTTCTGTCATGGAAGAAATTAATTTTAATGATGGGACGATTAATGTTGACAGCCAAACCTTGATTGGGTAAGATATTATTTTGAAATCTTTCATTAAAGATTACTTATAGCATTCCATGATTTGCTGCATTATTTCTATTTGTTTTCATTATTTCCCCAAATCATAATATTTGATAAATTTTCAACACCAAATTTACTTGATAAAGAATTGAGCTTTTTAGAAAAGTCTGTCAGCTCTTGAAGTAGTTTAATAACGGCCTTTTTAGTTTCATGATAGTCAAGTTTAATTTCTTCTTTGATTGTCGACGGGAAAAATGTTTCATAATCATCTTTGCAATAAATAATTAGTTCATTATTACTTTTAGTTATTAATGGAGATGGATGTCCTTCTTTCAGGTAGAAATCATCAAATTCGTCTTGCAAAATATTTTTCCAATCCTGAATTTCTTGCAAAAGAGCACAACACTGAGGGAAAAGTTCGATGTTCCCATTTAAAGAAATCGCATAACCGCCAAAAAGTGAAAGCGATTTATTAATATTTGTGTCACCAATATGAACAGTTATCATCTTTTCTAAATCATCAAGGCTAACGTCAAATAGCCTGTATTGATAAACTCCTTGTGAAACCGGCTCTGGAAATTTTAAATAGTTTTTACTTAATTCTTTTTTTTGATAAACATCCCATTCAACCGGATTAGTTAATGAAGTTCCAACTGGAGTTAATTCGCTTGACTCATCCTTTTTTGTTGAAGGTTCAATTAATGTAATAAATTCAATTGTGTTCATAGTTTGATGTATAACTCGTCGCTCAATTTAATTTGTTTGAAATGCTTTGTTAAGTAAGGTCTTTACTTAACACATTCAGAACAGTAGAATGATTTCAATACAGCATGTTCTAAAAGCTGCATACTGGCACCGCCTTTATTAATTGGGTTAAAAAAACTGCAAAATCTTTTTGTATTTAAGTTTACTGCGTTCAGTGTTGCTTTTCTAAACTCATCTGATTCATACATGGCAGGCTGAAAAAAAAGAAGATTTAAATAATAAAATATCAGATTTTCGGAAACATCTATACTTGCAATTCTGGGTTGAATAATTTCCTGTGCCCAATCCTCATGGGAATAGAAAGAATAGTATTTGGCTAAAGAATATATTTCTTCATCAGTAGCCGCTATTTTTCCATACATATTCCGGATTTCATTTAATGACGAATCTTTTCCCTTATAGTTAAATACATTCATTTGATCCTCGCTTTTTAAAATGTAATAATTGATCCTCATCCTTTTCACAAGTGTTTCAGGAATATTTTCTTTGGCCAGTGCATTTATTTCTTTTGGTAAAACCGTTTTGGATGATTGATCATCTCCATATTGCCATAAAAAGAATCGCAGGACACAAATATTGTAGTTGACTTTTCCGTTCGTTGAATCGATTTTTCTAATCCCTATCAGATTGTCGAAAGCTTCATATTCGTCCGTTTCTCTCAGGAGATATTTGTACACTTCTCTGTCATTTAAAACAGGCGAATATTCTTTTGTTGCCGGCACTTCAATTTTGTTGATGAGGGCTGTGGGCAATCTTTTATCCAGGATCCTTTCGGAAATCTCCCTTAATATAGATTGTGCTTTTGCGATTTGCTTAAAAGATATGGCTGCCTTAAACTGCCTTAGAATGGAGGAATCATTTTCTGAACTAAGCGAAGATTTGATTTCCAGATACAGAATAGCAACTGCTTTTCTATGATGCGATAGAATAGGTTCGATTTCTGCGATCAGCTTTGGGTCGGTTAACCTTTTTTTAATTTCAAGTTTCGATTGCCCGTTCAATTCCGCAAATTTTGAGTCTTTTATATCTCTGAAAAAGTCCAGCCAGTTTTCCGCGGTGATTACATTAATCCTTTTGATGGAGGCTTGATATTTCTTTAATGCAGCTATCATGCTTTCTGCGCGTTTAGCCATCAACTGTTTATTAATTGCCTCAGGACCTTCCACTGACGAGTAAGCTCTGATCTCAATTTTCCTGATAATGGAAGATGAGATGTTCAGTGAATCGAAATATTTTTTGAGGTATGAATACTCAAATGTGGAACTTCCCTTGCTAAATGGGATTTCGGCATAGACTTTCTTTGAATAGGTGAAGAAGTCTTTTTTAAGTGAGCTTGTATCTGTGTATTCATTCAACAGGGAGTCAGTATAAAAACCCATCGGTAAAAGCTGCCAAAGGTTTCTGTCTATGTCTACAAAATTTGTATAGTAGCACATGTAAGAACCATTCAGGATGATCAGGTTTCCTTCTACTTCCTTGCCCATCAAAGAAGGTGGCAACTTCCCGATTTTAGTATAAATTTCACCCTTCATTAATTCGTTAGAATTTTGAAGCAATTGCTTTTTATAAATGGCAGTTAAAACTATCCCCTTTGGAATTATGGTATTTTCTTTTAAATCTACTGAACAGTTATAGCGGCTTTTAGACACAATGTCAACAGATACGCCGTATGAATCACCTCTGAATATTTTGTCAAACCAGTTTTTATCTGACATTGAAAAATATACTTCACCATTTGAGTTTATTTGAATGCCGAATAAAACCTCCTTTGGCATTTCTGAAATTAATTTTTCAGTACTGGAACAATAAGTGCCTTCTCTCCCATCAATGAATTGAGATTTGTTCTGCCCGGAAGAAAAAAAATAAAAAAGACTAAGAATAATGACTGATAAAGTTTTTTTAATCTCAATTTGTGACATACTGTTGTTTAAAAAATTTTCCTAAACGACTAAGGCTTGCCGCAGTGCTGGAATTCGTATCCATGAACGGATGACAAAAGCCTGATTAGTGATTTAATATTGAAGTTACAGAAACTACATAAAAGCATTGGCTTCCCCAAACTGAAGCTGAATAACAAACTGCCGCCGATTCTGCCAACGCTCAGCTATCCGCATGTATACGCAGTGCTTAGAGACCTTAATTATTTATCTCCATTATCAATTAAACTGTTTTTGTCGGAATTTACCCACTAACTTGTGATTTTTGCACCCTGTCAGATAGTGAAGTAAATTTTAGTTTTGCATCATCGATAAGCTCCAACTTAAAATTTGGCATTATGAAAAATTTACCCAAAGCATGCAGCCCGCTTACATCAATATTGTTAGCAGGAATTATTTTTGCATCATTGCAATCAAATGGACAACAAATGAAACCTTCCAGCAGTGGTTATGCACCTGTGAATGGCATTCAAATTTATTATGAAGTGTATGGTGATGGCAAACCGCTTGTTTTACTGCATGGTGCTTTTTATACAATTGGTTTGAACTGGGCGCAATTGATTCCTGAGCTGTCAAAGACCAGGAAAGTGATAGCTCTTGAAATGCAGGGACATGGGCATACTCCGTTTTCAAGCAGAGAATTATCGATTGCTACTTTAGCAAGTGATGTGGAAAAATTAATGGATTATCTGAAAATTGACAGTGCAGATGTGGCAGGATATAGCATGGGGGGCTCCATCGCTTACCAGTTTGCGGTGCAAAGCCCAAAGCGCTTAAAAAAATTAGTAATCATTTCTTCTACTTATAAAACTGATGGCTGGCTGCCGGTAGTGAATAATGCTTTCAAAGATTTTAAGCCAGAATTATTTGATAACTCACCGCTACAGACGGCATACGATGCAGTGGCACCTGATAAAACAAAATGGAGAAAGTTTTTAGAGCAAATGTTTGTTTTCGCCAAAGTACCTTTCAATGTCGGCGACTCCAATATTGCTAAAATTACCGCACCTGTATTAATCATTTCAGGTGACAATGACGGACTGGATAAAATGGAGCTGATGAAAACATATAAATTGTTGGGAGGAGGAGTTTCAGATCTTGACCCAATGCCAAAATCCGAATTGGCAATTGTTCCTTCGCAAGGACATGTTAGCCTGATGATGCAGACAACAACGATTCTAAACTATCTGAACAATTTTTTAAAGTAACCTAATGGCCTCGTCCGCCCGGAACTGCTGGCTGGTTTTTGATACAGTTAATATTAAGAACTAAAGCTGGGCACTGTTCGGCAAGTCCCACTATTGGCAATAGCGATGTTGGGCGTAGGTTTTTCAAAACGGATAATGTTTTAAATATTCGACTTGGGGGTTAATTTTTGTCCACTTGTCAATGTCTACCCAATCATAGCCTTCCTTTAAAGGGATAACTGGCAGTTCAATGTCGTCTAACGAATATTGCTGCTCTTCAAAGTTTGCAGGAAATGCAAAACTCTCAATATAGTTTTTGTCGAGTTGGAGAATTAGTTCGTCGAAAATTTCCTTGTCAAACTTTTTATAATTGCTTAACAGAAAGTCTGCAAACATTTTAAAAACAACAGTAGCATATTCATAAGGTGTTATTGATTGGTCAATATCGTCAGCTATAACACTTAGCGTAGCCCATTTTTCTACTTTCTCAAATGACCTAAAGCCTTTTTGTCCAAAAAAAAGTCTTGTCTCAGTCGCGAATGGGCTTGTATAAGGAAATGGGAACTTTCTATTTTTAGGGATTGAAGGTGAAAAAGAAAGAGTAAATACGTAAACATATTTGTCACTTTGCAACACTTTGGTTGGTTTCAATAGATTTTCGTTAAGAAAGTCAAGGACATATTCGCTCACTTTATGAGAAATCCGAGGTCGAGCCAAAAGACTTTTATAATTAACTCCCCAACTTCTTTTTATAATAAATGGCATCTTAAATATAAGGGTCTTGTAAACTTACTCCCAACGACCGAGGCTTGCCGCAGTGCCGGTCTTTATGTTTCTTAGCCGATTGCTGGAACCCGATTTTTATTTTATGTTGAAGTTAAGACAAATGCTCAAATGAATTCCGTGTGCCCGATATTAGCAGATAACATTACAAAAGACGATTGTTATTCTGTCGCGCCAGCATAGCAGCAAACCGCATGTTGGCTGAAGTAAATTGGTTCCTCTTTTTTTAATTTTCAAAATTTTGTATTAGCCTACCATTTTCTAAACGTTCTTTAAAGTGTCCTTTTGTATATTCTGAAATAACCTTGTTCCAAAATATTTGAGCTGGTTTATTAGTGTCTTTTTGATATACTTCCCAATGTCCTTTGTGCAAATCGAAAATTTCGATAGCAATTGCTTTACCAATCCCTTCATGTCTATATTTTTTCAAAATAAAAAATTCCGCTATTGAAAAATAGCTTCGACCTTTTGAGTTTATAAATTTCACCAAAACAAAGCCAACATACTTGTCATCCTTCTTTATTATATATGGGATTTTATTATTATTGCCTTCCCAATAGTCTTTTAAATCTGGATATGGCGCAAATAATCCATTGTCTTCAACATCATGTCTAACATACTCCGAAAAATCATACATGTAAAATTGCATCAAGTTACGGATTACAGTTTTATGGTCATTTGAAGCTTGAATCAAAGTGAAATTCATTGAAGATTATTTACAAGCGTTGTAGTCAGTATTTATTTCAGCCAACGTTTCAGTGTTTGTGAAGGCATGGCAATAGCAATTGGTCTGCCTGGTACAAACGCTTAATTGAAAAATTGATGTTGAAGATAATTACAAATGTTCAATAGCAAAATGTCGGGTTGAACAAAGATGATAAGAATTACTGCGGTCAAGTTCGGTTTTCAGACATGCTTTTACAAATGCAATTGTTGTATGCAGGCTTTCTGTGAGTAGTAAAATTACAATTGTATCTAAGTTATTAGATTTTCTGCCGAAACAATTTGCGGCCAATCAGAATGGTCCAAAAAGGAAGCGTAAGCATTCCCATTACGGAGCCTACATCCAATAAATAGTGAAGATGCTGGTTTATCCAAGTAACATGGTCTGGAAAATTGGCTGGGTCTGAAGGGTCTACTGCTGGGATTTTAAGAACGGTAGAACTAACGAAAATTGCATATAGCGGAAAAAAAAGTCCGGTAATAATAAGTCCAGAGCCTACTATTGTTCCAAACCATCTTAGTCCGTTTGAAAGTACTTTTTGCATACGCTGGCTGACTATTACCATCCATGCGCCAAAAATTCCTTGTGGAACCGAATATAATCCATCTGATATTATTAGGAATATACCCAATAACAAAAATAAAGCAGTACAAAAAGCGGCTCCAGTCCCTAGTCTATGGGTTAACTTACTTATAGCTGGAGGTTGGAGCTGTGATAACCTATAAAGAGCAGAGGCCACCGGAATAATAAAAATAAATTGCAAAATAACAAGCACATCATGAGTTTTGAACATTAGATAAGTAGGGTTGTTCAACGATAATGCAACTTCTGTCCGTGTCGTGACAGCCGTGATTAGAAATCCATAGCCGATGATGCCAATTACGCCGCTCGTAATTGCTGCACGTGCTGCGGAACGATAAGATGAATTCATATAACTTAGGAAGGTAATCTATTTAATTTGCTGTCGCCGATTAATTTATCGAAGGTTTCTAAACAGCTTGCATACAACGGACAGGGATTGCTGCTGTGCTGGAATTTTATAACGTCCAGCCCTGCTTTTGCAAATATTTTTGTTGGCTGCAGTGTTCTATAACCTTAAGCATTAATGAAAATAGTTGTTGAAAGCGTCCCAGTAATGCTGTTGCCAACCTGTAGACAAATGTTCCTTCAGACCTAGAGGAAAGCCAATGTGATCAAATGATAAGTGTGTGCCTGAACCCTGCGAGGAAAGTTCAAAACTCACAATTGAATATTTGCAGGCTGGCCAATCTACGACCCGCCATGCTTCTATGATTCGTTGATTAGGGACTAGCTCTAAAATTCTGCCGATAATGTGTCCATCAAATAAAGAGAAGCTACCTCCAACCGTAGAATCAATATCAGCTGATTTTTCACTGAATAGACTAAAGGATTTTTTGGTACAAGCACTAAATTCTTTTGAGCTTAATAAAAGCTCATAAAGTTTCTGGGGAGCGACTTTAAAATCTGCTTCTTGATGAATAGTTATATCTTTTGATGAATCCTGCGAAGCCTTCTTCATTACATCTGTGTTCACTTGTGAATATGAATTCATTTGGATAAAAAAGATAAAGGCAAAAATTAAAAGCAATGAACTTGGGGAATTGAAAGTTGTTTTTAATATCATTTTTTTCGATTTAAGAACTCTTTAAAATTGCAGCCAACGGGCAGGGATTTATGCAGGTTTGGAATTAGTATCCAGTCTGCCCACAACCGCTGCTGATTGAAAATATTAAGTTGAAGTTAAGAACAAAAGTTCAGCGATGTACGTCCAGCCCGAACAAAAGCTGAATAGAGTTACAAATGCTCATTGTTATTCCCTCTGCCCAACTTGCACAAAACCAAATGCCAGCGGTTGGTGCTTCTTCCCGGTCAAGACACTTAAATTTTAAGTAAAGAAGTTTTTGAACTTCTCAAGGACTGTTAAAGGATAGTCAACCCAAAGCAAAAAAACTGGTATTTGAAACAATATAAATTCACGAAGACCACCTTTCCAATCTTTTGTAATCGCATAACAGATGAGTGTAGTTAAGGAATGGATAATTAGGAATGCTCCGCCAACTTTGAAAGTTTGAGGAAATAGTAAAATCAGTCCACCTATTCCCAAAAACAATGACAGCAACTGAATGCCTAATGGGGAAAAGTTAGCTTTAATATAAAGCAACGCAGTGTCAGGTTTCTTTACCCATACATACGAATTATAAATAGATGCTAAACTGGCAACTATAATCAATATAGTGGTTAATATTTTTATCATTGTTTTATTGTGTTTTATTGTGGAATTTGTTCTATTAAAATTTCATTTCCTGCTTTGTCATAATATGTGCAAGTCATCTTGTCCATACAGATTGCCCATTTTTCAATACCAAATGTTGCACACATTTTGATGAAGGTTAAAAAGTCTGTTTTACCTTGTTGGTGAGCCACTAACGCTGCTTTAAATTCTTCCGTTTTTGGGGTGTTGGTAATTTCCAATGTATCATATTTTGCCGGCACTTTTGCTATATAATTGTTAGCACCGTGATAGTCGATATGCCCATCAGTTACATAGGCTTCGTAATGAGTAATACCGAATGACTTAATTTCCTTAATGTAAGCAGGGAAGTCGGCACCTGATTTTACTTTGCTGTGAGCAGCTTTGATTTGTTCTACTGTAAACATTTTCTAATTTTTAATTGTAATGCACTATTGCGATACAAAAGTGCGACAACTAAAAATCGTGTAATTGTAAAAAATCGTTTTTCTACAAAAAGCGTTTGAAATGTTCGGGTGTGTCGCCTGTAAATTGCTTAAAGTCTTTAATAAAGTGAGCCTGGTCAAAGAAATTATTTTCGTAGCAGATTTCAGTTAGTGTTTTAGTTTCATTCAGGTTATCAAGAACACTATTGAAGCGAATAATTGAAGCGAATTTTTTAGGTGTTGTTCCGACTACTTTTCTAAAACGTTTCTCAAAAGGACTTTGACTGATAAATAACTTCTCATTCAATTCTTTTACCCTGATTGTTCCTTTGCTTTGGTAAATAAGTTTAACAGCTTCAATAATTAGTTTGTCTGTTTGAATGTCTTTTACTTGCGAAAGTAAAAACTGCTCAACAATTTTTATTCTTTGCTTGTCTGTGTAAACAGTCGCTAACTTTTCTTCTATTTCGTTAACCTTATTTTTTGGGAAAATGTCATCAAGTGAAGTAATAACATTAAAAAGTTCGTTTGCAGGGCGTGAAGAAAAATGTGTAAAACCTATTTCAGTAAAATAAACCAAAACAGTTCCAATATTATCCGAATTTTTGAAGATTTTATAGCTATCCGAAATGCCGGTAATTCCAGCCGATGTTAGTTTGTTTAAAGTCTTGTCTTTAACTGATGAAATTTGACCTTTATATTGGAAACCCATAACAAGTCCTGATGATGGAAAAACCTTGTATTCACTTTCCACGTCCATCTCTGATATTACATAGTATTTTATGTAATCCCTTAATTTGTCTGTTGGAAAGTATTTGTCAAATTTCATTTCTATATGTCAGTTGATGTTTGCAGGGTCGTCATAGCATAACCGCTAACGCATCCGGCTTGCTGCTGTGCTGGGACTTTATTTCCCTCCGCTGATTGCTGAAGCCCGGTTTTTATTTTATGCTGAAGCTAATAATAAATGCTCAATAGAATAATGTCTGCCGGAACTTTCCGCTGCTGTACGTGTTGTGTTCTGCTTTTGTGCGAAGCATCACCAACAGCAAGTTATTAAGTTAAGTTGTTGGTGATGCTAACGCGCATGGCTATGCGCAACACCAACAACGGCAGAGCGTGTAAATACAATTTATTTTTCACAGTTTGATAAATTGCCCCGCACATATTTTGCCATTGCCGAATATTCCTATGACGAAATACATTCCTTTTGCAAGGTTGGCAGCAGGTAAATGGATGGTGCACATGCCAGGCCATATCTTAACAGTCTTTTTCAGCAGTCTTCTTCCTTCTATATTTGTCAATATCAATTCCAGATCATCGCTTCTTGAAGATATGACTTGAAAATGTGCATCGTTTTGAACAGGGTTTTGTATAACGTGGATTGATTCAATATCACCTATCTGAGTTCTAATTATGGCAGTATTTGAAAAGGAAGCATTTCCGTTCCCGTATGTGATTTTTATTCGATAGTATATTTTCGCGGCCTCAATGTTTTTATTATCGTTATAAGTGAATGGCTGCGAGCATCCCAAATCGCCCGAAATACCAAGAGTGTCTATCGAGGTAAAATTGATGCTGTCGAAAGATTTTTGTACTTCAAATGTAAACCGTGGTACAGGGCATGCAGATCCCCAGACCAGTCTGTTATAACCGTTTTCCTTTGTTGCGGTAAAATAATTAAATACAACAGCAGTTGGCTGTCTGCTCTTTAATGTCGTAATGCTGTCGGTTACATAATCGGATGAATACACAGGCGTTTTATTACAACCAGAGACAGAATATGAGAAAGCATAGATGTAATAAGTAGTAGAAGGAGATAAATTATATCCCGAATGAATGGTGTTGAAAGAGTTTGAACTGCTTACTTGCACAACCGTGTCCATTCCGAATACATCCCCTTGTTCATAAATATGACCATTTACAATTGCAGGTGCCGTGCTACTTGTGCTGTAAATCACCATATATCCGTCAGGCGTGAGCAAAGGTTGATCAATTAATCCAGAAATGGCCATAGATGAAACACTATCAGTCACGAGGTTTAATTTGCCGGGCCCGTCTGGAGGAATAGTCGCGCAAATTGTTACAGGTGAAGAATACTGGTAACTGGATGGATTGATACCGTCCCAGGTGTAAGCCAGAAGCATAAAATTATAAGTACTACCATCTGCAAGACCGGATGCTATGGCAAATGTTGCAGGCTGTATAGGCAGGTTCGTTGCTGTAGTCGGCACTACAGTCCCATTCAATATTGTATAGTTCGGTGCACGCCCGTCAGGTGCATTAACAAGAGATGGGGTACTTGTTGAATAGATCAAAAGATAGCCAGCTTGCAGTGCCGTTGATGAGGGAAATAAAACAGGGGCCCAGCTTAATGATATAGACTGATAGCCTGCTGTTGCGGAAAAAGTTGATAGTGAAATGCCTTTTTTATAATCCTGCGAAAGACCTTTATTGATAAAGAAGAAACACAAAAATAAAACAACTGCTGACTGTGTTGCAGTGAAACGAACAAATGAAGTTTTCATAAAGTGGTTTTATGATATGGATATGGCTTAGAAATTAATACTTTAATTTTAGTGCTAAGTTGGTTCCAAAAGGTCCATCATTGAGTTTAATTAATTCCGGAATATGGTCCCAATATTCCTAACGGCTCCGCCACGAAATGTCTTTGCAGTATTTATTATTTTATCTTATTCCTTTTTGATTTCTGAAAATTCAGTTACCCGACGATGTCAAACTCTTTATCCTGTTTTTATTTCGACAGTCATTCATGAATGGATCCAAAGCCCGCTTACGAAATTCGTTGAAATCACTAAGGGTATTCAATGCACCGCTGCCTGATTCAGGTACACGTATCCGATCGATTGGATATTTCGGGAATTCACCATTTTTTTCCGTACACGCTTTCCGCTGTACTCCGGACATTGCAAAAGATAATATTAACAGAATGGTCATGAGGCTGTCTAAATATTCCTTTGATCTTTTTATCCGGCCTTCTTGGGTTCGAACAATCAAACAATGTTTTTTCATACCGGTTTTTTAAAAATATTAAGCATACATTTTCCGTGACAGCCATGTCAATGAAGGAAGACACATAGCAATTACAAAAGCTTTAAGCATCTTAAAAAAAGGGCGGTCATTTTGCCAGATATTTTTTGTGTTTATTTCTCTCGGCATTGATGATTCTTCTGCATTGCTTTGTGTCTTTCCTGTTTGGATAACCTTCATCGCATTTTTTTTTAAAAGGATAGGTTCGCAATTTGGCTCGGTGGCTCTCATAGGAAGTTATTCAAAGGGTACGGACTGGGTTTTAGTTTTTCATTTATAAATTTGATAATGTAAAAAAAAGAAATCGCCATGTCAAAGAAAATGGACGAGCCTCTGAATATTACGTACCGTATTATATTATTTCTTTGTAGCGAGTGCGCCACACGGTTGCTAAATTCCAAATACAACAGGTTCAAACCGAAATAAAAGCGCAAGGTCAGCGATGATGTGAAAATGATTCATTAGAGACTGTTAGATAAATGCTCCCAGGAGCCAAACAGGAAAAAACTTATTGATAAAAAAGGCAGAAGAATTTCTGTTTGCGATATTTAGAATTGCGAAAAAGTCTCTATTAATCAGATAGATTTATTAGAGCATTGAAGATATCGGTGGTCATCAGGAATAATTTAAGTAAGAGGCGGGGACCATAAAACCTACATGTACATTCTGTTAGATAAACTTTTGCTCGATTGCATACAATGTTAAATCAGCATTGGTTTTGAGCCCCATTTTTTCAAGAATCCTTCCACGATAAGTGCTTATGGTGCTTGGGCTAATAAAAAGTTTAGCTGCAATTTCAGATATAGATTCCCCCGCAGCTATTCTTTTAAATACTTCAAATTCCCTGTCAGAAAGAAGCTCATGTGGTTCTTTGTGAGGGTCGTAACCAAGTTGCGAAACCAGTTTTTCTGCAATTTTTGCTGTAATGTATTTTCGGCCCATCAATACTGTATTGACCGCTTTTATTACTTCAGCTGAGGCAGCTGTTTTGTTTAAATAACCTGATACCCCTGCTTTAAGAGCCCTTAAAGCATAATGTTCTTCAGGGTATATACTCAAAACGATACAGGGTAATTTGGGGTGAGTTTGTTTGATTAGTTGAAGTGCTTCAATACCGGTCATGCCGGGCATTGAAAAATCGGAAATAATCAGGTCCCAGTTTTCCTTAGTCCCTTTTTTAATTAAATCGTCTGAATCGCCAACATCCTCAATGTAGGCAGACGGATATTCTCCGGCAAGAATTTTCTTAAGTCCCTGGCGAAAAATGTCATGATCATCTGCAATTAATATTCGTAGCATAAATACTTGTTCTTTACTAAATAATAATTATGATACCAATACTGCCTATAAATTTAAGTTATGTTTATGCAAATCCGGAAAAAATTAAAATGCCTTTGCAGTTTTGTCTCCCATCATATTGTTTGTTCCGCGACTTCGTAATAAATTTTGCAAAGGAAACATTGTGGTTGGAAGTAAATCGCTGAACTTTTATTCTTAGCTTCAACACAAACGCCAATGCGAGACGTTTTGCATCACCCTGATTGAATATACTTTCTCCAAATAGCTTTTCTTTATTCCCTGGCTGATGGGCTACAAATTTGGACGGTCACACAAATATTGCGTTTGGGTTTCACCATCCTGGGCGCGTTGGAGGTCTGCTTACAAATAATCAAATAACATGAATGTAGTTACGACAATCCATGATATCATTAAGCAGCAAAATTTTTAAATTTTCCTGAATCGCTGAAGAAAGTCAGTCGGAGTCAGGGCTGTCTTCTTTTTAAAGAAGCGAAAGAAATATGCGCTGTCTGTATACCCAAGTTCGCCTATAATTTCAGCGATGGTTTTATTTGAAAACACCAACATTCTTTTTGCTTCAAGAATAATTCTTTCTGTTATAAGATCGGAAGTAGTTTTGTTCAGGCTAACCTTAACCATCCGATTCAGATGTTTTTCACTCACAAACATGAGCCGGGCATATTTGCCCGGAGATTTTATATCCACAAAGTTTTGATTTATCAGATCTTCGAGATGCCGCACCCTGGCCAGATAGGGCAGGTTTTGATCATCTCTCATTTTTTGCGGTAAATATTCTCTCGACAGTTCGATGTACAAAATATTTACTATCGAACATAATTTTTTAAATTTCATCAATTCATTGTTACGGTATTCATTAACTATTTCTTTGAACATCGGTTCAATTTTCTTAAGAGGTAATTTCTTTAATATAATTAATGGCGTATTGCGCAAACTGCTGAAGAATGGATAGTTTTCTACTTTTTCATACGTAAAATTCAAATCATAAAACTCTTTTGTGTGAAACAAAATATAACCATTAATATTTTCCGATAATTCCCAGGTATGAACCTGGCCGGGGCTTAACATAAAAACCCTGCCCGGTTTTATTAGATAATTATTGAATTCAATTTCGTGAGTTCCATTACCTGCAGTAATCAATACACTCATGTAAAAATTGTGTCCATGTGGTGATAGTATTAAATGCTCATTTTGTTTTAAGTGCGATCTAAGATCATTTGCATAAAAATCCGAGTCATTACCCAAATGTTTAAACGCTGTAATATCATAAACTGGAAGTGATTTCTTTTTCATACCAACAAATTATAAAAATGTCTTAATTATCCAGTAGAAGATGCCTTTTGTCATTGCATACAAGAAGTATCCAGATCAACTTTGCATAGGTAAAATTATACGATAAAACAGCGGGAATAGGAAATAAAAATTCAATATCCTTTTAAAACCAGAAAAAGCGTGTATAATATACAAAAACTTTCGCAGGAAAAAAACAATTACTCAGATTTGAGCACGCTGAGAACCGTATTTGATCGGATTACAGATGCATTCGTCGCTTTTGATAACGAATGGAATTACACCTATCTAAACACTAAGGCTGCCGAGATCATAGGTCGAAGAGCTGAAGATATTATTGGCAAAAACATATGGAAAGAATTTCCGGAGAAGAAAGAGGATATTTTTTACGCATCTTTTTTTACCGCAATGTCAGAACAGAGAACCCTAACACAAGAGGGTTATTGTCATCCTTTAAGGACCTGGCTTCATGCTACACTTTATCCATCTTCAGAAGGATTATCCGTTTACATGCAGGATATTACTGCAAAGAAGAAAGTGGAATCGGAACTTGAAGAAAGCCGTGAAAAATATCGGCAGATCGTTGAAACTGCACAAGAAGGCATATGGATGATCGATGAAAACAATAAAACGGTTTTTGTTAATCAGAAGATGTGCGACATATTGGAATATTCGGCAGATGAAATGATAGGAAAAGAAAATATCTGTTTTTTGGATGACATCGGCCGAGAGTCATCATCAGCATCTTTGGCAAGAAGAAGAAAAGGTGTTGCAGAAAATATCGATAAGCAATTTATTACAAAGAGCGGAAAACTTATCTGGACAAATATGTCTGCAAATCCCATTTATAGCAAACAAGGAGAATATAAAGGCGCTTTGGCAATGATTTCAGATATATCAGGCAAGGTAAAATTGCAGGAGCAACTGATAAATGAACAAATAAACAAGCAAAGGGAAATCGTCAAAGCTGTCATGATTGCACAGGAAAAAGAAAGAAACCATTTGGGGCAGGAGCTCCACGATAATGTGAACCAGATATTAGCGGCCACGAAGCTGCACCTTACCGCAGCCAGACAAAAAAATGCGTCGTTGAAAAAATATATTGAATATCCTTTAGAACTAATCGATACAGCAATGGAGGAAATACGTTCTTTATGCAGGATGATGGTGACCCCCGTCAAAAATATTGACCTGAAGAAACTGATCCAACGCCTGATCGATGACCTGGGGCAAAATTCAGGTATAAAGACGGTTTTTTCTTATACTATAATAAATGAGTCCCTTCCTGACGACCTGAAATTAAATATATACAGAATCATCCAGGAGCAAACTAATAATATTTTGAAATATTCAGAAGCAAAAAATGTAAACATTTCTATAAGCGAAAAAGATAATGTTATTAATATTGTTGTAGAAGATGACGGTAAAGGGTTTGATGTAAGCTGCAAGAGAAAAGGTATCGGAATCTCTAATATGATAAACAGAATTGAATCATACAATGGCCAGATTGAGATAAAAAGTAGTGAAGGTAATGGATGCAAAATATTTGTATTCATTCCTGTTTAGAAAAATTTTCCTGGTTTTCCAAAGCCTTTCTCCGCTCTAAATCTGCAGCTGGTTAACGGCGATCAATCGCTCTTTTAATAGCCGCTCATAAATTTTAGATACCATTAATTCTTTGTCTTTCAGATGGCCAATTTGAAAATAGCTCATTTTAAAGCTGTTGTTATTCTTAGAATATTGTCGCACGGGTTGCTGCAAACCCAATGTTGTAGGCAGTCGTGTCTTACAAATGAACTTTATACTTATCCATTATCCATTGCAATTTGTCGAACTCAAAAACAATATCGTGTATGTCAGCAAGTTTTGCCAATTCTCCGGGCTTCGGTCTTTTACCATCTTCGAAAAGTTTTGCTAAGTCTTTCATATAGGCTTCATGTCCACCCGGTGAATACAACTCAATAAATTTTGCAGGTGTGGTGCCTCTGTTCCAAAATGTATGCATAATTCCTCGCGGTCGTAAGTGCCACCCGCCTGCGGGCACTTCAAATACTTCTTCTCCCACCAAAATATGCACTGTGCCTTCTTGTACAATACAAATTTCATCGAAGTTTTTATGATGATGTGGCGGTGCACCTAAATATCCGGGATATAAGATGATTTCAGAACTTCCGAGATTCCCTGATGTTTGTGATTTGTCAAGTTTAAAAGTGAGGTCATTATCACCAAACTTTCCTTTTTCGCCTCCGCCTGGTGGAATGAATACAGGCTTGGGGTTGTCTGAATTGTCTAAATTGAATGAATGTGTAAATGATGTACCTGCTTTTAATTTAGAAGAAAATAAACTTCCAACCATTGTTGCAGATAACAACTGCATTAGTCTGCGTCTGGAAAAATTGTTTTCGTTCATATTAATGTTTTGAGTGATTGCATACAACGCATCCGGATTGCCGCAGTGCTGGGATTTATATCCGTCTGCCGATTGCTGAAGCCCGGTCAATGATTTAATGTTGAAGTTACAACAATCGCCCAATAGAATTTCGAACTATCAAGCCGTAACTTTTGTTCGCTTTATCTATAGTGATAGCAGTCATCAGCATACCAAACTATCTTTTCCTGCGTTATTTATTCGCATCGAGTGCGTCGCAAGTGCGTCAACTGACGCAGATGCAACGCACCTGGTGCGGCAGAAAACACTGCCAACCCAATATCATCACTATCAAAAACCGTTGAAAGATGGCTCTTCAGACAGCTACTTACCTCAAAGGCAAATTAGACAACATCATTTTTTATCAGAGCGGCGGCACATATATTGCCAGATCCATGCCTGTGCTTGTACGGCAATCTGCAGCCACAAAACAGCGCAGCATCAATTTCGGAATCGCATCTGCCGCAGGCAGGCAATTGAGACAGCAACTGGCAAATTCCATTGCTTTCCCGAAAGATAAAAGAATGCAAAGCAGGTTTTCAGGCGCTATCGCACAATGGCTGAAGCTGAGCGATGTGAGCACACTTCCGCCGCTTACCAATCTTCCGTTCTTGAATCATTTTTCATTTAATGAAAGCACATCGGTCGCTGAGCGTTTTAAGGTGTCCATCACCGTTAGCCAGCCATGGGCAAACGTGTTGCAAGTACATATCCCTGCATTTATCCCCACAGTTTCGTTCTCCGCTCCTGCCCACACTGACCTTGTTGATTGCATCCTCACTGTAGCATCCTGTAAACTGGTCAATAGCCCTGATATTTCCGGCTTCTCGCTTTCACTACATATCCCTTATACCGACGAGCTGATCAATGAACAGGTGCTTTCTTTTCCTGTTAATACCGGGCATGGATCTCTGGTTGTCAGTGCTGCGTTACTAAAATATCGGTTGGGGAATGGCAACATTGATCTGCGGCCTGCATTCATGCCTTCATCCGTGATCGATGCACGATATTGCTGAGAGTAATTATCAGCAACAGCAATGGCTATCCGTAAACAATTTAAAAACAATCTTACTGCAATACAAGCGGCCTCGTTAGAAATGCCACATTTATTTTTTTACGATCCTCAGCGCTGCTCCGCCACCACTTGCTAATGGCAATGTCACGACATCGCCTTTTTTCACATCCCTCATTTTTTTAACCAGGTTGTTTGGATGAACATTCACATCATCCGCATCCGTATAAATTTCAGCAGCATAATTTCCATCATCCAGAAAATTCAGGGGAATATTTATTTGCCTTGCTTCATGATTATTGATTGCTCCGATATACCAGTCATTGCCATGCTTTCTGGCAACGGCAACGTATTGCTGCACCTTTGCATCGGGCACTTTTGTTTCATCCCAGACTGTAGGCACTTCTTTGATAAACTCAAATCCCGGCTGCCCTTCATAAGCTGCAGGATAATCGCAGACCATGCCCAGCGCATTTTCAAGCACCACATACATAGCAAGCATGTGGCAGCGTGTGCCCATCATCAACGGTCTCGTGTACTGCACAATGAATGCCGAATCCGGTACTGCGCGGAAACCACCGAGGTGATAATCTGTTGAGCCGGCAAGCATCCTCGTGAAAGGCATATAAATATCATGGTCAGGAGTGATGAGCTTGTCCCATTTGTTCACTTCATAATTCAGCGTGCCTTCTCGTGTGTATTCATTCGGGTAAGTCCTGCTGAGACCGGTTGGCTTATATGCACCATGAAACTGAACATGCAAATGATGTGCTGCTGCTTTTTCTAAAATCTCTGTTTGAATGTTCACCATTTCCTGATCATCGCGATCCATAAAATCAACCATCATTCCTTTCAATCCCCATTTTTCAAATTGCGCAAATGCAGAATCTAATTTTTTATACAGCGCAGTCCAATACACCCACACCCTGATATCCACCCCTTTTGATTTTGCATAATCACAGATCTCTTTCATATCAAGACCCGGCACCGGCTTTGTGACGTCTGCATGCGGCCCGGGAACAAAGCCAACACCATCGCTGGTGTACCATTCATGCAAACCATATTCCACCACGGAATGATATTGGATATTATTCCTCGCACAGAAATCGATATAATATTTGTTCGTGACAAAATTATTTCCCGGCGCATTGATGGTGTCAGGAACAACATTCCCGTTCCACCAGGGAAAAGTTGTTTTGCCGGGCTTTATCCAGCTTACATCTTTTATTTTGCAATCCTCTGCAAGATTGGTGATGATATTGGATTCGATCAGCGCTCCTACCCGATCACTGATCATGAGCACACGCCATGGGCTATGATGAGGCAATGCTGCCTTCACTTTAATTTCCGTTTGTCCGGGCAATGGCGAAAGCTTGCTCCTGATCACTCCTTTTTCTTTCATCAGATACATGCCTGCATAATTCAGCAGGTTGGCTTCGGTGACGCCGACAAAAATATGATCCGGTGTTTCAAACAAGGTAGGCAGATCCATCAGAGTATCTTCTTTCATGTCTTTCACCGTCACTGTGTGGTAAAGCCCTTCATGTGAAGTGGTATAGTTCGGGCGAAAAAGTGTTCTTGCAATTGTGCCCCCTGCAAAATTGAATGAGGAGTTTTCATCGGTGAGAATAAATGCATGTTTATTCTGGTCATCCGGGAATTCATACCGAAAGGCAATGCCATCATTAAAAGCTCTTACAGCCAATAATATTTTTCGGTTAGGCGTTGACGTTTGTTGCAAAGGAATCAGCACTTCAGCATAATGCTCGCTCACTTTTCTTGATTTACCAGTAACGAGCTCATAGGTTTCATCACCTTCGCTGAACACTGCTTTTTGCATGTGCAGGTTTTTGGAAAAATCACCATCGTTGAATTGCAAAGAAAGCTGGCTGCCTTGCACCACGGGCTTTTTCTTATAACTGACATCATAAAATGCCAATTGATTGATCAGCCTGAGATTAAAAATGATATTGTTGTCAGGAGATGAAAGCTGAATGCTCTGTGCAAATAAGAATGAAGGAAAGATAAAGCAAACAGCAATGGTTAGAATGGCAATGAATCTCATAAAATCAATTGGTTAAACGATGAAGTTAGCAATGTTTCAACCAGAATGAACGCAAAATTTCCTCAAATAGCAGCTTTATGCAGAAACTTCCGAAGTCTTGAAGACTTCGGAAGTTTTTTTATGATCAATCTATGCTCAACTGATGCCCAGCAATTCAACTTCGAAGATCAATGTGCTGTTAGGCCCAATATGTGAGCCAACCTGCCTGTCACCGTAACCTAAATTGGGTGGGATGAAAAAACGCCATTTGC
Organism: Puia sp.; assembly: GCA_035295505.1. Lineage (GTDB taxonomy): Bacteria > Bacteroidota > Bacteroidia > Chitinophagales > Chitinophagaceae > Puia. The sequence goes on along the minus strand of DATGIX010000057.1, from coordinate 2,785 downwards.
TGCCCATAGGCATTAATTGCAATCCTTCTGTCCAGCCTTTGATCACCATGTTCAAAGGAAAAGTGGCTGGCTGTCCGCGTTTCACTGAACTGTCGAACACAGTGCCGTCAATCAATGTGCCGTGATAATGACAGGTCACTTTATTTGATGCTGATGGCTTTGCACCATTGCCTTGTGCGATCACCTCATATTGCAAGCCACTTGGCAATGCAATCACTCCTGCTTTCTTTTTATTTGATTCTAAAAAATCCTCGCCTGCTTTCAGATTAGCAGCCGCTTTTTCATTTTTCATTTGAAATAATTTATCTGCGATACCCATAAAAGAATTTTGGCAAATTTAGTTTCAAATTTGCTATTTCCTTTTGAAATCCTGAGTTATATTTACCCTTATATTGAGAACCCGGAGCAGCAGAAAATACCGTATGAAGATTTTTGGTAAAGCCCTACGAATTATTTTTAGTTCAGCCCTCATGATGATGATGTCTATGGGCTATGATCCTGTAAACGCACAAGTTTGCACCGGGCCTACAGTTAAGCCGACCATCAATGTGTCTGCAAATTCACTCACTATCTGCACCGGGAGCCAGGCAAAGTTTTATGCAACTGTAACCAACTGCGGAGCGAACCCTTCTTTTCAATGGAAAGTGAATGGAGTGAATGCAGGAACAAACAGCGATAGTTTTTATACCACTTCATTAAAAGATAAGGATAATGTTATTTGCATCGTCACCGCAGATCCTTCTTTTACATGTGCCTCGCCGAATAAAGTTTCATCATTTGGGCTGGTGATTAATGTGTCTTCTGCATCGCCTGCTTCCATCACTGTATCGCCTTCAGCAAATGATGTTTGTCCCGGAGCTCAGGTGATATTTTCCGCTTCTGCACAAAATGCAAGCTCATCTCTTTCTTATCAATGGAAACTGAATGGAGCGAATGTTGGAAGCAATAGCCCTACTTATACAGGCAATCATTTTTCAGATAATGATGAAGTGTATTGCATGCTTGTTGACAGTAATAGTTGCTCAACAGATTCTATCCAATCAAATATTGTTGCGGTCACTTTAAAATCGCTTCCGGTTATTACCATCAATCCGGGCGATACGGCTGTTTCTCCGGGCAGCACCGTTAAGCTGAATGTTGTGGTGGATGGAACACTATCAAGTTTCACATGGATGCCTTCACAAAGCCTGAGCGATCCTACTTCTCTTTCGCCTGTCACAATACCTATTCTTGCAACAACAAGTTTTGTGTTCAATGCAGTTTCCGGTGACGGCTGCAATGTGAGCCAGAAAGCAGTGATCAATATCCTGCACAATTTATATATGCCAAATGCATTCACGCCCAATGGTGATTCGCATAATGACGTATTCAGGATTCCTCCTAAAACAGATATTAAAACACTGAATGAATTTTCGATTTATAACAGATGGGGCAGCAAAGTTTTTTCTACAACAGATATCAGCAAAGGCTGGGATGGCAATGTGAATGGAAGGAAACAAAGTGCAGGTGTGTATGTGTATGTGATCAACGCTGTTGCAGAAACAGGCAAATTTGTTTTTAAAGGAAGTTTTGTTCTGGTCAGATAATCTAATGGGGTCAATCAAGCTGTGTAAATAATTAACGTCAATATATACCTGAAAAAATACAGCTCAAAGATTTTTCTCTTTGCACAATTTATTCACCGCACATCCTATTTCTTCCAAGCCCTTCATCTGCTTTGTTTATTTTCGATGAATGGTTTCCGCCGCGAAAAATTTATATAAGAACGCTTATTCTGGTTTATCTGAACGAACATGGTTCCTGGCCATCGTGATGCTGGTGAACCGTAGCGGCACTATGGTGATTGCTTTCCTCACCGTGTATTGCAACACCCAATTGCATTTCACCATTCAGCAATCAGGTTTTGTAGTGGCATTGTTTGGTGCAGGATCTATTGTCGGCGCATATTTGGGAGGAAGGATTACAGACACCTGGGGATTCTATCCTTTGCAGGTTGCTTCTCTCATATTGGGCGGATGCATGTTCATCACCGTTGGGTTCTTGAAAACATTTCTATCGCTGAGCATCGGCATTTTTATATTGAGCATTTGCAATGAATCATTCCGACCTGCAAACTCCACTGCTGTTGCTCATTATAGTTCAGTTGAAAACCGAACACGGTCTTTTTCTTTGAACAGGTTGGCGATTAATCTTGGCTGGGCAATAGGAACTGCACTGGGCGGTTTTCTCGCAAGCATTAATTACAGTTTGTTGTTTTGGGTGGATGGAATGACGAATATTATTGCAGCATTGATTCTTCTTAAATTGTTGCCATTCGTAAAAAGCGGGTCAAGAAGAACAGAAACAAAAAAAGAAATTCCTGCGCGGATGCCTTATCGCGATAAAATTTATATGGCTTTTATTTTTCTAACTATTTTATTCGCGTTGTGTTTTTTCCAGTTGTTCACAATGATCTCATTATACTTCAAAACACAATGGCATTTTAATGAACTTTTCATCGGTGCATTAATGTCCATTAACGGGCTCATCATTGTTGTGTTTGAAATGGTGCTGATCTATTCGCTGGAAGGAACAAAGCCACACACATATTTTATAGGCATCGGCGTGGCAATTGTAGGAATTGGCTATTCGTTACTGAACATATTGCCTCATGTGGCATGGGCAGCTATGATAGCGTTGTTTATCTTAACGATTGGCGAAATCATGTCGATGCCATTCATGAACTCATTCTGGATCAGCCGGACTGATGAAGATAACCGTGGGCGTTATGCTGCCATGTATACCA
>DATGIX010000056.1:0-19895 GCA_035295505.1 Puia sp. | reverse complement strand
ATCACCACAAGGCTTTCCGGAGCTTTGCGTTGAATGCGCCTAACCAATTGCCTGCATTCTTTATCAGCATTATCAGTAACAGAGCAAGTGTTGATGACATACACATCAGCAAAATCCTCAAAATCTTTTTTCTCAAAGCCTTCATTTTCCAACATGCGGGAAAGCGTTGAAGTCTCAGAGTAATTGAGCTTACAGCCAAGCGTGTGAAATGCTACTGATTTTGTTTGGGACATAAGGCTGCAAAGATAACAAATTCAAAAAGAGCACTGAATAGATGTAATAAGACTGTAAACTTTTAGCGTTTATTTATATTTGCACAAACCGCTTTCAATTGAATAAAATCTTTTTTAGCAGAATATATTTTTTAGCTTTTTCAGTCGCATTCATTTTTTTCACCGGATGCCAACAAGTCAGCAATTCTTCAGAACCGATTGACAGGCATGCAGACCATCTGATATACACACACCACGCCCGATGTAGGATGGATTGCAGGCATATTACAGAGACTGAAGTGAGAGAAGTTTTGGAGAAAGGGGAAATTGATTATAAAAAAAGCGAGCCCGATGCAAAGCCTGACCCAAAATATGCGCTTGAAGCATACACAAATGAAGGGCAGCATCTCAGAATTATTTTTGCACCTTCGCAGCGAGGACTTGTAGTGATAACTTGTATAGAGCTTGGCGTGGAGTGGCAATGTGATTGTCATTAGTGAATAGTCAATAGTCAATAGACAACAAAAGCATAAAATTTAAAATCTGCAATCAGTTTTATTATGAACAATATTATCATCAACTCTCTATTCACTATTCACCATTGACCATTCACCAGATGAAATTCATCATAAAGCCTTTTCAATTTCTTTACTGCATATATGCGCTGATATTATTTGTAGCGTTGATGCTGGTTGTTTTTCCACTTGTAGTAGTTGCTTCTTTTTTTGGAAAAATCAAAGGCGGAAATTTTATTTATGCACTTTGCCGTGTGTGGACAGATATCTGGCTTTTCTTTATTGGCGTTTTTCATAAGAATATTTTTCTGTCGTTTTTAGATACTGACAAGCAGTATATTTTTATCGCGAATCATATTTCGTATCTTGATATTCCTGTCATTCTTAAATGCATCAGGCATCAACGCATACGCGCATTGGGGAAATTTGAAACTAAAAACATTCCGGTTTTCGGTTTCATTTATCGCAGTAGTGTAGTAATGGTTGACAGAAGCAGCGCAAGTAATCGTGCCAATAGTGTTAGGATTTTAAAATCTGTTTTGAAAAAAGGCATTTCCATTTTTATTTTCCCCGAAGGCACTTTTAATGAAACCAATCAACCACTGAAAGATTTTTACGATGGCGCATTCCGCATTGCCATTGAAACGCAAACTCCCATAAAGCCTATTTTATTTTTAGATACCTATGACAGATTGAATTATAAAAGTATTTTTTCTTTAACCCCCGGAAAAAGCAGAGCTATATTTTTGGATGAAATCAGCACTGAAAATCTTTCATTGAATGATTTGCCAAATCTCAAAGAAAAAATTTATCATTTGATGGAAGAGAAATTGATTGAATACAAAGCCACGTGGATTGTCTGAACCTGGATTTATTTGATTGATGGGATTGCGCAGAAATAAATCATCTCCCAAAAATCTCTACTCTTCCATGTCTCCCCGATCAATCTTCAAAGACGAAATTTAAAATTGTAAATTGCCTTTTTAACATTCATAGAATTTGTTCGCAGAAATCATCATACCACTGGCGCTGCCAAAAAATTACACCTGGCATATTCCTGACCATTTGCTTTCAACTGCAAGACAAGGTTGCCGTGTTGAGGTAGCTTTGAAAAATAAAAAATATGCTGGTGTAATAAAACGCATTCATCAAGAAAAACCACAAGCATTTGAGCCAAAAGAAATATTGAATGTACTGGATAATGAGCCGGTAATTTATCCTGAGCAATTGCAGCTTTGGGAATGGATTGGCAATTATTATTTATGCAGTGAGGGGGAAGTGATGGCTGCAGCATTGCCTGCGCATTTCAAATTAAGCAGTGAAACTGTTTTGATTGCGAACGAAGAATACGGCGAAGATTTTTCCGCACTTGATCATGACGAATATATGGTAGCTGAAGCATTGCTCATAAAAAAAGAGCTAAAGCTTCCCGAAGTGCAGCAGATTCTTGATTCTTCGCATGTTTATCCTGTTATTAAAAGATTGATTGATAAAAAGGTTTGTTTCGTTTGGGAAGCATTGAAAGAAACATATACTGCCAAGAAAGAAACTTATATTTTATTGAACAAAGAATTTGATGACGAAGAACATTTGAGCAAACTGTTGAATGAAGATAAAAAACTGCAGCGTGCAGAAAAGCAAATGGAATTACTGCTAAGCTACCTGCATTTGATGAAGACACAAGGTGAAGTAACAAAAACAGAGCTGCTCAAAAAATCCGGAGCAACTGATGCGCAGTTGAAAGGTTTGATTGACAAAAATATTCTTTGGTCAGAAAAGAGAACAATTGACAGGTTAAAATATTTGCCACGGAATATCAATATCGATTTTGAATTGACGACAATGCAGCAAGAATGCCTTCAAACAATTCGTCAGTCATTTACGGATAAGCATGTCTGTTTGCTTCATGGAATCACATCAAGCGGGAAAACGCTGGTTTATATTAAATTGATTGAAGAATTTATCAAGCAGGGAAAACAGGTTTTATATCTTCTTCCGGAAATTGCATTGACCTCACAAATTATCCGGAGACTGCAAAAACATTTCGGCGGGTATATTGGCATATATCACAGCAAATTCAGCCAGAATGAAAGGCTTGAAATTTGGAACAAAATAAAAACCGGGGAATTAAAAATTGTGCTTGGTGCACGTTCTTCTTTATTTCTTCCTTTTGAAAATTTAGGATTGATTGTGGTGGACGAAGAGCATGATGCTTCTTATAAACAACAAGATCCTGCTCCACGTTATCATGCTCGAGATGCGGCTGTTTATTATGCTTCTTTATTTAATGGAAAAGTTTTATTGGGAAGTGCTACGCCATCTGTCGAAAGTTATTACAATGCAGCAACAGGAAAATATGGCTTGGCAGAATTGAATGAGCGCTTTGGAAATATGAATCTTCCTCAAATTGAACTTGTCGACACAAAAAAAATCATTAATAAAGAAAAAAATAAAGTCATTCTTACGCCAGAACTTCAACAAGCCATTGAAGAATCTTTAAATAAAAACAGGCAGGTGATCCTTTTTCAAAACCGGCGCGGATATTCTCCATATCAGGTTTGCCAGGTTTGCGGATGGATTCCGAAATGCAATAATTGCGATGTGTCGCTGACTTACCACAAACTCAGCAATAAATTGCAGTGCCATTATTGCGGAACTACATATCCACCTGTTACTGTTTGTGGCGCATGTGGCAATCACAATTTTGCTCAGCGCAACTTTGGCACGGAGAGGATTGAAGAACATCTTGATGAAATATTTCCAAAAGTAAAAGTAGCGAGAATGGATATTGACAGTGTCAGAGGAAAATCTGCACACGATAACCTCATCCAGCTTTTTGAGCAACAGCGTATAAGCATACTCGTTGGAACGCAGATGGTGGTGAAGGGGTTGGATTTTGAAAATGTTGATTTGGTCGGCATCCTGGACGCAGATAGTATTTTAAGCTTCGCTGATTTTCGTGTAAATGAACGTGCATTTCAATTGATGGAACAGGTGAGCGGAAGAGCGGGAAGAAAAGATGTGGAAGGCAAAGTGCTGATTCAGGTTGCGAATATTAAACATCCGGTGCTAGCCTATGTGCAGGCGCATGATTATAAAACTTTTTTCTCCAACGAACTGGAAGCAAGAAAGCGTTTTTTCTATCCGCCATATTCACGCACAATATTGATCACATTCAAACATAAGATGAAAGATGTTGTGGAAAGTGCCGCGCAATTATTTGCGATTGGATTGAAAAATGATTTCGGAAAATATCTCATCGGTCCCGGAGTGCCACCGGTTGGCCGGGTAAGGAATCAATATTTAATGGAAATTTTATTGAAGCTTCCGAAAGACGCGAGCACCATTCACCAGGCGAAAATTTCTATTCAGCAACAAACTGCCATTCTCCATAATAACAAAAAATTCAGGAGCGTTGTGATATTGCCTGATGTGGATGCAGTGTAGGATTCAATCATTTATTTTCCTGATGATATAAATACTTGCTTCGACTGATGAGATTGTTGTGATATCAATTCAATAACATATATGCCAGAAAAAACATTTGCTGTTTCTATCATAACAGATTCTTCCTGTCCAGTTGCTTTGAGTGTCTTCAATATTCTTCCCTGCATATCTACCAACCTCAATGTGCTGGCTGATGAGTTTTGTGGCATTATCACTTTGATATTGTTTTGTGAATTATTTACAATCACTTTCATTTCATCTGGCAGAGTAATTTCAATTTCTTTCACTACAGAATAAGAAGGGTTGCCATCATCAGATAATAATTTTATGCGATAAAAATTATTGCCGACTACAGGTGAATAATCCGTAAAACTATATTGCTTTGTTGTTGCAGAATTCCCCGCGGCAGCAACAGTTCCGATAGTAGAAAAATTAATAGCATCGATGCTTCTCTGAACTTCAAAAACATTGCTGTTCTGTTCAGAAAAAGTTGACCAGTTCAAGAGCACTTTGGATCCTGAGCTGCTTAACGCAAAATTTCCCATTACCATTGGTAATATAATAGCACAGGTATATTGATCACAACCTGTGTTGACAAATACATGTGGTCCCCATGCTGCACTCGTTGCCGAAGTGCCAGTAACGGAAGGCCCTCTGCAAACATTCAATATTGAGGAAGACAAATAGTTCGTGCTTATGTTCGCATTTCCTGTATATGAGATGCACGCTGAACTCCCTGCGCCTACGCTAACAACACTGTTGGCGTTGTTGACTATGCCGACAGTGTTGTAAATAGCATTGTTGTTTAAGCACACATACGAGCCGCTGTTAAATGTGGAAGTGCCACTAATATTTATGATGCCTCCATCCATGTAAACAGTTGCTCCATTCAGTGTCAGACTACCTGTGATATTGGTTACAGCAGACGCTCCAGTTGTTATTAATTTTCCACCATAAAAATTCGACCAGGATGAAGAAAGGTTAAGTGTGCCATAATTCACATAAGTCGGGGCAGCATAAAAATTGCCCGGTTGATTTGTTATTGTTAATGTTTTCCCTGCATTCACTATGATTGATACGCCGGTGCCGTTGCCTCCAATATTTGTAATTGTAATACTGCCACAGATGTAAACGGTAACATTGTTCCCGTTGATTGTTAATGTGGAAATGGTAGATGATCCGCTATAGCAAACCGATGCGCCATTTGTACTTAATGTGATAGTGCCCGAAGGATTATTGGTGCATCCACTGCAGGCACCCTGTGAAGGGACAGTTACACTGCATTGGGAATAACTGTTTTTGACAATACCCAAAAGAAACCCGGATAGGATATAGGTAATTAATTTTGTGTTCATGTTAAGCCACAACAAGAATGATGAAAAAATAATAATCGGTTTAAATGATTACAGCCGATATGGCTTTAATACAAACAGATAGGAATTCAAGTTTAACAGGAATGGACAACCGTAAACGACAATTTTCATGCCTTATTATAATTCACAGAAAAAATCAGTACTTTCCATGAGTAGAAGTACTAAGCTTCATTTATTATTAACAAGTAAATTTTATTTCGAAGAGAAAATTGTCTCATTTACCAATGAGACAATCTAGTTTTGTTTAATTAAATTTATGTGTCCGTTAGACATTTATCAAGATGGTGCTTGTTTTAAACAACATAAAAAAATAATATGAAAAGAAGAAAATTCGTGCAGTCATCATTATTAGCTGCTTCAACATTAGCAACGGGGAGCACATTCTCACAGAAAAACCCTGATGAGCAAAAAGCAATTCTTGAATTAAGAGAATACGAAATGCATTTCGGCACCAGTGAAAATGAGTTGCACAACTATTTTCAAAATGCGCTTATTCCTTCGCTTAATAAATTTGGAGCAAAGAATGTGGGGGTCTTTAAAGAGCTTGGCAAATCAGAGCCTGTGAAAATTTATTTGCTGGTTACATATCCAACGTTTAACGATTTTGTGACTTTTAATACAAAACTTAAAACAGACGACTCGTATAAATCTGCTTCAGCCGGTTATATGAAACTGACGGCCGATAAATTTCCTTACACGAGATATAAAAGCAAACTGATGATTGCTTTTGACGGACTGCCTCAACTCGCAGTTCCCAAAAAAGAGCCGCGCATATTTGAGCTTCGTACTTATGAAGGCTACAATGAAGATGCGCTTGCACGAAAAATAAAAATGTTCAATAAAGAAGAGTTCACGATTTTTTACCGCACCAAATTAACGCCAGTTTTTTTTGGCGAAGTAATAGCGGGGCAGGAGATGCCATGCCTTACTTATATGGTCACATTTGCCAACATGGAAGAACGCGATAAAAATTGGGGTGCGTTTGCTAACGATCCTGATTGGAAAAGAGTTTCAGCAGACCCGGAATATGCAAATACCGTTTCTCGCATCACTAAAATATTCCTGGAGCCAGTGGCTTATTCACAAGTATAATAGATTGAGGAACGATATATTGAGAAAACTAATTTCCTTCATCAGGATCATTCTTGTTTGATTTTTCTTTATCATCTTTTCATCTTCAATAATTTTTTATCTTGCTAATAAATATTCATGCATGGAATCAATAGTACCGGATTATCTGAACCCCGGTTTGCCTAGCGGCCTAAAACATTTCAGGATCCCTATTATTGAAGCAACTCATGAAAGCGTGAAAGGTTATGGCTGGCTTATCGATGATCCTGCAAATTGTTCAGTTGAAATAACAAGATGGCCTGCGAAAGGATGGAGGCCAGTGGACATTGATAGCGGCGATGAAGGCGGGACAACGGAAGGAGTATTTTCAAGTGAATGGAAAGGCGATATTTTATACGGAAAGAATGAAGCTGTTGGTGGCCATTATATATTAGGCTACGCAAATGATCCTGATTTATGTTCAGAGCTACACGATGCAAAACCAGAAAGAATCCTGATGTGGCACGCTAATTATCATCCCGATGGCGGGCAAATGTTTTTCCCCCTTGATAACAAACCCTATCTGGTTCCTGTTGCTCTTCCCGGAGATGATATCCGCCCCGATAATTTTATATGCTTTTTATGCAACGGTCGTCAGGGTTTATATATTCATGCTGATATATGGCATGAAGGTGTTTTTTCTATTGATGGCAAACAGCGTTTTCTGGATCGGCAGGGAGCCATTCATGCGCGTGTGTCTGTAGATTTCGCCCGTGAATTTAATTGTTTGCTGGAGATACCACTGGCAGGATTGATTTGAGCATCCCATGCATTCTGCAAATTTTTACCTGTTCCCCGAAATCAAATTGTTTTGCTTTGAGGTGTTCAACTGTTGATGAGAAAATATCGGATAGCTTCCTCTCTGAACGCTGAAGCTGCCTGAGATAGAAAATGTTCTTGCGTCGTTCACATACATTAGCCCCATCTCAGCTCTTGAATATAAACCAAGGTTGTTTGAATTATAGAAGTTGCTGCCCGGATAAAATTTGTTGACATCAGAAGAGAGGAAAGAGCTATTGAAATTAACATAAGCCGGCGCAACAGATATCCCTGCAAAAGCATATAGATTATTATTGAGCCTGCGATTTAGTTGTAAGCCTACTGGTGCTGATAAAACAGTTGCGCTCCCACCATTAAAAAAAGCAAAGCTTGTTGATATAGCACTATAAGAACTCAAGAACCATTTTTTATTTCCTGGGGTATCAAAAGAATGATTACTGTTTAGAAAAATTCCTCTTTGTGCAAATTCAGCAGAAGGCAGGGGCAATGCAGTCTGTGCTTTTAGTCCGAAAGGAGAAATCAATATTATAAACAAAAATGTTACGCGCATGCCATTCATTTTCTATTATAAAATTACGTTTTGTTTTCCATCATTAATAAAAAACGTGAAAGTTAACAATTGAGATTTTGCCTTTACATTTTGATTGACTGAGTGCAAAAAAATGCTGCTGTGGACTTTTCTTCTTAAGTGCCACTGATTCTTTTACAAGAATCATAGTTGATCCGTTGTGTTCTTTAGTTTATTGCAAGATAAAATAGGGATTTTATTGATTTGCAAATGTTTGGTACGTTTTTTGTTATTTAAAAAAGTCTACACAACCTCTGTAAACCCGCCCCCATAAAGACTATCTGAATTTCCTCTTCCTTATTGAACGTGCGATTGATGAGTTGATATTATTCTGCTTTAAGCTGTTTGCTTAATACAAAACTGTATTTGAGTATTCGCATTCGTAAATAATATAAATACATTAAAATGAAACCCTCAGCCTTTTATAACCCATCAGCTTCTGGAACTGTAAGCACTGTTCATGTCCTTAAATCTGGAGAAATTGTTCATGGTGTTCATGAATACATGAAAGTCGAGAATCATTTTTCCTGGGTCGACAGAAAATCTATCGTTGAAAAAATATTAAGGCTAAGAACGCTCACTGACGAAAAGAAAAGCTCCATGATTGTTTTGTACGAAGATGGCCATCACATCAAAGAGTTTGTGAACGTTGATTATTCATTTACACCTCTTGCTTATTGCTGATAAAATTTTTTGCTTCTGAATGAACCCGTCCACCACAAAAAGAAGCATGAAAAACCAGGATATAAATTTTAGTATCGGTCGCTAACCCTTGCTTTTTGCAAGGGTTTTGGCGTTTTAAGAACAAGTTAAAAGCTAAGTTCAGCTTTTGGGTATTGATGAAGTATTGCAAAACTGAAGAGCTTTCAGCAAATCAGCTTCCTTGGAAAAATTGATCTTATTAGCTTTGATATATTCTTCTATTTGATCTTGATTATTCTTGAATATTCTCAAGAGCGAAGACTTTGATGCGGCTACGATATCAGCATATTTTTTTTCAAGAAAATAATAGCTTGATTGATTGCTGACATAAATGTCAACATTAAGAATTAATTCCTTGGTGTTGGCTCTATCATCACTAATGGTAGCGAAGTTGTCAATGGCTGTGCTGTGAGATGGCACGCCCATGGCACCGATTTTAACGGGCTCGTAGCTTGTTTTCCTAAAAACAGCAAGCCTAACCGGGCTTAAAGAATCGTTGGGGATTTGAAAATATCCTTTTTTAAAAATATAAAAGAATACACTTCCCTGCAGATATATAGAATCAACAGTTTCAGGTTCTGATAAACTCAAGGTGTCTCCTTTGGGGCCAATGAACTGCATATCACAGGTCACCAAAGTAAAATTCATTTTTGCAGTTATATTTTTACCATCTTTCATTCTCACCACACCTTCGGTGAAAGCTGGGAGCAAATAATAAGAAAACGTTGATACGCTTTGCCCGGCAGGGATAATTTTTTTTTCAAAGACTTGTGCGTTTGAATGAATGCTAATTATGCAGATAGATAAAAGGCTTAAAAAAGATTTTATTCTCATGCGATATGATTTTTGGTTACGCTAATTTAATCAGAATAAACAATATTAAGTGCAGTATTAATTTAAAACTGATTTTAACTGTTCAAAAGTCGACTGATAATCCACATGCCTGATCCCACGGATGCCGAGGCTTTCTGCAACCTGAACGAACATTGGCCTGTCCTCTACATATATAACCTGCGAAGGATCTACTTGTGCAGTATTCAATGCAACTTTAAAAATATCCTTATCTGGCTTTCTGAAATGTACAAAGCCAGAGCATATAAAAAAATCAACAAAAGATCCGAGCTTGAAAGTTTTAATACGATATTCATTAAGCTCTAACCCTTCATTGCTCACCACGGCTATTTTCAAATGATGTTCTTTTTTTAATCTTGCCATCATATCAATCATTTCAGGAAATGGCTTGGTTTGTTGAAACATAAATTCGCGAAATTGTTTCTTGGTAAAATTTCTTTTTTCATAAAACACAACCCGGTCAAGATATTCTTCCAGGCTCAGTTTGCCCACTTCGTAAGTGTCGAATGTGAGATGGTGCCTTTCTTCTGTTTCTTCAGCATCCAGCTTAAAAAGTTTGATTGCTTTTTTTCTTGCTTCGCGGTCCCATCCGTTTGTGAGCAGCACACCTCCAATGTCTGTGAATATGGTTGTGATTGGCAGTTTTTTCTTCATTATTAAAAACTAATTTTTAGTGCTATGCAACTGTTATTTCTTTTTCGAGATACACATCCTGAATGGCATTTAAAAGAGCAACTCCATTTTTAAATGGTTTTTGAAAAGATTTCCTTCCGGATATCAAGCCCATTCCACCTGCTCGTTTATTAATAACTGCAGTTCGAACGGCTTCCATCAGATCTTTGCTTCCTTCTGATGCGCCACCCGAATTGATCAATCCGGCTCTTCCCATATAACAATTCAAAACCTGATAGCGACAAAGATCGATCGGGTTGCTGGTAGTGAGCTGCGTGTAAATTCTTTCATCTAATTTTCCATAGCTTGAACTGCCGGTGTTGAGCGCTTTGTAACCGCCATTATTTTCAGGAAGTTTTTGTTTAATGATATCTGCCTGAATGGTAACGCCAAGATGGTTTGCCTGTCCGGTCAGGTCGGCGGAAACATGATAATCCACGCCGTCTTTTTTGAATGCATTATTGCGCAGATAACACCAAAGTATAGTTGCCATTCCAAGCTTGTGTGCTTCATCAAAAGCATAAGCAACTTCTGTGATCTGTCTGTCTGATTCTTCTGATCCAAAATAAATGGTTGCGCCAACTGCTGCTGCGCCCATGTTCCATGCGTCTTTCACTTTTCCATACATGATCTGATCTGCCTTATTGGGATAGGTGAGCAGCTCGTTGTGATTTATTTTTACAATGAATGGAATTTTGTGTGCATATTTTCTTGACACCGACGCAAGCACTCCAAAGCTCGATGCCACTGCATTGCACCCTCCTTCAATAGCAAGTTTCACGATGTTTTCAGGATCGAAATAAATTGGGTTAGGCGCAAAAGAAGCTCCGGCACTGTGCTCTATTCCCTGGTCCACAGGTAATATTGATAAATAGCCTGAACCAGCAAGTCTTCCTGTCGAAAATAAAGAATGAAGATTGCGGAGCGTTTGGTTCACTCTGTTTGAGCTTGCAAAAACATCGTCCACGAAATCTGGTGAAGGCAAATGCAAATTATCTTTTGTGAGTGTTGAACAAACATGAGTGAAAAGGTTTTCATTTTCTTTGCCAAGCAATTCCGCAATTTGTGAATAGTTCATGAATAAGAATATTATGAAGTGAAGAGAAACTGAAGTATAAAATTATGAATTTGTAATTTCAGAAATCACTGAAGAATAAAAAGAATTGAACAGTACTAGTAAGTGAACAAAACTTACTTTGTAAATCCATAATCAAGCACTCTTTTCAAATATTGTTTGTCCTGGATGATCCATGTTACTTCATAGCTTCCAGTGTCGTCTTTGTTGAGCATATAAATATAAAATGTTCGTTTATCTGGTGAAAGATAAACTGCATCTTTGGTTTTAATGGTGCCGTTTTCGTTGTAAGTAAAGGTGGGATTATAGAGTGCCGCCCATGCACTCTCAGGAATTGCAACGGTGTCCTTTCCAATTGTGACTGTAACTTTACCAATTGCTGTTGAAGGTATCTTCCCATAGTTCCCATAATATGGCCGGTTGTCAATCTTCACTAGATGCTCACCTTCTTTTGCAAGCTTGTGCTTGGTAGAAAAAAATGGAGCAGCTTTGATTGTCACTCTTATTTGATTACTATCAAAAATGATGAAATCCGGTCCATATTCCTTCACAGGCAATTCCTTCAGCTTGCCTTTGCCCATGCTTTCTTCAATTCCACCAATGGTGAAACATGAAAGGTCGCTGCGCAAAGATTTATCTGTTACGTGTGCAAAGCCTTCATTTTTTCTTCTGAAATCATTATATTCCGGATCTTGAGAAAAAGAATTGAAAGCAACGAAGAAAAACAGCAACGCCAAAAGGATACGCATAAAATAATTGTTTGAAATTACCCTCAACTTACGCAAAAAATTTTATTCGAGGCTTGCATGTAAGGCTTCAGAAAGTTAATAGATTTACAAAAAGATTTTTCATCCCGCAATTTATTTCAATGAAAAAGAAATACAATATGATTTGAGATATGACGCATAAATGCACAATTCATCTTTTCATTAACTTGTGTTTTATTTATTATTTCCTATGCAAATTCAGCAAAACATTTCTCTGAAACAATTGAACACTTTCGGCATTGATGTCTCAGCAAAATATTTTTCCACGTTCAATAACTCTGATGATTTATCCGAGCTTATAGCTCTCAACTCTCAACTCACAACTTTTATCCTCGGCGGAGGAAGCAATATCCTTTTCACAAAAAACTTTGATGGCATTGTTTTGAAAAATGAAATCAAAGGAATCGAATTGATAAAAGAAGATGCTCAATATATTTATGTGAAGGCTGGGGCAGGAGAGAACTGGCATCAATTTGTTTTATATACACTTCAGCGCAATTGGCAAGGACTTGAAAATCTTTCTTTGATTCCGGGAAATGTTGGAGCAAGCCCGATGCAGAACATCGGTGCTTATGGTGTTGAGATAAAAGATTTGTTTTATGAGCTTGAAGCCTTTCATCTGAAAGAAAAAAAGGTTTTCACGTTTAGTGTTAATGATTGCGGCTTCGGCTATCGCGAAAGTGTTTTCAAAAATAAATTGAAAGAACAGTTTGTGATTTTAAATGTCACGTATTGCTTAAATAAAATCCCGAAATTCAATACAAGCTACGGCGCGATTGAAGAAGAATTGAATTCAATGGGCGTGACAGAATTATCAGCTAAAAAAATTTCTTTGGCGGTAATCAATATCAGAAGCTCTAAACTACCGGATCCTGCGAAGATTGGAAATGCGGGAAGTTTCTTTAAAAACCCTTCGGTAACTTCAGCAAAGTTTAATGATCTAAAAACAGAATTTCCATTGATTGTCGGGTATAAAAACCCGGACAATAGTGTCAAGCTCGCTGCAGGCTGGATGATTGAGCAATGTGGCTGGAAGGGCTTTCGCAAAGGAGATGCAGGCTGTCATGCCCAACAGGCATTGGTGCTGGTGAATTATGGAAACGCGAAAGGAAAAGAAATTTATGATCTGAGCGAAGATATCCTGCAAAGCGTGCAAAAAAAATTTGGAGTAAAGCTTGAAAGGGAAGTGAATTTAATTTAGTCTTGTCAATATCATTTTGATATACGTTTATATTTCTAATTGCGATAAATAAAAATTTATGAGAAAGTTTCTATTAGTACTTCTTGCATTTCTTTTAGTGATAATAGATTGTTCCGTTGCTCAGCAATCAAAAATTATTTATCCTACCACCAAAAAAACGGATTGGGTCGATGACTACCATGGAACAAAAGTTGCCGACCCATACCGCTGGCTGGAGAACGACACTAGCGCAGAAACAAAGGCTTGGGTGAAACAGGAAAATGATGTTACTTTTTCTTATCTAAGCGCAATCCCTTATCGCCAGCAGATGAAAAAAAGAATTGAAGAGGTTTATAATTACCCGAAATATTCTGCGCCATTTAGAAAAGGAGAATATTTTTATTATTACAAAAATGATGGATTGCAAAATCAATCTGTGCTTTATCGTCAACAAGGCTTCGATGGCAAGCCCGAAGTGATCATTGACCCTAACAAATTATCATCCGATGGCACGACAAGGCTTGTGGCTTTCCAGCTTTCTAAAGACGGGAAATATGCTGTGTATGGTTTGTCAAAAGGTGGTTCCGATTGGGAAACTTACTTTGTTAAAGACATGACCACGGGAAAAGATCTGGATGATACAGTAAATTGGGTGAAAGCTTCAGGAATTGCATGGCAGGGAAATGGTTTTTATTACAGCCGTTATCCTGCTCCAGAAAAAGGAAAGGAGCTCTCTTCAAAAAATGAAAATCATCAGGTCTATTTTCATCTCATCAATACCTCGCAACAAAAAGATGAATTGGTATACGAAGACCCTGCGAACCCTCAGCGTTTTCATTTTCTTGGCACGAGTGAAGACGAGCGCTATTCTTTTCTTAGCATTTCAGACAGAGGGAAAGGGCTTGAAGGAAATGCGCTATTCTATCGCGATAACCTGAGCGGTGACAAAACTTTCAAACCTTTGATCAAAGACGTTGGAAAATTTTCGTATGGTGTGATAGATAATATCGGAAATAAATTTTTGGTTCAGACAAATGATCATGCAAAAAACAGCAAGATCATTTTAATTGATCCTGCAAACATTGACAAAGCCAATTGGAAAACAATTATACCTGAAAAGCCAGAACCACTGGAAAATGCCGGGACAGCAGGTGGAAAATTATTTGTGAGTTATCTGAAAGACGTGACTTCACGGTTATATGTATGCGATTATAACGGAAAAATTGAGAAAGAAATAAAACTGCCGGGAGTTGGCACTGCCAGTGGCTTTGGCGGAGAAAGAGATGATAAATTTGTTTTCTACACATTCACTTCTTTCACTTTTCCGCCGACGATTTATAAATATGATATTGCAACCGGAGCAAGCACTGTTTTTCGTAAGCCTGAAGTTTCATTTGTGCCTGATGATTACGAAACAAAACAAATTTTTTATCCAAGCAAGGACAGCACAAAAATCCCAATGTTCATTGTTTATAAAAAAGGCTTGAAGCTTGATGGAAATAATCCGACACTCTTGTATGCTTATGGCGGTTTCAATATCAGCATGCAGCCTGCATTCAGTGCAACATTAATTCCATGGCTTGAACAAGGTGGTGTTTATGCGCTTGCCAATTTGCGGGGCGGTTCCGAGTATGGCGAAAAATGGCATGAAGCTGGCATGCGTTTCAAAAAGCAAAATGTATTTGATGATTTTATTGCAGCCGGTGAATATCTCATTTCAAAAAAATATACATCAAACACAAAACTTGCAATTCGTGGCGGCTCCAATGGTGGTTTGCTGATTGGTGCAGTGATCAATCAGCGCCCTGATTTGTTTAAAGTGGCGATAGGTCAAGCTGGTGTATTGGATATGCTTCGCTTCCAGAAATTTACCATCGGTTGGAACTGGATTGCAGAATATGGCAGCAGCGATAGTGCAGATGATTTTAAAAATCTTTATAAATATTCTCCATTGCATAACATCAAAGAGGGAATAAATTATCCGGCAACATTAATCACGACTGCAGATCATGACGACAGGGTAGTTCCTGCTCACTCATTCAAGTATGTGGCCACTTTGCAGGAAAAATATAAAGGCTCAAATCCTTTGCTGATACGCATCGACACAAATTCCGGTCATGGCGCGAGCAACACTTCTAAAGCAATTGAAACCATGGCTGATATTTATTCCTTTATTTTTTATAATACAGGCGTGACTCCGAAATTTGCCGCACTGTCAGGAGATAAGAAAGCATTTTAGGGAAGAAAATTTTATCAAAGACTGAGGATGCAAAGATCTTCCGTCTTTGATATTTCAAAAACAATTGTCGGACGTCTTATACGTTTTCAGGGGTGTATATTTTTTCAGGCAGATAAACTTCTGCCATCATACATCTTGCGCTTCCTCCGCCATTCGTTTCAATAACTCTGAGATCAGAATGGATAATTTTATTGTACTGGCTGAGCTTCTTGATTTGGCTGTCTTGCAGTGATTCGTATGCCTGAGTTGACATCACTAATAATCTTTCATTATTTTTATTTGTGACTTGCAGCATATTTCCGGCAAAATGATTCATCTGATCTAACGTAATTTCAAAAACTTTTTTTCCTGACTCTTTGATTGCATCCATCAGTTCTTCTCTTTCATCACGAATATTTAATGAATCAAGACAAACTATCACATATCTTTCTGTAACGCACATCATCACGTTGGTATGATAAATTTGTTTCTTGTTCTGATCCACAGCACTAAAAGCCATTCCCTTATAGCCCATTGTTTTGCAAAAATCCTGCAGCACTTTTTTATCAGTGCGCGGTGAAAGGCATGCATAAGCAATGCGCTCTTCTCTGTCAAGCACAATACTTCCTGTTCCTTCCAGAAAATGATTTTCATCTTCATAATAGCTGAAGTCGATCAGTTTTGTAATCTTGAATTTAGAAGCAATTGCATCAATCACATGTTTTTTTCTTTCAAGCCTTCTGTTGGATGCAAACATGGGATATAAGCAAACTGTTCCATTGCTGTGAAATGAAATCCAGTTATTAGGGAAAATAGAATCAGGTGTATATGGCTCAGGTGTATCGTCAATCACTGTTACATCCACACCATTTGATCTGAGCACTTGCACAAAACCATCAAATTCTTTTGCCGCTTTTTCCTGTGCATTGTTATCTTTTCCTGCAACCTGAAATGCATTGTTCACTGCAGTTTCCGGATTGAACGTGAAGTTCACCGGTTTGATCATTAAAAGATGAGAAGTTGTTTGCATTATTTTTACAGCTTTACTGCTACTGAATTTCAGATAAGGCATTATAGGAAAGGTTTTGTTGAAAACGCAATATAAGGAATTTGGGATGTTGGAAAGAGTTGTGAGATACGAGATGCGGGATACGAGATTGAAAAGTAGCGAGATCAATTTAGTAACATCTCGTATCTCGTATTTTTCATCATATCTCATCCCTCAGCAGAGGCATGCTCATGCAATGAAATCCGCCTCTTGCTCTCGATAACTCCGCTGATGGCATTAATATTAAAGTGTCTTTCATTTCGTCGGTTTTTATTTTTCCTTTCTCAAGGTTTTCGATCAGTTCGTTTGCATGAATGGTTTCAAAACCATTTTCTTTAAATGCTTCAACAGTTTTATCATTTCTGTCATAACCTAGCACAACACCTTCTTTCAATGCAAGAAGATTGCATGAATCTGTCCATTGCTCTCTGGCATCAAATGGAAATTCATTATTACCAGAATAAATAAATTTTACTTTGTCTTTGCAGCCCAGATCATTTTCGCTGATATCAATCAGCAAATCTTCGAGGTTATCAAAAGTCTTTGGGTTTTCAATGTCTTTCTTTTTGAATTGAATGATTTTTAGTTTGTCCTCTTTTTTGCTGCCTTCTAAAACGCGCTGTACTGAGTCAGAATCTTCATGTTTCATTGATTTTTTCGAAAAATTGCCGAGCATTACCCACACATTTTTTTTCACCTGAGTGAACACAGTATCGATATGCATGTAATCTCTTTTCTTCGGAATTTTTACAATCGTTATTTTCTTCAATAAATTTTTTTCGAATAAAATATTAATCGCCTGATGTGCTGCTTCCATGGATGTCCTCTCACTAACGCCAATGAGTATGTGATCTTTGCTCATGACCATCACATCGCCACCTTCCAGCGTCACTTTCTTTTCATCACCTTCTTTCGGCAATAAAAAATGATGTGTTGTGTCTGGCAATTCAATAATATTGTTGTGATAGTCTTTGAAAAGAGAATGATTAAAGAAAATATATTTTGCAATCAATGCTTCCCTGGTCCTCGCTTTTTTTGCAGGCTTGTTCAAAAGAACATGGTCATTAATAACGATGCCGATATCTCGTGTGAAAATAAAATTCGGGATGGGCGCAAAAAGCATTTTGCCGTCATTCTGTGAACCAGTGATAAATGTTTTTGATAGTGAAATAGCATCAAGCTCCAGTAATTCTTTTTGTGTATCGTAGGAGCAATTTTCTATCGCGCAGACCGATGCAACCAATTTCAATTTTATTTCATGGTCAGTTAGAATATCTGCAAGCAGCCATTGCAGTTCCACCACATTTTCAGATTTGAAAAACCCTTCATTATCCGGCTTATAAAAATTGCGCTTGCTTTTTTCTGCATCAATATCTTTCAGCTTGCCCTTTATTTTTTTGGGGTCAAGAAAGTATAATAAAATTTTTGTGTAAAAATCATATTCTTTTCTCCGGATAGTGTCAAGATGAACGATATCTTCGAAGAGCCAGTCCTGCGCTTTTGAGGGCACTACTTTCCCCAGGCCGCTGTCAGGACTGTGCACTAATAACCGGCGCAGGGTGCCGACTTCAGATGATACATTTAATTTGGTGGAATTATTTTTTGCCATAATAAAACAATGAATTGTCAAAAAAATTTGAATCTATGAATCAGTAAAAGGGTAAGAAAGAAACTGGCAACTTAATCAGGGATATAAAAGTTCACCGGGAGCATTAGCTTCGCGAATGAAGAAAAAGCAATATCTTTTTGATGAAGTAATTTCATGCAGCCAGCAATTAAAGCAAAGTTAGGATTTTCGGATGATTCGGGAAGTGCGTGAAGTTCAAGGCAATTGAATAGCATTATAGAGATTGTGAAAGCCTACAGCTTGATTTCCATGATCCTCTTTAGTAAGGCATTTCATTAAGACGTACATTCGTGATTATGAAAAAGAACGTTCAATCACTGGCGGTTTTTAAAATGCAGCGACGCGTGCATTGTACCTAATATGAACTGAAAGAAGAAAGGAGTAAACAATGATTCCAAACAGCGAAACTCACAACATAATTTTATTCGTGTTCTATATTTCAGTAATTGCTATAGCCGTGCTCATAATATCAATGATTATATCTTTAGTAAAAAATAAAAAGCACAAACAAGAAACAGAGAATACTTCTAGTACCGAAACAGATAATAAAATTTGACTTTTTTTATACGTTCTTGTCCCAATTTGTATATAGTTGCCATTTATTATTACTAACGCTTGTTAGTTTCTCTTTTTATTTTCTATTTTTGCACACCTTAATCTTTTCACATGCAGTTTCAGTTATCAGAAGAACAATTAATGATTCAAAAAGCAGCAAGGGATTTTGCCGTGAATGAATGTTTGCCGGGCGTTATTGAACGAGATGAAAATCAGAAATTCCCAAAAGAACAAATCAAAAAATTAGCAGAGCTTGGCTTTATGGGAATGATGGTGGACACACAATATGGCGGCGCAGGAATGGATACGGTTAGCTATGTGCTGGCCATGGAAGAGATCAGCAAGATTGATGCAAGCGTGAGTGTGTGCATGAGCGTTAATAACAGCCTTGTGTGTTGGGGACTGCAGGCTTTTGGCTCGGAAGAACAAAAGAAAAAATATCTCACACCATTGGCGCAGGGGAATAAAGATGGTGAATTACATATCGGCGCTTTTTTATTAAGCGAGCCGGAAGCGGGCAGCGATGCGACTTCGCAAAGAACCATTGCAGAAGATAAAGGCGATTATTATTTGCTGAACGGAACAAAAAACTGGATCACCAATGGCAACTCTGCAAGCGTGTATTTAGTGATGGCACAAACAGATGTGGCCAAAGGCAGCAAAGGCATCAATGCATTTATTGTTGAGAAAAAATGGAACGGTGTTGCAGTTGGAGCAAAAGAAAATAAATTGGGCATTCGTGGAAGCGACACGCATAGCATTTCTTTTACTGATGTGAAAGTGCCGAAGGAAAACAGGATTGGCGCAGATGGTTTTGGTTTCACGTTTGCGATGAAGACATTAGCAGGAGGGCGCATTGGGATTGCTTCACAAGCATTGGGTATTGCTAGTGGCGCTTATGAACTATCATTGAAATATTCAAAGGAAAGAAAAGCATTTGGCAAGGAAATCATGCAGCACCAGGCAATTCAATTCAAGCTGGCTGATATGGCAACGAGGATAGAAGCAGCAAGATTATTGTGTCTGAAAGCAGCATGGGAAAAAGATAATGGAATGGATTATGCGCTGAGTTCTTCGATGGCGAAAGTGTATGCAAGCGAAACAGCGATGTGGGTTTCAACGGAAGCAGTGCAGGTTCACGGCGGATATGGCTATGTGAAAGAATATCATGTTGAGCGATTGATGCGCGACGCA
>DATGIX010000055.1:0-6636 GCA_035295505.1 Puia sp. | reverse complement strand
ATCCCAAATGCCAATCGCTCCCGCATCTTTCAGTATTGGTTCAATTTGTTTTCTGATATTTTCTTTGCCGCTAACAGCAAAGTTCATTTTTTTTGCAATGGCAGCTTCTGGTCTGCCAAAAACGGGAGCAGCAAAATAATGTTGATTATTTTGCTGATGAAGCAATGCCAAATCTGCCGCAGTTTGTGGAAGAATGGTGCTCATGGAAACATGAACGCCATCTTTCTTCATATTATTTACCAATCCATTTTCTCCTTCACAAATACTTTTTAACGCAGCATCATCAGAAACAATGCTGAAAATTATATCTGCTTTTTTTGCAAGCGCAGCAATGCTCTCACAAACAAAAGCACCATTCGCAGCAAGTGATTGTGTTTTTGATACAGTGCGATTATAAACATACAATTCATGACCGCTTTCCAGCAAATTCAATGCAATCGGTGTTCCCAAACTGCCAAGACCGATAAAACCAATTTTTATGCTCATAAATTATTTTGTTGAGGTTTGATGGTGAATAGTCAATGGTGAATTTCCAATAATTGACCATTCACGATTCGCCATTCACTTTTTAAGTCACCGATGCTCCCGGGTTAATATCGTTTTCAGGTTTCACGAAATGCAATTTACCTTCGTTGTCTTCTGCCATTAATATCATTCCATTGCTTTCAATGCCTCGCATTTTCCGCGGAGCAAGATTTGCAACAACAACGACTTGTTTATTGATAATTTCTTCAGACTTGAAATGCAATGCGATTCCAGAAACAATTGTTCTCTTTTCAAATCC
This sequence comes from Puia sp., assembly GCA_035295505.1. GTDB lineage: Bacteria > Bacteroidota > Bacteroidia > Chitinophagales > Chitinophagaceae > Puia. The sequence goes on along the minus strand of DATGIX010000055.1, from coordinate 5,852 downwards.
TAAATCAATTTCAAGCTTTAATAATTTATCCGCCTTCTCCACTTTTTCTGCAGAAAGAATAGTTCCGACTTTTAAATCGAGCTTCGCGAAATCATCATATTGAATAGTTGGTTTGATTTGAATTTCAGCTTCGGCTTGTTTTTGAGGACTGGAAACTGCAGACTGGGAACTGGAAACTAATCCTGCTTTCAACTTCTCCACCTGCGCAACTATTTCTTCATTTTCAATTTTTCTGAACAATAATTCAGGTGGGCGCAAGCTATAACCAACGCTGAGCAATTTTATTTTTCCTGCATTTTCCCAATCGAGTATCTTATCAACCACTTTCATCATGTGCAACATTTTCTTTGCAGTGTTTGGCAAAAATGGATTAATAAGCACTGCAAGATTTGCTGTAAGCTGCAAACAAAGATGAAGGCAATTATCAATTGATTTTTGATTTGCTTCACTTGTTACTTGTTCCTTATCGTTTGAAGCTTTTTTCCACGGTTCTTTCTTCTGCAAATACTGATTTCCTTTTCTGCTCAAGTCAATCACTTCAAAAAGCGCATCACGGAATTTATAATTCTCAATATTTTCTTCAACTTTCTTTTTAGCGCTTTCTATTTGTGCAATGATGAATTTGTCATCTTCATCCAAAACATCCTCATGCAATTTTGGCACTTTGCCTCCGCATAACTTATGCATCAGCACAAATGTCCGGTTCACAAAATTTCCGAAAATAGAAACAAGCTCGCTGTTATTTTTTTCCTGAAAATCTTTCCATGTAAAATCATTGTCCTTTGTTTCCGGCGCATTGCTGCAAAGCACATAGCGAAGCACATCCTCACATCCGGGAAAATCCTGCAGATATTCATTTACCCACACTGCCCAATTGCGGCTTGTTGAAACTTTTTCTCCTTCAATATTTAAAAACTCATTCGCAGGAACATTATCAGGCAGCACAAAATTTCCATGTGCTTTCAACATCGCGGGAAAAATAATGCAATGAAAAACAATATTATCCTTGCCGATGAAATGAATCAGCTTTGTATCTTCTTTGCACCAATAATCTGCCCACTCATTAGTCAATTCTTTGGTTGCAGAAATATATCCAATCGGTGCATCGAACCAAACATACAGCACTTTCCCTTCCGCATCTGGCAACGGAACTTTGATTCCCCAATTGCTGTCGCGTGTCATTGCACGGCTCTGCAAACCGTTATCCAGCCAGCTTTTGCACTGTCCATACACATTCGGCTTCCATTCTTTATGCCCATCCAGAATCCATTCGCTCAACCAATGCTCATAATTCTGCAAAGGAAAATACCAATGTTTTGTTTTCTTTTTCACAGGCACTGCATCGCTCAATGTGCTGTGCGGATTAATCAACATTTCAGGGCTTAGTGATGAACCGCAATTTTCGCACTGGTCGCCATAAGCTCTGTTGTTTCCGCAAACCGGACAAGTGCCGACAATATATCTGTCTGCTAAAAAAACTTTTGCTTTCTCATCATAATATTGCTCCGTTTCTTTTTCTTCGAACAAACCTTTGTCATATAGGTTCGTAAAAAAATCCGAAGCTGTTTCGTGGTGTACTTTATTCGACGTGCGTGAATAGATGTCGAACGAAATGCCCATCTGCGCAAAGCTATCTTTGATAATCGCATGATATTTATCGACCACTTGTTGCGGCGTGATACCTTCTTTCATCGCACGGATAGTAATCGGAACGCCATGTTCATCGCTGCCGCACACAAATTTGATGTCGCGTTTTTGTGCACGCTGATAACGGACATATATATCAGCAGGTATATACACGCCCGCCATGTGCCCGATATGCACTGGCCCGTTCGCATAAGGCAAAGCTGCGGTCACTAGTATTCTTTTGTAATCTGTCATTCTTTTATTTGATATGTTTTATTATGAAACCAGCATTTGTCCGCTTCTCAACATTCTTGCGTCGCACTCTTGTACTGAAGAATTTCTATTCAGCTTCAGGCTGCGATTTGAGCTTGCAAAAATACCGCAATCTGAACCAATGCCAAAATGCACATTTTGTTATCTTTAAAACATGAACCGTAAAAACTTTCTCTCATCTGTTATTACCGCAAGCGCTGGAATTCCTCTTGTTTCATTCAATAGCAAAAATGAAGATGAAACTCCAAAGCCATTAATCATCCCAAAATATTTAAAACCGGGAGATGTTATTGGCATTACATGTCCTGCGGGGAATATCACGTTGCAGGAAATTCAATCTGCGATGCAGCAAATGGAGAATTGGGGATTCAAAGTTCGGGTAGGCGACACCGTTGGAAAAAAAGATTTTACTTTCGGTGGAACTGACGAAGAAAGAGCAAAAGATTTTCAGCAAATGCTCGACGATGATTCCATTAAAGCCATCATGTGCGCACGCGGCGGTTATGGCGCAATACGAATAATCGATAAAATAAATTTCACCAAATTTTCTCTGCATCCAAAATGGATAATTGGCTTCAGTGATATTACTGTTATTCATTCTCATTTGAATCGCAATTATAATATCGCTTCTATTCATTCAAAAATGTGCAACAGCTTTCCTGATGACTGGACAAAAGCCGAGCAAACGCAGATTGATTCCATAATTTCCATCAAACAAACACTTGTCGGAGACAAAATGAAATATCATGCTTCTCCGAATACTAGTAATAAATCTGGAGCCGCAGAAGGACAATTAGTCGGCGGAAATTTAAAAACCATCGAATCGCTTTCTGCAAGCAAATCAGATATTAAAACAGAAGGGAAAATTTTATTCGTTGAAGACACCGGCGAATATCTTTACAGCATTGACCGAATGTTCTGGAATTTGAAGCGGACAGGAAAGCTCTCTCATTTAAAAGCATTAATCGTTGGCGGCTTTAAAGCAAAACCAGATGATGCAGGAGAAGAATTCGGCAGAACGCTTTATGATATCGTTTTAGAAAAAGTAAGAGAATATGATTACCCGGTTTGTTTTGATTTTCCAGTGGGACATCAAAAAGAAAATTATGCTTTGAAATGTGGAATACATCATAAGCTGGAAATAAAAAATGATGAAGTAGTTTTAAAAGAAATTTAATAATAATGATTACAATCCCACCTTACTTAAATTCCGGAGACACAATTGGAATTGTTTGTCCTGCTGGTTATATGGCTTTAGAAAAAGCGCAGACTTGTATTAATGTGTTACAAGAGTGGGGCTATAAAGTAAAAATCGGAAAAACATTAGGCAGCGATTCTCAAAATTATTTTTCAGGAACTGATGAAGAAAGGCTTGATGATTTTCAGCAAATGCTCGATGATGATGAAGTGAAAGCGATTCTTTGCGCTCGTGGCGGATATGGCATCGGAAGGATTATTGAGCAAATCAGTTTCAAGAAATTCAAGCACAGTCCAAAATGGATTATTGGTTTCAGCGATGTCACCATTCTTCATTCACATATTTATTCCAATTACAAAATTTCAACATTGCATGCGCCGATGGCTTCTGCGTTCAATGATGAAGAATATAAAAATGAATTTGTTCAATCCCTCAAAAATGTTTTAGAAGGAAAGAAAATAAAATATGAATGTGCTGTTCATGAATTCAATAAAAAAGGTGAAGCAATTGGCGAACTGGTGGGTGGCAATCTTTCTTTGATTGCTCATTTAAACGGTTCTTCATCTGACATAAAAACAAAAGGAAGGATTTTGTTTCTCGAAGATGTCGGCGAATATTTGTATAATATCGACCGGATGTTCTATCAATTAAAAAGAAGCGGCAAGTTGTATAAATTAGCAGGACTAATCATCGGAGGTTTTACTGACATGAAAGATACAGAACGACCATTTGGTAAATCGATTTATGAAATAATTTATGATGTTGTGAAGGAATATGATTATCCAGTTTGTTTTAACTTCCCGGTAAGCCATAGCAAAGAAAATTATGCATTGAAAATAGGAGCCGGCTATAAATTGAAAGCCGGAAAAAATAAAGCCGTGTTGGAAGAATAAAAGCAGCAATGTGGTGCTGGTTTAAGGCATTACATTTTATTCATTTATTTTCGCAACATGAGCAGCACAAAAAAAATCTTGCTTTCAGTATTAGGCGAAAAAAGATACCTGTCATTTCTGGCGAGCTCTTTTCAAAAAATATATAAAACCGGTTTTGCGGGACAGGATTATCAGGACGTATATTTCCTGAAATATATTATTGAAGAAGGAAATTATTGTGTTGATATCGGCGCTCATCTTGGATATTACACTTGTGAACTAAGCAGGCTGGTAAAAGATTCTGGTAAAGTGATTGCGATAGAGCCGATGGGAAAGTTCAATCATGTTTTGCAGAATTTGCTTCACAAAAAAAGCATCAGTAATGTTGAGCTGTTAAAAGTTGCTTTGGGTGGCGATGGAGAATTTGTAGAGATGGGAATCCCTAAAGTGAACAACATGAAAAAATTTGCTTACGCAAGAGTGATGAACACAAGCACTCATCTTGAATACATCGAATCTGAAAAAATAAAGAATGAATCCGGCGACAATCTTTTTCAAAATCTGCCAAAGCTTGACTTTATCAAATGCGATGTAGAAGGACTGGAAGTTTCTGTTTTCGCTTCTATGCAGAAAGTGCTTGAAAAATTTCATCCGATATTATTATGTGAGCTCGCGGAAGACAAAGAGCGGATTAAATTATTTGAAATGATTAAGCCGTTCGGTTATAGTGTTTACGTGCTGCATGATAAAAAACTTCATCCCTTAGATGTTTATTCAAATCAAAAAGCAATCTCTCATAATCATTATTTTCTACCCAAAAAACATCAGGAAAGAGTAAAGAACCTGATTAGTGAATTGTGAGTAGTCAATCGTCAATGGTTCTTGATTATGTCGATGCTCTTAAATTCACTATTCACTATTGACCATTCACCAACTCATTTCAGCAACGAGTCCAGTTTCTTATGAAAAATGGGGTAATCATTTATATTATTATGCGAGCCTCCATCAATCGTCACAAACTCATCAGTCTTTTTTAAAACGGTTTTTAATTTCTCCGAATTGCTGTAAGGAACAACTCCATCATCTGTTCCGTGGAAGATTATTATAGGTGCAGTAACATTTGGCAAGTATTCATTGCTCGGGAAATGATAATGCAACATTCTGCTTACCGGATAGATTGGTAAGTAATGTGAAACGAGTGAAGTCATGCTGTAGCAGGGTGTTTCAAGAATTACATATTTGCAATCGCGAACTGAAGCTAACTGTGAAGCAATACAAGTGCCAAGACTTTTGCCGTAGATGATAATGCTGTCAGGTTTATATTTTGTTCTTGCGAGTTTATATAACTGCAATGCATATGCGTACAATTCCTGCTCCGCAAATTTGCCGGTGCTTTTTCCAAATCCTGGATATTCTAGCATCCAGACTTCATAATTGTTTTTTGTGAAATTGCCCGCATACTTTGCATACCAGCCAATATTTTTTCTGTTGCCATGAAAATAAAGAACAACTCCTTTTGCGACGGAATCTTTTGTTTTGAATTGAATGATGTTCAACGAAGTTTCTTTATTATAAGGAATATTTATTTCATTGCAGGAATCAGTGAACTGATATTTCGCATTCCTGCTCATCGGCTCAGGGTGAAATAAAATGTAATCCTGCAAATAATAAAATGCAATACCAATAATGCAATAAGCAAGCACAATAATCTTTATCCAGCGAAAAATTCTCTTCTTGTTCATTTGTACCTTGTTCCTTGAGTCTTGTTTCTTGAATCTTATTTCATTCTTTCAAAATATCTCTGATAAAATTATGATACTCCGGAAAAGTCGGGAGGTTATTATGACCGCCGCCAATGATCCGAATCAATGTTATTTTATCAG
>DATGIX010000054.1:0-16164 GCA_035295505.1 Puia sp. | reverse complement strand
ATAATCTATCTCCATAAAATCTTCCACATCCCTTATCCAAAAATTTTCTATAAAAGCAAGATGTTCGGGATGATTGTTGTACTCATCGTAGGCCTTCTTCGTTTCGAATTTCATTGATAGCCCTAAAGTAAATGCATTTTTCTTGCTGATCTGCCGCAAGCATTCAAAATGATGCACGCCCTCAATTGATGACAATTTTAAAGCCGCCTCCATAAAATCTTTTTCTTCACGAGAGCCTTCTGCATGTTTCAATGTAAAAACCACAGTATGTCGAATCATTGTTTTTTTTATTTTTCAGTTAACGACCGGCAATCTGCTTTTGCTTTCAGGAACGAGAGGCTTTAAAAAAATCTTTATAATAAATGTACACATTTTATTGTTTCCGAATAATTAGTGTTACTGGCAATAGCAATCTGTGATAGTTGGGCTAAACAAGACCTTTTATGCAATTAAACAAGCTTATATTAAATTTTACTTGAAGCGGATAGCTATTGGCAGAATAATTGTACCTTTTCTTATCAAAACAACTTAGCTATGCAAACGAATGAACAATCCCGCTTGCAGAACATCATTTTCGAATTAGAAAAATTATATCCTGATTTTAAGAAAATGGATATTTATGCTATCGTGAATAATGCATACAAAAAGGTGCATTCTTTTTTCAAAAGCATGAGCGATCAGGAATTGGAAGAAATAAGAAACATGGCAGACCAGGAGCTGAGGCTTTCTATGTAATTATTTTTTCATCCATTCTTCAAGCGACAACACTTCTGCCTGACGAGGAAAGATTTTTGTTATGAGCACAAGGTGCACCTCTTCGTCTGCGTCTTTGCAACAGTCAGAAAGCACGGTTATTTCATAATCTTTATCTGCAGCTTCACGCACAGTAGATAATACAACTCCGCTGGTTGAAATACCTGCGAGGAGAATATGTTGAATGTTTTTTGATCTCAAAACCACTTCAAGATCGCTTTCGGGGAACGCACTAATCCTTCGTTTGGTGACAACGATTTCATGATCTGCTGGTGCAACACAAGGATCAATAGCCATAAACTCCTCCATATTTGCATTCGCAAATCTCTCTTTGCTTGCGGAAAAAATTTATTTTTCGCACATATTTCTGGCACGCCTTGCCTGAAGCCAACTCTTACATTGATGACAGAAATATTATTGCTGCGAGCATGAGCGATTCCATAAGCAACATCGCTTGGGAATGTTGAGGCATCGTTAGCTATTTTAAGAATTCCAACTTGCATATCCATAACCAGAAGTGCTGTATTCGCAACATCTTTTTTCATATTGGTAATTTTATTTGAAAGCCTTTGAAAAATAAAAAATAAAGATATTTACAAAAACAGCAAAAATGTTTGAGCAATACCGCAACAAATTTCCGATCGATGATAATAAATGGACTGAGTATATCAGCTGTTTCAGGCGCATCGAAGTTGATGCAAAAACCGCGTTGTTGAATGAAGGCGAAATTTCAAAAAAAGTTTTTTTTATTGAAAAAGGCTGCGTTCGTGCATGGTTTAATAATTACGGCAAAGACATCACTTTTCAATTTTTTTTTGAGAACAGCACTGTAGCATCTATTGAAAGTTTCAGAAAAAAAATTCCAAGCCCGGTTACCATTGAAACGATCGAAAAAAGCGTGATATGGTACGCTCATAAAAAAGATATTGACAGAATAGTTTCTGAAATTACTAAGATCGGTTTGCTACGAGATAAATTCATCGACTCCATATTTGAAAGAACATTTGAGTATATGAAGCATTTTTTCTCCTTCATAAAAGATACGCCTGAGCAACGCTATCTTGATCTGATTAAAGAGAAGCCGCAGCTTGTAAAACGCATTCCCCAGCACTATATCGCTTCATATTTAGGCATTACTACAGTTCATCTTAGCCGCATAAAAAGCAAACTTGCAAAACGAAAAAGAGAAAGCTGAATTTGATAACAAATGTTATCGTGTAGGGCACCCGTGCTGCATAGCTTTGTGATATTAAAATGTAATCAAATGAAAGCAGCAGTAATTTTTCGAAAAGGAGAGATGCCTCAATACATAGATTTTCCTGAACCAATAGCGCAAAATGAGGATGAGCTTTTAATCACGATGAAAGCCGCCGCCATCAAACATTTTGACAAGGGGAGAGCCAGTGGAAGACATTATTCTGCAGATGCCGATAAACATAATGCGACTGTGATTGGCGGTGATGGCGTTGGTTTGCTTGCTGACGGCACAAGAGTTTTTGCATTTGGCATCAGCGGGACGATTGCTGAAAAAGCATTAACAGAAAAGAACAGGATAGTAAAACTGCCAATAGGAATTGATGACGCCACTGCTGCGGCATTGCCCAATGCAGTTGCCGGTTCTGCGATGGCACTTCTTTTCAGGGCAGGAATGAAACCGGGCGAAACTGTTTTGATAAATGGTGCTACAGGTTTCACCGGTAAAATAGCAATGCAGATTGCAAAACATTATGGAGCAAAGAAAATTATTGTTACCGGAAGGAATGAACAATCGTTGCAATCATTATTATCATTAGGTGCGGATGAAATAATTTCTGTAAAGCAAAGTGATGAAAAATTTATTGAACAGCTTAAAGAAATACATTCCCATTCACCAATTGATATTGTCATCGATTATCTGTGGGGGCATACTGCAGAACTAATTCTTGCTTCATTAAAGGGCAACGGTTCATTTACGCATCGCACACGTTTTGTTTCTATTGGTGCTGTGACAGGTGACACAATTCAATTATCTGCAGAAAATTTAAGGAGCGCTGATTTGCAATTATCCGGTTCAGGTTTGGGTAGCTGGACAAAAGAACAAGTGAAATTATTATTCACAGACATACTTCCGGAAATGTTCCAACTTGCTGCCGAGGGTAAATTAAAAGTGGACACTATAAATGTTGCGCTAAAAGATATTGGCAAACTTTGGGAAATGGAAGTGACTGATGGAAAAAGGCTGGTTGTAATAATATAATAATCTTCTTTACATTTTAATTTAAACAAAAAGAAAAATTTGCGTAGTTAAATAGCTACGCATATATTTGTAGTCAAATAGCTACATAATGAATTTAAGGAGAGATGTTTTTCAGGCAATTGCAGACCCGACAAGAAGAGCGATACTGCTATTGCTTGCTTCTCAATCCATGACAGCAGGCGCCATAGCTGCCAACTTCGACACAGCAAGGCCAACTGTTTCAAAGCACCTGCAAATCCTCACAGAATGCGAATTGCTCAAGCAAGAGCAAAACGGGAGAGAAGTTTCTTATCATATCAATGCAAAAAAAATGAAAGCAATAGCAGACTTTATTGAGCCATTCCGCAATATGTGGGATGACAGATTTAATAAATTAGAAAGCATCATGAAAAAATACAAGGCGAAAAAATGATTTGATAGATCATACATATTAGTGGAGCAGCAACCACAACAAAAAACGGGAGGCACCGAAAATCCAAAAGAGTAGGATAAAAAAATAAGCTATATGAATAAGGGAGTGAAAACAATTCTTTATCCGGTAAAGGACATGACTCAGGCAAAAACAATGTTCAGTAAATTCTTAGGAGTTGAACCGTATGCAGATCAGCCTTATTATGTTGGTTATAAAGTGAACGATCAGGATGTGGGGTTGATCCCTCAAAATCCGGAAGGAGCAATGACTGCATTTTATCATGTTGATGACATTAAAAATAGCTTGCAGATTCTTGCTGATGCCGGAACTGTAATTATTCAGGATATAAAAAATGTAGGCGGGGGAAGATTGATTGCAAGTGCGAAAGACAAAGATGGCAACATTATTGGCCTTGTTCAGGGCTAATGAAATATTAAACACCACCGTCAATATTAATTATGGAAAGAAAAACGAAAGTCAACGCAGAAGATGGAAGGCAGGATCTTGTGATAACAAGGGAATTCGATTTGCCTGTAGAATTATTATTCAAAGCTTATGAAGACCCCGAAATTGTTGAGCAATGGATGGGAACAAAAGTGTTGAAGCTTGAAAGCAAAAAACATGGCAGTTATCAAATTGAAACAAGCGGTCCAAAAGGAAATGTGGCATTTCGCGCCAATGGAGCAATTCATGAATTTATTCCGGACAAGAAAATTATCCGAACATTTGAAATGGAGAACTCGCCATTCGGTGTTCAATTGGAAGTTTATGAGTTTGAGCAAATGACTGATGACACAAGCAAGCTCACCATGCATGTTATATACGAATCAGTTGCCCAACGCGATGAGCTGCTGAAGTTGCCTTTTGCACAAGGTATCAATTTTGCCCACAATCGTTTACAGAGTATCCTAAGCAAAATGAAATAAAATATATGAGCACCAAAAAGAAATTATCATCTGAGCAAACCAAAGAACTGATCAAAATACTGAAAGCCCGTTTTGAAAAAAACATAAGCCGTCATAAAGGGCTTGACTGGTCTCAGATAGAAGCAAAGTTGAATACAAGCGAAGAAAAACTTTGGTCGTTAAATGCAATGGAAACAACCGGAGGCGAGCCTGATGTTGTTGGCTTTGATAAAAAAAACAGCGAATATATTTTTTTTGATTGTTCTGAGGAAAGCCCTTCACAGCGCAGAAGTCTTTGTTACGATCATGAAGCACTCGAGAAAAGAAAACAAAACAAACCGGCAGACAGTGCAGTGAATATGGCTGCTGAAATGGGGATTGAAATATTGACAGAAGAACAATATCGTGATTTGCAAAAATTAGGGAACTTCGATATGAAAACTTCGAGCTGGGTGAAAACTCCCATTGATATCAGGAAACTTGGCGGCGCTGTGTTTTGCGACCGTCGCTACAACACAATATTCCTGTATCATAACGGCGCGGAATCTTATTATGCAGCGCGGGGTTTTCGTGGTTTGTTAAGAGTATAAAGCTAAAATACTATGTCAAAAAACAGCACAGGTTCCAAAGCAGATTTCTTTTTTGAAAAAGATTCTATATGGCAGAAAGAATATGAGCAATTGAGAAAAATTATTCTCGACTGTGATTTGATGGAGGAAGTAAAGTGGGGACAGCCTTGTTACACTTTTCAGAAAAAAAATATTGTATTGATACATGGGTTTAAAGAATACTGTGCATTACTTTTTTTCAAAGGCGCTTTAATGACCGACCCAAAAAAAATTCTGATCCAGCAAACAGAAAATGTGCAGTCAGCGCGACAAATCCGGTTCACTAACGTAAAGGAGATAACGAAACTGGAAAAAATTTTAAAGACTTATATATATGAAGCAGTTGAAGTAGAGGAATCCGGTTTGAAAGTTGAATTGAAAAAAACTGCTGATTTTAAAATGCCAGAAGAACTTCAAAAAAAATTAAATAAAGACAAAACCTTTAAGGCTGCATTCAATGCGCTTACTCCCGGGCGACAAAGAGGATATATTTTTTATTTTTCACAGCCAAAGCAATCCAAAACCCGTGAATCAAGAATTGAAAAATCAATCCCAAAAATTCTTGATGGAAAAGGATTTAACGATTAGGTTTTGTTTACTACAAAGCAATAAGCGTTTTAAGTGCCGTTAAAATCTCCGAGTTATAATTAACGCTTGCAAAAGTCAAGCGCAAAGCCACATTGTCCAAATCAACCCGCTACAAAGTCTATTTTGCACCTCCTCAAATTGATATTTAGCGAATAGCTTTGCTATATCAATCACTCAATAAAACTTTTCAAATGAAAACGATGACAAAAAATTTCACCTACAGTTTTACAACGTCAAAAACACCGGAAGAAGTTTATGAACTCCTCTTGCATATCGAACAATGGTGGTCTGGTTTGTACGACGAAACAATCAAAGGCAAAAGCCAAAGAATAAATGATGAGTTTTCTTTCAAAGCCGGAGGCGGTGCTCATTACACAAAACAAAAATTGATAGACCTAATCCCCAACAAAAAAATTGTATGGCTGGTAACTGAAGCCAATCTCGCTTTTGTTAAAGAAACAAGCGAATGGGAAGGGACAAAAATTGCTTTTGATATCTCAGTTGAAGGAAATAAAACAAAAGTTATGTTCACGCATGAAGGTTTAGTTCCTGAATTTGAATGTTACGCAGATTGCTCAATGGGATGGACAGGCTATTTGGATAAATTAAAAAAGAAACTGAACTAATAAAACTAAAAATATTATGACAACACAGGAAGTTGTAGCTCGTTTTACCGAGCTTGCCAAACAGGAAAAGTGGTTTGAAATACAGGATGAATTGTTTTCAGAAAATGTAAAAAGTATTGACCCGGCAAATTCTCCCTATTTTGGTTATGCAGAAGGCAAAGCTGCAGTCCGTAAAAAAGGAGAGGAGTTCGTGAGCAAGATTGAAGCATTTCACGGAGCTTCAACCACTGAGCCGATTGTGGCAGGGAATCATTTTGCAGTGGGAAGGCATGTTGATATCACCTTGCCGAAATTTGGAAGAATTCAAATGAATGAGATTATGCTATATGAAGTAAAAGATGGCAAAATCATTTCAGAACAATTCTTTTATTGATATTACTAAAATGGTCAGCAATCAGGCTGACCATTTTATATTATCGGTTATACATTGGGGTTAATTCTACATTCCCGGCAATAACATTGTCTCATGAATTTCAATAGTCGCTTCAGGATGCCAGCCTGAAAGATGAGGATGGCTCTCCAGCAAATTCATCACTTCATCAAGATTTTCTGCAATGATTAATGAATAACCTGAAACTTCCTTCTCGCTCGGCGATGAAGAACCACTTGCACGAAGGCTTTTGCCATTGATCAAAGGAGCACCAACATCAACGAGGCTATCTCCAATTCTATCTATCCATGCCTGCCACAAAGCCATGCCAGCGGCTTGCTGTTCAGGCGGGATGCTTGCCATTTGTGCCATTGCTTCAAATGGTGCATGGTAAATGATTAAAAATTTTTTCCCTCTTTTTTTAGCAGGTGCTTTAGGTGCAGATTTTTTAGCCGCTTTTTTTACTGTCTTTTTTGCAACTTTCTTAGGTGCTTTCTTCGCTACTTTTTTGGCTGTTTTTTTTGCAGTTTTCTTCACAGCCTTTTTTGCTGACTTTGCCATAGCATTCAATTTAATAGTTGGATAAATAAAATGATTAGATGATAAATGTAAAATGTTTTTTGATTCCCGAATGTTAAATGGACATTACGAGCTTCATTTTTTGGCTACAACAAAAATAGATTCGGTTACTTCTGCTCTTTTATTATGATGGAGCTTTGCATCACAAAAAACAATAGTATGAGAATTATCGTAACAGGCTCGTTAGGCAATATCAGCAAACCACTCACAGAAAAGTTAGTTGAAAAAGGGCATGATGTAACAGTCATCAGCAGCAACGCAGACAGGCAAAAAGACATTGAAGCCATTGGTGCCAAAGCAGCAATAGGAACAATGCAAGACGCAGATTTTCTAACAAAAACTTTTACCGGTGCCGACATCGTGTACTGCATGGAAACGCTGGGTCATGGTTTTTTCTTCAACCAGCAACTTGATTATATGAGCGCCATTCTCCATATCGGCAATAATTATAAACAGGCAATTGAACAATCAGGCGTGAAAAAAGTAGTTCATCTCAGTAGTATCGGTGCACATACAGGTCAAGGAAATGGCATGCTTGCTTTTCATTACAGGGTTGAAAAAATTTTAGAAGAACTTCCAAAAAGTGTTTCTATCAAGTTTATGCGACCGGTTGGATTTTATTATAATATGCTTGCATTCATTCCGGTCATAAAATCTGCTGGATCGATCATTCAGAATTATGGTGGCGATGAAAAAGAACCATGGGTTGCGCCAGTTGACATCGCAGCCGTCATCGCCGAAGAAATGGAAAAACCATTCGAAGGCAGAACGATCCATTATATTGCCAGCGATGAAGCTTCTCCCAATGAAATTGCAAAACTTTTAGGTGAAGCGATCGGCAAACCAGATTTGAAATGGATTGTTATTCCCGACGAACAAATGCTGAGCAACCTGGTCGCAGCAGGAATGAATCCCGGCGTGGCAAAAGGTTTTGTTGAAATGAATGCAGGCAGGCGCGGCAATTCATTGTATGAAGATTATTTGCGCAACCGTCCTGTATTGAGCAATACAAAGCTTACAGATTTCGCAAAGGAATTTGCTGCTGCATTTAATAAAAGCTGATGATGTCGTAAATTGAAAGCCATGCAACCGCTAAGAATAAAAACAATCACTCAATATCATCAGGTAATGGGGCTTCCAAAACCGGAGCACCCATTAATCAGCGTAATAAACATGGACGCCATTGAGCGTGCACAGAAGCATGAATCAATTAGCCTTGTGTTTGATTTTTATTCCATTTCATTGAAGCGGAATTTCAATGCCAAAATAAAATACGGGCAGCAGCAATATGATTTTGACGAAGGCATTATGTTTTTTATGTCGCCCGGACAGGTTTTCGGTATTGAACATGAAAAAGGCAAGCCGATAAAACGTTCAGGGTGGATGTTGCTTATTCATCCTGACTTCTTATGGAACTCTGCTTTAGCAAAAAACATCAGGCAATACGAATATTTCGATTACTCCGTGCATGAAGCATTATTTCTCTCAGACAAAGAGGAGACGACGATCATCAGCATCATGCAGAATATCCAACAGGAATATCATTCCAACATTGATAAGTTCAGTCAGGATATTATCATTGCGCAAATAGAATTGTTGCTGAATTATTCAGAAAGATTTTATCATCGGCAGTTTATTACCAGAAAAATCACGAACCATAAAATATTGAACCGGCTGGAAGATATACTGAATGAATATTTCAACAGTGATGACTTAATAAAGAAAGGATTGCCCACAGTTCAACATATTTCTGAAGCGTTGAATGTATCTCCCAATTATTTAAGCGGGTTGCTGAAAACATTGACCGGGCAAAGCACGCAACAACATATCCACGACAAGTTGATAGAGAAAGCAAAAGAAAAATTATCAACTACTGATTTATCTATCAGCGAGATTGCCTATGAATTGGGCTTTGAACATCCGCAGTCGTTCAGCAAACTATTTAAAACGAAAACCAATTTCTCTCCATTAGAATTCAGGCAGTCGTTTAACTAATGAATTCTACATCATTTTGATGAGGTATAAAATGGACTTTCTGACGGGTTGATTTGGACAAACCGAAATTCTATCTTTGCTAAAAATCAAACCGATGAAACATCTTACCATTATTGTTCCCGACGGACAAGGAACGATCAGTACCGTGAGCTGCATCACAGGGGCGTACGACATATTTACTACTGCGAATGCCCAGTGGCGCAAAGCCGGTAAAAAAGATTTGTTCAAAGTTGAACTGGCAGGTGTTTCAAAAAATATAAAATTCGGTGAAGGGATCATGACAGTGACGCCGCATAAAAATATTGCTGCCATCACAAAAACGCACCTTGTTATTATTCCTGCGCTGAACTACAGTTTTGAAAAAGCATCGAAGGGAAACAAGCAGTTGATTGACTGGTTTGAAAAACAATATCAGAACGGTGCTGAGATTGCCACGATGTGCTCTGGTGCATCAATGCTCGCTGCATCTGGTTTGCTCGATGGTAAAAGCTGTTCCGTACATTGGGCTGGCGCAGATGTTTTCAGAAATATATTCCCACAGGTGAATTTGCAGATAGACAGATTGATTACAGATGAACATGGCATTTATACTAACGGTGGCGCCTACTCTTTTTTGAACCTGATGATTTATCTCGTGGAAAAATATTACGACAGGAGAACTGCCATTATATGCGCCAAACTGTTTCAGATTGAAATGGACAGGCAGAGCCAGTCGGCATTTGCTATTTTTACCGGACAGAAAATGCATGGTGATGATATGGTGAAAAAAGCACAGGATTATATTGAAAAAAAGCTGAAGGAGAAAATATCCATGGAGCATTTGTCTTCCAAATTTGCTGTCGGCAGGCGCAACTTCGACAGGAGGTTTATCAAAGCAACCGGCAACACACCTGTTGAATACTTGCAGCGGGTGAAAATTGAATCAGCAAAAAAAGCATTGGAGACCAGCAACAAAACAATCAATGAAGTGATGTATGATGTTGGCTATTCTGACGTGAAAGCTTTTCGCGAAGTGTTTAGGAAAATAACCGGCATGTCGCCATTGGAATATAAAGGAAGGTATAATAAAGAATCAATTTTGGTTAGCATGTCTTAATCAGAGATAATTATTTACAACTTTTATATATCTTCAGCCAAACATCGCTAACTGATTAATTTGCTTTTATGAGAAACACTTCTTTTATTATCACATTATTATTCATTGGTTTTTTTATTTTTTCATGCAGCTCAGAAAAGAAAGAAAAGCCTGCCGGCACAATTGCAGTGTCTACGCCAACTTTCAATGCACAATGGGCTAAATCATATATCGACAGCCTCAACGCGCAATTCAGTGCGCAATTCAGCACTACAGATTCGGATGCTTTGGCAAAGCATTATTGGCCTGATGCACAAATACTGCTTTCAAACATGGATCCGATCAAAGGCGAAAAGATTGTTTCTGCATGGGGAGCTGTAACAAGGGCAGGCATTAAAGACTTTAATTTTTATACAAACGATATCATAGGGGATGCAGAGCTGATGATTGAAACCGGCGTTTATGAAATGAAGAATGTGAAAGGTGGCATGATTGACCAGGGCAAATATATTGCGGTATGGCAACTCAGAAAGGACGAATGGAAATTGTATCGTTTTATCGCAAACACCAGTTTGCGTGGTTTTAGAAGGTAAGCCTTATTTTGTTAGATACTAAACCTGATATTTATTGCTCATATTTTCAACTAATAAAACTCCCCGACAATGAAAAAGCTTTTTTTATTTTTTTCAACGATCGTTATCTGCATTTTATTAGTCAGCAGTTGCAGTAGCGATACTTCTAAACCTGTTATAGAAAAAGACACAAAGGCAGCGAATGCAGATACCCCTGAATATTTCAACCTTCGCCCGAAACTGGAAAAGGATTATGGCTACACACATGCTGTAAGAATTGGTGATGACCTGAAAATTTCAGGTGCGGTAAGCATGACTGATTCCGGCGTTATCATAGGCGCAGGCAACATGGAACTGCAAATGAAAAATTGCTATAGTGATCTGGAAAAAATCCTGAAGCATTATGGTTATACGTTCGATGATGTGTATGCAGAAAATGTGTACACAACAAATATGGCTGAGTTCATCAAAGTGTCAGGATATAGAAATTCCATTTATAAAAAACAATTTCCTACCGGAACCTGGCTTGAAGTAAAAGGCCTTGCATTGGTTGGGCAATTGATCGAGATAGATATGGAAGCTCATAAACTGAAGCAATAAAATTTTGTGTGATGCTTGTAGGTTTTGATATTGGCGGAACAAAATGCGCTGCCATACTTGGAAAAAAAACAAGTGATGATGATATTCAGTTGATCGATAAAACAACCATCCCAACTGACAAGCCTGCGCTGGAAATGATCTCATCTTTATTTCTCGCAGCAGAATCTTTACTACAAAAAAATAATATCGGAAAAGAAAGCATTACCGGCATTGGCATTTCATGCGGAGGGCCGCTCAGCAGCAAAACAGGAACGATATTGTCGCCACCGAATTTGCCCGGCTGGGATCACATACCCATTGTTGAAATGACAGAAAGAAGATTTGGTAAAAAAACTTTTTTGCAAAATGATGCCAATGCATGCGCTGTTGCAGAATGGAAATATGGCGCAGGCCGTGGTTACAACCATCTCATTTTTCTCACTTTCGGCACTGGAATGGGAGCGGGGCTTATTCTTAATGGAAAATTATATTCAGGGCCTGATGATCTCGCAGGTGAAGTAGGCCATTTGAGATTATCAAACAACGGCCCCGTTGGTTTCGGAAAATCAGGATCATTTGAAGGTTTCTGTAGTGGCGGCGGCATTGCGCAACTTGGGCAAATCAAAGCAAGAGAAAAGATTCAACTGGGAGAAAAAGTTTCTTTTTGTAAAAGTATTGATCAGCTTCATCTCATCACCGCAAAAATGGTTGCAGAGGCCGCTTATGCAGGAGATGAGCTTGCAAAAGAAATTTATAAAATCTGTGCGGAATATCTTGGCAGAGGACTTTCATTGTTGATTGATATTTTAAATCCTGAGCGCATTATCCTCGGGAGCATTTATGAAAGAGCGCAATCGCTTATTGAACCTTATATGAATGAAATAATTCTTCAGGAGACAATTCCTACGTCAAATAAAACATGCAGGATCGTTAAGGCAATGCTGGGGGAACATATCGGCGATATGGCCGCTCTTGCACTTGCTGATGAAATCAGTAAATAAAATTTTCTTCAAAGGTTGTTTTATTACGCATTCAATTTGTAGATAGCAATATTCAATACTGTGGCAAAACTTACCCACGAAATATACGGCACTAAAAGCCACGAAGCGGTTTTATTGAAAGAAGAAAAAAGCAGGATAGTTATTAAAATCGCCACCCATAACAAAACAATATCAACCATTGCGAATGCAATCTGATGGAAATAAAAAAAGATAAAGCTCCAGCAGAAGTTCAGAAATAATTGAATGAAAAAAAACATGAGTGCCCGCCTTCTGTCGGCAAGTGCAGGCTGCTTCCAGACGAGATATAGCGAAATGCCCATTAAAATATATAATACAGTCCATACCGGCGCGAAAATATAATTGGGCGGATTATAAGATGGTTTTTGCAAATGAACATACCATGTATCAATATTACTTGCGGTAGCATAACCTGCAATTGCGCCAATTGACAATGTTATAATAAGAGAAAATAAAAGTTTCATAAAAACATAGTTCTTTATCTTACTAATTTTCAAAAACAATACCAGATATCATCGTTTGCATTTTGCAGCTATTTTAAGATTCATTACTGAACCCGGATATGGTTCATCCCCACAAAAAAATTACATTTGAATGAAAGTTAACTGAAGTATTATAAACACCAATTAATTGTTTAAGATGATCAGAAATTTTTTTGCTCTCTTATTTTCCTGCTTTTTTTATTTTTCTCATGCACAAAAAACAGTCATCATCTGCAAAACACTGATTGATGGAACAGGAAAAATAATTTCAAACCCCGCAGTAATAATTGAAGGAAATAAAATCATCGCGATCGATAAAAAAGAGAACATTCCGCAAGGCGCGACCATCATCGACCTTGGAGAATATACACTCTTGCCGGGATTGATTGATGCGCATGTTCATCCCGATATGAGCACAGATGATTATCAGGTGGATCATCTCAAAAAATCATCTGCTGCCAAAGCATTGACCGGATTGAAAACTGTGCAGGACTTATTAGCGGCAGGATGGACTACATTGAGAGTAGCCGGTGATGCAGATGTTGGATATGCCAATATGGAAATCCGAAATGCCATCAACAAAGGACAATTTGTTGGCCCGCATATGTATGGAGCTGCACACTATCTTTCTGTCACAGGCGGTGGTGGCGACATCAATTTCTTCTCTTACGAACAGAAAATAATCCCTGACGGATTGGTGGTTGATGGACCTGATGAAATCAGAAAGGCTATTCGCACAGAAATAAAATATGGAAGCGACTGGATAAAAATTTTAGAGACGGGTGCATTTATGACGACAGGAGATAATCCGCAGAACGTTCATTTCAGTCCGGAAGAATTGAGAGTTGCTGTGGAAGAAGCTGCGCGCAGAGATGTGCCGGTGATGGCGCATGCGCATGCAACGGATGGCATTAAACAAGCAGTAAAAGCCGGTGTTCGTTCTATTGAGCACGGAACTTTTATGGACGATGAAGCCATAGATCTGATGATACAGCATGGAACATATTTAATTCCTACACTAACGATTGGTTTATATTTTGAAGAAACGATCCCTGACAGCAAAGCATTGACAAAAGCGGTCGAGCTGAACAGAAAAGTGAGAGAAGGATTTTACAGGAACCTGCGAACGGCTATTAAGAAAGGTGTGAAAATAGGAGTGGGCACTGACTATGTTGGATGGCCTGCAACATTTTCGGCACGTGAATTTCCTGAGCTCGTCAGTCTTGGAATGACACCGATGCAGGCGATTCAAGCCGGAACAAAAGTGAATGCGGAGCTTCTGAAAAAAGACAAGGAAATAGGTACTGTTGAAGCAGGCAAACTTGCAGACATGATTGCTGTTAAAGGCGACCCGCTTAAAGACATCACTGAATTGCAGCGTGTGAAATTTGTAATGATAAGGGGCAAAGTGGTGAAGAATGATAAATAGAAAGAATCTATTAGATTTTTATATTTGAAGAATATTATAATTTTTGACAAGTACATTTATGAAGCACCTCATCATTTTTATTTTCATCATCAGATCTACAATTTGTATGGCGCAGAATAAAAATATTGCAGGAACATTCACTACTAAATTTGGCTATCCTTCATTTTCCGTCACATTCAACAGTGATTCAACATTTGAATATATATCAAATGAGCCACCGACGTTTTACAGATGGGAACATTTTTCAGAAAAAGGCAAGTGGACAGTCTCAGGCGATACGGCCATTCTTAATCCCCATCTTTCCAGAAAAACATTCGTTGAATCAGATTTAAAGGAAGAAGAAAATGGTGATGATAAAAACCTGCTATTGACATTTAATCATGTCAAAAGATATTTTGATGCAAATGGTAACCTTGTGAAAACAGATACTTTGCAAATAGACCGGCTTGATTATGCTTTAAATGAATGGAAGAGAAAAAATATAACAAGAGTAGCACTGCAAAAAACAACAAGGTGCGCTTTCGCAGGATATATTCCCAAAGAAATAATTACTAACAAGCGTTCTGTTTCTGTTCCGAGAAAAGATTTACCAAAAAGTATTTTTGTCGGTTGTTATGAGCTGCAGGGAACAAAAGAATTTGCGATCAAAAATCCCAAGGCATCTCATTTCACCGTAAATGTATATTCAAATTATTATCAGGATGGCCAGATCAGACAGGTAAAATTTTTAATCAGAAATGATCACATGATTTACACAAAACAGAAGACCAACGGAGAATTTGAGAAAGACAATATCTGGAAAGGACCTGCTGCAAAATTGATACAAACAGATCCTGGCAGCTTATAACCTCCGCTGCGAATTCTTTTATTCTTTCAAAGCAAATAAAAGTTTATATCTGTAGCCTCCCATATAATAATCTTCTTCTTTCACAATTTGCTGGTTTGATTTAGCAATCCAAAAACGCTGATAAGCGCCGGGCTGTGATGTAAAATCAAGATTCAATATCCAGCAATCGGTTGGTTTGCCGTCATGCTCAGTCAGGACTTCATTGCCAATCACTGAATATATTTCAGTGGCAGGTTCTCCAAAACCCGGATCATAAAATGGCATCCTGAAACTTCTTCCGGCTTTGTATGGCAACATGGTGAACACAATGAGATCAGAATGCCAGTTCAACCTGAAATCTGCAAACGATCTTTTAAAATCAGATTCATTTTTTTGAACCACAGAATCAGGAAGCGTTTTGTCGTAAGAAATCTTTCTGTTGATGAAATCGTAGGTTGCAGAATACCCCAACCGTTTCCAAAAGCTAGTGTGCAATAATGTGGATGCGTCATCAGCATTCAAAACAGTGTGTGCTGAATGAACAATCGTATCAGCTTCCCAAATCTGATCGACAATAAAACTGTTTTTATTTTGATAGATATCTTTACGAACATTGATATTCACCTTCACTAATTTCTCTGCTGCATGATCTTTTGGCTTTCTGTTAAATACTAAATATGAAATATGGCCTGAAGGAACGAAAGACATATTCAGATCTTTGGCAGTAACATTAATGGTATCTCTTGTCTGACTAAAAATGTTTGATGAAAGCAATATCAGAAAAGCAGTGAGAATTGGTTTCATAATTTCCTTTTTTCGAAAATAAATACAATTCGATCAAATCATCGACCACTTATCCATTTTTATGTATCGTTCTTTTTAATCAATTAATTCAGCACGCTGGAGTCAAAAAAATGCAAAAAACACATTTGCATTCCTAACTGTTATGTATATCTGATTTTGAGACCTGAAGGCTTGCCTGATAATATTTCCCGAGTTGCCAGAAACCAAAGGAAGTAATGATGCAAATGGTGAGCAATGTCCATATCAACGCTTCATAGCCTTTGTGTGCAATAATCTGGCTTCCAAAAGTAGGTGCTGCAATCTGTG
>DATGIX010000053.1:0-8691 GCA_035295505.1 Puia sp. | reverse complement strand
TGCAACAGCATTGAACGGAAAAAATTTATTTGAAACAGCAGCCATCAAAGAAGCTTTTATTTTGATTGGCAATGAATCAAAAGGAGTTCATGAAGAATTGATTTCGCTCGCAACAAATAAAATAACCATACCTAAGATTGGCGAAGCGGAATCATTGAATGCTGCAGTCGCTGCGGGCATTGTGATGGCGTGGTTAAAAAAGTAGTCATATCTCTTCACATTTTTTTGATTGCCAGATGCAAAATCACTTATACTTAAGAATAAATTATTTCAATAGGAAGATGTAAAGGCTTAACTTCAGATAATTTTTAACTAATCAAAAACTTATCTTATGTCAAAGATTGCTCTCTGGATGCTGGCATTTCTTTTCATTCTTTCATTTGGCAGTTTTACAAAATCAAAGAACGAAACAAAATTGTTTGGAGCTATTTTGCAGGTCACAAACCATACTTCTAAAACTATAACTTACTTTTCAATAAATTCTCCTTCTCCTGGATGGGGATTGATCACTGGAAGTAATCTTGCGCCTGGTGCTTCTGCTTCCTACGTATGGGTACCAGGATCCACTGTTTCTATTTCTGCTTCCTGTGCTAGCTCTTGGGCGGGAACGATTCAGTTTACTGTTGGATCATCTGGAGTTTATGGATGCGGAATACAACTTACCGGAGCAACTCATACTCTTAATAGTAATGCTGTAAGTGGCTATGGAGTAAATTTTGTCGACATTTACAGCACAACTTATCAATGTCCTTAAACATTAATTTCTGATTGTTGAGAAAAAGATGCTGCTTGGTTAATCTTTCCCCAACATTGCAGCAAGCGCCATTAGCTCATCGCGCTTATACATGTTCCTGTCATTATCAAAACACTTGCTGAATTCTTCGAGCAGGGTTTGAATAATGCGTTCGTGACTGATAGGTGCAAAATAGGAGGGAACAGGCGGAACAGAAATCCGCTTGAAATAATTTTCTACATCTTTATGCGTGAACACCTGTCCACTGATCGGATCAATGAAAAACTCAATGCGCGACATAGATGATTCGTGCGTGTGCTTCTCATTAATATATTCGGGTTTTATATAAGCGAGAATAAATTGCTTCGGGATATTGATAGCTTTCACAGAAATGTCGAGCATTTCGGCGAGCAACAAATACAAAACACCATTGGCTATTGCATTCCCTCTTTTCGATTCCAGCACTTTGTTGATCAGAAATTCATCAGGGTTTTGATAACCGACCTCAGTTCCTTTCAGGGCATAATAGTTATACAAAATGCTGGTGAGCACATTGATCTGCTCCAACGGCGTAAGATAATTATTTAGCTCCAGCCAAATGTTGCGACGGAGTTTCTCCACATCGCCAAGTACGGGCGCAGAAGGCATTTCAGGATATTGAAATTTTGCAACAAGCATGGATGCGGTCAGCAGATCTTTATAGCTGCTGCCTTTCCATCTTTCAAAATCTTCTGTAAGATCGCGGTAATGTAGTTTGTGTATCAACAGTTCAATGCGCGACTGAATTTCTTCGCTGATGGTATTCTCCCAGAGGTTTTCAAGATTGGGAATAATGCCTCTTCCATAACTCACGATACGATTGCTCACGCTGGAGAACACTTCTGTATCAGGGTCGTCAATTAAAGTAAACAGGGCCGAAATTTCTTTTGTTTCTTCCATACATAATGGGTTTGAGGTAAGCGTTGCTCGCACTTAATAATACGACTGGCATGGCAAAATATTGCAAATGCTATGATAAATTTCGAGGGAAGATCGCTTGTGTGCTAATGGGAAATATCCACAGGCTGTGTATTTAATTATTAATTACTAATTCAATAATTAATAATTCTGAAAGATTGTCTTTGATTAGAAGCCCGAAAGTTATTTCTTCTTCGAAGATTTTTTTACTGCTTTCTTTGCCGGCGCTTTTTTAGCAGCTACTTTTACTGCAGGTGTTTTTTTCTTCGCGGTTGTTTTTTTATCGAATGCTTTTGGATCTTGTGATACAATCATTTTCTTTACTTCATCCAGGCTTATCACAGATAACTCATCTGCCGTGTATTTGCCATTCGCTCCGCCGCCTGTTATCTTCATCATTTTTTTTCCAAAGCGGATGAATGGTCCCCATCTTCCGTTTTCAATGGCGATCTTTTCTTCAGGCCATTGCTGAATGAAACGGTTCGCTTCTTTTTCGATTTTCTTTTTAACTAATTCGTCGAGGTCTTTTTGAGTGAGGTGATCGAAATTATATGCACGCGGAACATTTATGAAGAGATCATTCCATTTGATATAAGGGCCAAACCTTCCTTTGCCTTTTGTGATTGGTTTCTGATCATAATAACCAACAGGCGCATCTTCTTTTTTCTTTGCTTCGATGATCTCAATCGCTCTGTCGAGATCAACGCTTGCTGCATCTTCACCTCTTGGAATAGAAACAAACTGATCGCCGAATTTCACATAAGGGCCAAATCTTCCAATGTTCACAGAGATTTCCTGTCCTTCATATTCACCAAGCGGTGCGCCAAGCTTGAAGAGTTCCATCGCTTCTTCCAGCGAAATGGTTTCAATGCTTTGGCCTACTTTTAATTTTGCAAAACGTGGTTTCTCTGTTTCACTTTGTTCGCCAATCTGCACCATCGGGCCATATCTTCCCATTCTCGCAATAATCCTTTTTCCTGTTCCTTCTTCAAAGCCCAATTCTCTTTCGCCGCTTGCGCGGGTGGCGGTTTCTATTGTTTTGTCGACATCTTTTTTGAAAGGAATATAAAAATCATCGATCATCGCATTCCATTTCATTCTTCCTTCCGCCACTTCATCAAACTCTTCTTCAATACGTGCCGTGAAATTATAATCCATGATATCGTCAAAATACTGCTTCAGGAAATCAGTCACTACTAATCCAAGATCAGTTGGAAATAATTTTGATTTTTCTGCTCCGGTTGTTTCCTGCTCAGTTACTTTATTAATGCGATCATTCTTCAGCACCAAAATCCTGAAGTCTCTGCGTGTTCCTTCTTTATCGCGCTTTTCTACATAACCTCTTTTCAAGATGGTAGAAATAGTCGGTGCATAAGTAGAAGGCCTTCCGATGCCAAGCTCTTCCAACTTCTTAACCAGTGATGCTTCCGTATATCTTGGTGCTGGCCTGCTGAACCGCTCGATGGCTCTCATTTCATTCAAAGGCAATTTCTGGTTCACAGCAAGCGGTGGCAACATTCCTTCTTCATGCTCATCTTCATTTTTATCTTCATCATCTCGATCCTCCATATAAGCTTTCAGGAAGCCATCAAATTTCAGCACCTCACCAGTCGCTGTTAATTCTTCTTTATTTGTTGATATTAAAATCTTTGCAGTGGTTTTCTCTAATTCTGCATCAGACATCTGGCTTGCCATTGTTCTTTTCCAGATCAGCTCATATAAACGCTTTCCATCGGGATCATCCACAGTTGGTTCATCCATATACGTAGGCCTGATGGCTTCATGTGCTTCCTGTGCAGATTCGTTTTTGTTCTTGAACTTGCGCGGCTGAATATATTTATCTCCGTACTGATTTTTGATCTGATCTTTGATCGCATCCATTGCTGTATCGCTCAGGTTCACACTGTCGGTACGCATGTACGTGATCTTTCCGCTCTCATATAATCGTTGCGCCAATAGCATCGTGCGGCTCACAGAATAACCGAGCTTTCGGCTTGCTTCCTGTTGCAGGGTGGAAGTAGTGAAAGGAGCAGAGGGTGATTTTTTCGTTGGCCTCACCTGAATATCACTAACCGTGTAATTAGCACCTACGCAGCTTTTCAGAAATGCTTCCGCATCGTCTGAATTGTTGTATTTCTTTCCTTCAGCAGCGAAACCTACATTGTTTCCATTGATATCTTTTGCAGTAAATCTTGCTTCAATTTTAAATGTGCTTATGCTGTTGAACGCATTGATTTCCCGTTCTCTTTCTGCAATAATCCTTACAGCAACACTCTGCACGCGGCCAGCACTGAGGTTATTGCTCACGCTCATTTTTCTCCAGAGCACAGGGCTCAGTTCGAAGCCCACAATCCTGTCGAGGATCCTTCTGGCTTGTTGTGCATTCACTAAGTTCATGTCCACCGTGCGCGGGTTCGTGACAGCGGAGCGAATTGCTTTAGTAGTAATTTCATGAAAGACGATGCGCTTGGTGGTTTTGGGATCGAGGCCCAGCACTTCGCAGAGATGCCAACTGATTGCTTCACCTTCGCGGTCCTCATCCGTTGCGAGCCATACTTCACCGGCTTTTTTAGCGATGGTTTTAAGTTCCCTCACCACTTTTTCTTTCTCATCGGGAATGATATAAGTAGGCTTGTATTTGTTATTAACATCAATGCCCATATCGCCTTTTGCGAGGTCGCGGATATGGCCATAGCAGCTCTTCACCTCGAAATCTTTTCCCAGGATCTTTTCGATGGTCTTCGCTTTCGCAGGGGACTCCACAATCAGTAAATTCTTCGCCATGCTTTCAAATCAGGTTTTTAACAGAGGCCAATTCGGTTGCAAGATTACATGATAACGCTGAAATTAAAAAATTGTGCGGGGGAAGAGCACTCAAAGAAGACTTCCGAAGTTTTTATCTCTCGTCATTTCGAACGTAGCCAAAGGGACTTAAAATATCGGGCATTAAAGGCGAAGTGAGAAATCTGTTGCAGCTAAGTTGGCATTAGATTTCTCATCCCGCATTGGCCTGGTGATATTTTTAACCCTTAAAGCGGGATTCGAAATGACGGCTTCGTTTATTATAAAAAGAAACTGCATATAAAACAAGACATCCGAAGTTTTCTAAACTTCGGATGTCTTGAATGCTTTAATATTCTTAATAAATGAGTTTTGCTAATAGGTTCTTCGCACCCTGAATGAGCAACTGACTGTATGAGCCTGAGAGGCATTATCTGTAAAGCTGCCAGAAAAATTCCCTGCATAAAACTGCCCTACGGCAGACGCATATTCCGTTAAATCAACATTTATGTTTATTGGTGTCACAGCTTGCAGGCTTCCTACGCCATCTTTGTAATAGTTCAAACCTATGATAGGCAATGTGCCTGCGGTTCCATTATCCGGAACCGCAAAATCCAGCGCCACATAAGTACCTGTTTTGTAACCCGCAAAATCAAAGGTCAGGTTATTCTGATAAGTATAAGAATAGATACTGTCTGCCAATGAATAAGTCGTGCCATCGATAGTGGCATTTACAAACTGGGCAGTTGACTGGCCACAGGCGTTGAGCGTTCCAATGTTCACAGAAGCTGAACTCAGCACATAATATGCAGTCACGCTTTGCTGATTCCCTGATGAGTCAATGCCAATTACAGTGATGCTGTCATTCGAGCCACATTTTGCCAGGCTGATGCTGAAGTTTCCATTCTGATCTACAGGTGCAATAAATTGCGCATAGCCGTGATATATCAACGCATACCCATTGGTGACCGGACTATTGCCACAATTAGTCAACGTGCCGGATAGTGTTGTTGTCAATGTGCTTGCATCAGCTACTACAGTGATGCCGGAAGATTCAGTGAAAGGGCCAATCGTGGCTGCTACAAAATTATCAGCACATTGCCAGCTTGAAGAGATACCATAATTCAATTTTTCATTGAACGGAACCAATCCGCTCACTTGCCCGAGAGAATCAGTAAATCCATAACTGACCCCATAGTCACTGCTCTTCAATTCAACCGTGACATATTGCAAAGGTTTGCTGTTTGCATCGGTTACTGTCATGGTCAGCATGATTGCATTGATAGGCCGGTCGCAATTCCAGAACGAGAAATGGCTCACAGTGCCGGTGTATGTTGATCCGGATTTGGTGGCAGTGCCTTGTTGTATCCACAAGCCGGTAGTATCATTCATGTACCATAAAGGAATGCTTGAAGGTGCTGTTGCCTGAAACGAGGAAGGTATATTGAAACTTAAGCTGGCGGTTTTTCCTGATGCGATCTGCAATGGCTCTGCGGCAGATGACTCCAGCTCCACTGCGAGCATGCCAAACGATTGTAATCCCACTCTTTTTCCTGAGCTGTCGTTGCCCATTAAATTGCCGGGGATTGATTCAGCAAAATCCTGTGCTGAGGGATCTATCGGCGATGCATATACATTGATTGCGCCTGTGTATGCGCTGTTATCAGATTTTTTTATAACTCCGTTTGCAGGCAATGTGACGCTGCTCCCATCGCTCAATGTTGCTGTTCCACCTGTAGAACCACTGATAGTGCCGATGAGATTCTTTTTGATCATTTTTATCCTGATATAATTGACACCAGATGTTGCGGCGAACGTTTTCACGATCTTGAAATAGCCATTCATGTTCCCGGTGAGCACAGAAGCATTTTTATCGAGCGATGCATTATTGATCCTGAAATAACCGCGCAGATCTGTGATGGCAGTTTTTGACCCAACGGTGATGGTTACCCCGGAAACCGGCTGGCCGCCTTCATTGAAAACATTTCCCTGAACAGATGAGGTGATGGGAGATGAGCCTGTAGGCAAAACAGGAGGCTGCGGGTTATTTGGAGGAACAGTTTTTACATCGGTCTTTTTGCATGTATAGAATAGCAGAGAAAGAATGGTTACTAAGGACAGAATTTTTGTTTTCATAATGTTAGTTTAGAAGTGGAGCTGTAAAGATATTAAAGATTCTAAAAAACTAAAGACGAACGGCGAGCTGCAAACAAATACATTTAACTTTAATGCGAGCATTTTAATCTGATCAGCTCCTCCTGTTTATGATAACGCGCAATTGTATTTTTTAATTGTTATTGATGCAACCGATATGGCTGTTCATTTTCCATTGTTCTTTTTGTGACGCAATGAGCGGCAAACCAAAAAGCAATCCGCCACGGGGGCGGATTGCTAATGCTATTGTGCTTATGTGAATTCTGCGATGATCATTCTATTGTGCGCTTTACCTGCACAGTGCCCGACCATCACATAGGAAAATATTGCTGAGGGCTTCAGGCATCATGCTGCATGCTGATCACGCCGCAACAGGGGAGATGGCCGCCGACACAGTGGTTGTCTTCCCGAGTTTCACGATGATGTTGCTGATGGTGTCGTCAGCAAAACCGGCGCAAGTGATCTTCACCTGCTGCGTTCCGATCTCAATTGATTTCAGGATGTAGTTGCCCTGTGCATCCGTCACGTCGGCATGGCCATTGCCCACGAGCTGCACATGAGCACCGGCAACGGGCTGGCCATTGTCGCTGTTGGTGACAGTGCCGGCAATGCTTGTTGCGGAAGTGCCGGGGTCGATGATGGTGCGGTTGCTTTTGTAAGTGTTGTAAAAATCGATGTTCGCTGCCTGAAAATTGAGCGCCATTTTATCAAGCTGCTTCTTCAGGATGCCGTCTGCCTGTTTGAACAATGCCGTGATGGCTTTTGAATAAGAGGCACGCTGGCTCACGGCATTGCGCGGCGAAGAAATTTTTGCAGCATAGGCATCAATAGCTGTCTGCAGATCTGTGATGCTGGAGGCAGTGATGCCATAAGGAGCCAGTTCAGCAATGTTCGCATTGGCTGCATCGCGGATGTTGCTACAGGCTGCGATGAGCATTTCATCTTTAAACTTTTTGAATTCCGAAGGAACAATATTCACCCGCTCCCTCAGCACGCTGTCTTTTGCATCGATGGCATAGGCATACACCAATGCGGCAAGGTTTGCAGCGGCAGTAGCGAGTGTTTGTTTCAAGTCTGCTTTGCTGGCTGTATGGCCGGTGATGATGTTTGCCTCAAGCTGCGCATTGCTGTGGATGCCTGCAACTGTGGACTGAAAATTGGTGAGCGCTGACTGAAAGGCGGGGATGGAAGCTGTGACAGATGCATTGTTGTTGCAAAATGAGATCACGGCATCATACATGTTGAGCTTTGACTCATTACGAGTGGTCATAGGTAAAGTTTTAATTAGGAGATTGGGTTTACGCATATAAAAGTAAAAAAGCATGATCGGCTTGTCAATAGCCATTTATAAATTCACGGTTTTTGGGTAGGCGGCAACGTTAGTGTGATTGCGCATATCAAAAAAAGAAACAATGGAATAGCTGCAGCAAGATGACACCGCGTCAGGTGAGATGTGGCCCGCGCCACTGCAAGCATCGATGCGGCGACTGCAAGTTGCCTCCGCGCTGCTGCAAGATGACAGCGCGGCACAGCAAGATGCCTCCGCGTCAGGTGAGATGTGGCCCGCGCCACTGCAAGTATCGATGCGGCTAATGTAAGTTGCCTCCGCGCTGCTGCAAGATGCCACCGCGTCAGTGCAAGTGCCTGTTTCGCTGATGTAAATTTGTATGGCGGAAGCGGAAATCTGATCTGAGGCATTGAACATCATCAATAACTTTAAAAACAAAGCTGATGGATGTGTGTAAATATCCTTAAAAAGAAATTTTGAGCAAAGAAAGCCCGGGTGATTTTCGAACGCATGGTGGGCGATAGCGCAAACAAAAAGACCCGTGCCACCAACTGCACGGGCTTTTTTGTTTAAACCAAATTATATGAAAAAACATAAATCACACTATAAACGGAATGAAAAGAAGAATATTTGCAAAGGGAAATGGTGATTTTTTGAAAGCAAGTATTTCCGAAACAATGCACAAAAACTGCTAATATTGGTTTGGTGGATTGTCCTAACAACAATACAAAATGTATAACACTAAAAGTTTGATAATCAACAGCAATATTTTTTGAGC
>DATGIX010000052.1:0-26930 GCA_035295505.1 Puia sp. | reverse complement strand
AATCCGTTCACGATTGTTGCTGAACTGATATGAATGATCGGTTTATTATTCACCACCGAAACAGATGGCGCAGTGCCTATAATAGTTTTGCTCACGCTGCATGTGAGTGCACCGCAACTTAATCCGCCCACATTTCTTTCCACCTGACCTGTGATTTGTAAAGTGCCGCAGCTTCCGCCACCATTTGAGCTCACGTCAAAGCTGAATGAGATTGGAGTGCCTGAAGAAACGCCTGCGGGCAATGCTATTTTCACTAATGTTGAACTCGCAGTTCCTGCTTGTGTGCTCACAGTGCATGCTGCACATCCTGCAAAATTTCCTGCATATTGCAAACCTAACGGTAATGTATACACGGCAGTATCTCCTGCGTCTGTGCTTGTTCCCACTTCTGTTACAGACATATTCACAATTTGTGTTGTTCCACAATTAAAAGAGCTGCTTCCTGCCATTGCTACACTTACCGCTGCGTTGCCAACTGCAGTAACACCTGTGATATTAATCGGATTACTTTTTACATCAAGCCCGTTGCCTGTTGCTGACGAATTGCAGGGTGTGTTTCCATACACAAAAAAATCTAACTGACTTCCGCTCACCACCGAACAGTCTGCACTGAAAACAAATTTGATCATTGCCTGTCTTCCTGCTGCGCCGGGATTCATAATAGTTCCGGGCAAACCGTTATTACCGATTGCTGAGTGGTTGGATAAATTGATCTGATAGCCTCCACTAACGGCAATGGGTACCAGATTTTGCCAGTTGCCGCTACCTAACGGATATTCAACAGGGATTGTTCCTGTGATATTAATTCCTGTTGGCGGCTTCACAATAATGTATGGGTTCACAAGATTTGCTGATTGCGCACTGTTCACAATAACAGTGACGCTATCTTGTGAACAAAGACTAATAGAGCCTCCATTGCCAGGTTGCCTGCTTACTGAAATCTGTGCCTGGCTATTTGCCGGAACAACTTTTAGATATTGCTGAGATGCAGCGCATGCATAGCCCGTAATTGGATCAGGGCTTGGATAGCTCGTACAATTCCATCCACTCCTCATTAATATACTATCTGTTGAGCAGCTTGCGTATTTAAAATATACTCTGGCAATTTGATTGCTACCACTTGCAATTCCGGTTGTGCTTACCTGATACCATTTATCAGTTCCATTAAAACTTATTGGAACAAGCACAGTGTTGGACGGCTTCAACACAACACTATCAATGCTGATACCGCCGCTGCCTGTACTTTTTTCCAATGACATCCAGATATATGGTGCAGTTCCTGTTCCAGTGCTGTTCACCTGGACATCCCAATACTGCTGCGGAAGAACACCTTGCACCGTTCCGGTATTGTTCTGAATGGTTACGGAGGGTGTTACTGTTGAATTATATGTAATCGCAATTGCAGGAAGAGAATATGTTTTGCTTACGTATGAACTTGTATTTCCAGTGTACACAAAATCTCTGTAATACCATGTGAGCGATTGATTCTGTGTTCCGCTCACAGATGAACAGGTTGGAGATATGTTATAGTTTAATGCATAAGACCAGGTGCCCCTGTCTGCTAAATCAGATAAAGACCATCCGCCACTTGCAAGGTTAGGATTTTTAATTGTCCATTGCGTAGCGCTGTTTTGTACAACAACACCTGTGTTCACAGGCGCGTAAGTACCGGTGCTTACAAGACCCGACCAATATGTGCCTTTCACTGTGTTTGCTGTTGGCGAAAGCACAAAACCTGATGGCAAACTAATAACAACAGAATCGACAATACTTTGCGGGCGATATTCATTCGGAAAAATATCATAGCCTGAAAGCTGTCCTTCATATAAATTAGAAGATGTGCTGACGCTGCTGCAATTAGTGATATAAACAGCAGGCGTGTAATTACTGACACTAATGCCACATGCCAATAAATTAAACGCCTGAGCAGAGTCGCAAGCTTTTGCGATATTACCTGTTGCAAGATTATACAAAGTGCTGCTTGTGTTTGGCACCTGTGTTACCACGTTTGCATACAACAGGTCATTGTTCGCACGTGTTACCGCAAAGCGAAGATCGAGCCACACTGAATCTCCGTCATTAATAGTGCCTCCTGTAAGATTGCCGTTCAAATTCCATTGCAACTTTTGCAATGCTGCTGTGCTGCCAGTTGTTGTTGGCGAAGCAAGAGCGGCAGTTGTTGTAACACCTCCACGCATCTGATTCAAAGTGCCTGATATAAATTTGAATACATCTGTATTTGCAATCCTTCCAAATTGAAGATTGTAATAAAGATTATTGTATGAGCCCAATGGCGCATGCTGCTTGCCCGGCACAATCAGTTGCACTGTGTCGAGCGGAAGCACGGTATATTTTGCAGCGCCTGTTACTGAAGATGCATTTACTTTTGTTGACATCGTCTGGTCAGTGTAACCAAGTGTTAACCTTGTAGCAACAGGAGTAAAATTGCTCATTCCATCGGGGCATGGTGAAGGGCATTTTACAGTGGTGCTGCCTGTCTTGCAGATATATTTTTCAATGGAGCTGCTGCAAGTATCTCCCTGATACCACAAATTAAATTGGGGGCTGATGGTTCCTCCTCCAAAAGAACAATCATAAATCAAATCTGCAGACACGCACATATTCACAGACTTCCCTTTGCCCATCACATGCAAAGTGCGAACACCGGCAACGGTATCTACATAATAATTTGTCGAAGGAACAGCAATGCCGTTATAATAAATATTTGATGGAGAAGCTAATGATAACCCTGCCGGAAAAACAATCGTGAAATACAGACTGTCTTTTGGCCTGTAATTAGGTGAAGAAAGTGCTGTAAGATTGGTGCATGCAGAAACAGTGAATGGTATTCCGCTGATGATTTGCGCGGGCATCGTGATGTTGCCTCCGTTATTACTTTGGACACGATAAGCTCCTGATGCGGAAAGAGGATTTGTTGTAAATGTATTTCCGCACATATCGCTATAAGATGCCGTGTGCGATGTGAAAAAACCATAAACCGGTGTCGGGCATCCGATATTATTATTTATCCAATGTTCATACACTGTGATGGTAATGC
This sequence comes from Puia sp., assembly GCA_035295505.1. Classification (GTDB taxonomy): domain Bacteria; phylum Bacteroidota; class Bacteroidia; order Chitinophagales; family Chitinophagaceae; genus Puia. The sequence goes on along the minus strand of DATGIX010000052.1, from coordinate 23,872 downwards.
TTTTGCCCGGAGCAAGGTCATCATACTGACCATCGCCATCCAAATCATCAAGCCCTGTTCCTACTCCATCAGGGTCTGATGTGAAGTCACTAAAATTTGCTTTTGCAGATACACTAGTTATTGCAGCAATGAACGGAACATTAACAGCACCAATTTTTATGCTATCAATCCTGCCAAGAATTATCGAATTATTTCCTATTGGGGCAGTTCCGTTACCAGTTGTGTTGTAACCTATGTTTGCTAAGAAATTATAAGCCGCACCTGCAGCACCTCCGTTGCCACTGTTGGTGTAAGTGATTTTAAAAATCCCCTGCTGGCACCAATTCAATTCCTGTACACGCGTGAATGTTGCACCGATATTTGCAACACCCGTTGACATAGTAACAGTGCCGTTTCCAGTAGCAGACTGACATTGATTTGTATTCAACTTGCCCCAACCCGCATAATAAGTGGCAGATGCGTTGCATTTAAGCACTTTGATATTTTCATTGATGGTGACGGTCTCGCCATTGCACAACAAACTATCGCCATTAAAAATAGCTGAGCCATAAATCTTATAAAATAACGTGTCGCCATTGGAAGAAGATGGCGTGAAGCTGATGCCATTAGCAGTGATTGCAATTCCTGCATTTGTGTTCGCAATTCCGGCGAAAGAATAAACAACATAATAACGAAGCGTATCGAGGCAACCATTACCGCCGTTTGTTATCATGATGTTCCTGCCCGCTGTTGTTCCAATCAATGCATTGAGGACAGGCGCAGGCGATGTGATTGCTAATGCAGGAGATAATAAATTATAAGAATTGATATTGACATTGTTTTCAGAAACAGTGCCGCAACTCCCATTCACAGCTATCGAATCTTTTCCGCTTGCGGCAGATCCGCAGCCTGCGGTGCGCTTTATAGTGAAACGGATATTTCCCGCAGATGAAACGCCGGTGATTAAAAATTTCGGTGTGCCCGATGAGCTTGCTACATCAGTAATTGAAATTCCTGAGCTGCCTGAAACTTTTGTAATGCTCCCTGAAATATAAGTTACACCGGGAGCTAAATAAATAGTTGCAGTATCATTAGCGCATGCAGATAAAAAATTTACTTCAACCGTAAGGAGGCTCGTATCTAACCCACGAGTCAATTGTTGTGCGGTAGAAGGATAAGGAGTAGTGATGGTGATTTGAGCGTTCGCCTTTATTGCACAAAATAAAACGGCAATGCATATCTGAAATATCAGGCATGCCTTCCTGATTTTTTTTGCACCATGAATTTCTTTTAAAAATGAAAAGACAATAAAAGATAAATTCCCTTTTGTAGGTTCAGGATAAAGATTAAGCATAACAAGGCCTGTTTGTTTTCAAAAGATATTAATGCCTTATTATCTCAACACAGGGATTTACTTCTATAGACGACCGTTACTCGTCTTATAAATGAATTAAACTGGGTATTATTGTGCTGTAAAAAAATGGTTAAAAAAATTCCATGTATATGGGTAGTTTGAAAATCAGAATCAGCCTATATTAAAAAATAATCTGAGTATTTTTACCCTATCAATCAATTCCTTATCTAATTTTTCCAGCATCTATATTTATTGTTCAAACAATGACCGCAGGGACGATAACCGAGCGCAATTGCTTCTTCTTCCGAAGCGAAAAAAATGCGGTTTTCCATTTTTATTTTTTTGCCGGAAGCGCAGTTCAATGTTCCATAAATTTTCAATTTCACGTTGCCACCAAAAACAATTTCATTTGAATGAATCATCATTTTCAATTTTCGCTTGCGCTCAACATCATTGTTTCCAATATTTTTGTGCAGGATCATTTCATCAGCTTACTGCGTCATGAAAAATAATTCCTAATGTATGTCTTTCCCCTTCATGAACTTCACTGACGCCATGTTTCATATTCACGCGATAATATCCTTTGCTTCCTTTCATCGGTCTGAAATTGGTCGTAAACAAAAGCATATCGCCTTTTTTCGGTTTCAGAACAATTGCTTTTGATTGCGCTCTTGGTATTTGTTGCGTGAGCACAAATTCACCGCCGGAATAGTCTTTATCAGGTTCATTCAAAAACAACACTGATTGCATCGGAAAAAACACATCGCCGTATAAATCCTGATGTAAGGTATTATGTCCGCCTTTCCCATATTTCAAAATCAACACAGTGGTTTTTGTTTGATTATGAAGTTTACAAAGTGCATGCAATTCTTTTAATGTAGCAGGAAATTGCTTTTCAATATTTAATTTCTTCATCCATTCGTTGGCAATTATGGAAAGATGCGGATAAATATTTTCTCTGATGGTTTGAATCAAATCGGGCAACGGATAATTGAAATATTTATATTCTCCCAAACCAAAACGATAGCGCTCCATCGTGATGGTCTTACGATACAATGATTGAGTATAATAATTTGCTATTAAGTTTTCACATTCTTTATCCGTTATCATTTTTTCGATCAGCGCAAACCCTTTTTCATTCATGCTTTCAGTGACTGCATGCCAATTCACATCAGAAATTCTGGATTGAATACCTATCATAATTATCAGTTGAAAATTATTAGTATTTGAAAACTGCTTACTGCAAATTGCCAACTGTTCTCGCTGCTTCCCAGCCAATCATCGCAGTTTTTCTTGTGCTTCCCCAATGGTATTGTCCGAAGTTTCCGGAAGATTGTATCACGCGATGGCAAGGGATAATAAATGCAACCGGATTATCGCCGATGGCAGAGCCAACGGCACGCGCAGCTTTTGGGTTATCTATAGATGAAGCGATATTGCTATAAGTTGACAATTGCCCCATTGGAATTTTCAGCAACGTTTCCCAAACTTTGATCTGAAATTCTGTTCCTTTTAGGTGAAGCTTTATTTCATTCAGTTTGCTCCAGTCCTGCGTGAAAATATATAAAGCATTTTGTTGCATCATATCAAGCATCTGCCTGAAATGTGCATTGGGAAAATGAATCTTCAATTCCTGCAAAGCAAATTTCTCATCGTCAGCAAATGTGATGTAACAAATTCCTTTTGCAGTTGAAGCGATTAATAAATTCCCGAAAGGGCTTTCTGCAAAACTGTAATTGATGAAAAGATTTTCTCCTCCTTTTTTAAATTCGCCGGGAGTCATTCCTTCGATCTTGATAAATAAATCATGCAACCTTCCTGTTCCTGAAAGCCCGGTTTCAAAAGCAGCATCAAACAATGTTGCTGTTTTATCTTTCAGGATATTTTTTGCGTGCTCCACGCTCGTGTATTGCAAAAATTTTTTAGGGCTCACTCCCGCCCACTCAGTAAATAATCTTTGGAAATGAAATGGGCTCATGTGTACTTTCTCTGCTACTTCATCCAAATCAGGCTGGCTTTTAAAATTGCTCTTAATGTAATCAATCGCTTCTGCAATGCGGTTGAAGTTGATTGTATCCTGCGTTGTCATTGTTTCAAATTTAGGATACAAAAATATTTTCGATAGAAGGAATGCAAAACCCGAAACTTGCTAAGTTTAGAATAATCACTTTGTCATCTGTTTAATAAATTCCAAAGCTTTTCGTGAATGTTCAGAGCCATTGGTGAATGAATCAAAAGTAAAAACAATTTTCCCTGTTTTGTCTACAACAAAAGTTTCTCTGCCAGTCAGAAAAAATTTCCCTTTCACACCAAACAGTTTTAATACTCTATTATCAGGATCACTCAAAAGAATAAAAGGCAATTGATGATTTTGTATAAAAGCTTTATGGCTTTCAACGCTTCCATAATTTATACCAATTACTATTGCACCAGCCTTTTCAAAATCTACATAGCTGTCTCTGAAAGAACATGATTCTTTTGTACAGACTGAGCTCTCATCTTTCGGATAAAAATAAATCACCAGGATTTTCTTTCCGATATAATCTTTCACATCAAAATCTTTTCCCTCCTGATCTTTTAAAGTGAAGTAAGGAATGTTATCACCAACTGTTAGATGTTTTTGCGCAGAACTATTGCAGGAAACTATTGCGATAAGAAAAATGAAAATTAATCTTTGCATGTTTTACATTTTCACTGCAAAGTTATCTACTAAATAGTTCGAAAATAAAATTCTTGGTTTCAGTGCTTCTATGCAATATCAGCTTGCCACAGTAACACTGAAGCCCTGAAACTAATTCGCTAAAGTTTTATTTCTCTTTATTCCATTCAAACAAACCGTTTTGCGAGACGATGATTTTAATGACTTTACCATTTTCAATGATAAATTCGCAGTTTGCATCGGGCACAGATTTAAATTGAAATTTTGTGCCCGACCCAAATATCAATGATGATGAAAAGTTTCCATCAACTGTTGCTATTAATTCATTATTCTGTTTAGTAATTACCATTGTGCGCTTCGGATTTGATAATAGATAAGTTCCTATATACATATCGAGATTAGAATCTCCTGCAATAACCTGACTTTTATTATCGCTAACTTTTTTCAATTCGTAATGTTCGCCTTCATCATCGGCAATCACTTTTTCAAATTCACCATCAGCTCCTTTCACAAATTCAAAATCAGCTTCCATGATCCGTAAAAAAAGATGATGATCATTTTGTGGAAAAATATTCGTCTTGGGCAAACCAACTGTTGGCGATTCAATTTTCAATCTTCCGTTTTTCAGCGTAATAATTCCTTTCAACCTGCCATCATATACTCCTGTGAATTTTTGTAGTTCTGATTCTGAAAGCTTTGCCCAGCCACGGTATGGAATATAATTCTCCCATTTCCATGGAATAGTAACACCTGCAATATTTTCAAGAAGCTCTTTGAAAATGGTGAGTCCATTTGTACTGTTCGTCATAATCACATAAGCAATTTTTTTATCGGGGAAACTGATTGAATAATGCAGCCATCCATCCAATTGTCCTTCTTTAAAAAATGCTTTTCCATATTCAGTATTGAACAAACCCCAGCCTAAGCCATAAGCAAGCCCTATTTTTTTTAGTTCGCCGGTGCTGTCAGTATCTTTTGGCGGAAAAGTGCGCTGATCGCAATGAATAAAAATTTGCGATGTAAAAATTTCATTCCATGTTTTTTCTTTTAATCTTTTTTTCTGCATGACCGCTGACATAAAGCGTGCGTAGTCTGCAATTGTAGTCTGCATGGAACCTGCTGCATGTGCGTCGCTTCGTTTGAATAATGATAAAGTGTCTTCATTAATGTTATGCCCGAGCGCATAGTCCGATTCAAATTCCGGTTGCCACACAAAACTTGAGCGCCGCATCCCGAATGGTTTGAAAATGTTTTCCTGTGCGAGATCTTCTAATTTTTTACCTGTGATTGTTTCAATCACCAATTGCAATAATTCAATTCCTTCACCGGAATAAGAATACATTTTTCCCGGCGTAAAAAAAATCGCAAGCTTTCCGTTGTTATCAATTTCACGCCAGTTGGGAAATCCGGTTGTATGGCTTAAACAATGTCGTGCAGTGATCAATTTCCATCTTTCATCAGCAGCGAGGTCTTTATAATTCTCATACTCAGGCAAAGGCTTAGGCAAATATTTATATAATGGTTTATCCAAATCAATCAGTCCTTTATCAACTAACTGCATCACCATATAACCAAACAATGGTTTTGCTAACGAAGCACCATAAAAACTTGTTGCTGTATCGTTCCACTTATTTTTTGCTTTGTTGCTATAGCCATAAGCTTTAACATACACCGGTTTATCATCATTAATAACTCCGAGACACAAACCCGTCACATCGGCAGTGTCCATTAGCTGTTTGATAATGCTGTCAATACTTTTTGTAGAAATCTTTTTTCCGTCCGGCTTTTGAATTTGCGCAGATGTCAGCTTCACCATAAAAAAGACAAGGCTGATAGAAAATAAATGCTTCATCATTTGTTATTCATTTTAATAGTCCATTACTGAAATGAATACAAAATTCATTCTTGAAAAAAGTATGAGCAAAAAAACCATCTCTCAAATCCGGATTTGAGCATTCATTTTTGTTTAGTAAACCTTGATTAAGCTGTTTGGGAAATAGTTTTTCTGAATTCTGATGGAGATTTACCAATGAGTTCTTTAAATGTGCGCTGGAAAGTTGCCTGTGAATTAAAACCACATTCGAGTGCAATGCCTGCAATCGTAAGATGGCTGAATTCAGGTTGCATAACCTTTTCTTTAAAATCATTCACACGGTATTCGTTCACAAACTCATTAAAGCTTTTTTGTAGATGTTGGTTGAGCACAGAAGAAATTATTTTTTGTGCAAGGCCTGTCCTTTCCGACATAATGGCAAGATTCAGGCTGGGGTCAAGAAAGATTTTATCTTCTTCCATTGCTTTCGTAAGCAATGTAATCGCATCTTTTATTTGTTGGGGTGATAATAAATTACCCGTGATTGGCTTTTTATCTGCTATCGTTTTTTGTTGTGAAATAATATATCCTTTGATGCCGAGCCAATAAATCAAAACAGCCATTGGGATATAAATCGGGTACCAATCAAATGTGTTCAACATCCAATCCGTGTATTTTGGAATCACATAAGGGATAAGATATAAAAGCCAAATCGCCTGAAAAATTTTAAATGCGTTGATACATTGCAAAAGCCATTTAAAATTTTCTGTTTGCCCATTGAGGTTGCCATTCAGATTTGCTTTATAATCAGAAAGGTATTTGGAAGAAAGCCAAACATAAATAGTGAGTGATAACCAGCGAGGGATATCTGCATACACATTATAATCATCAATAAAACGTCCGATTGGCGCGGGATTATTTTTAATGGAATGTGTAAGAATGCCGATAATATATACAATCACAATAATCGGTGGAACAAAGTCAATAATCACAGGTAAAAAAAGAAGCTTTTGTTTTTTTGTGATTCTGAAGCCGGGATTTAAAACAGACTGCACATAGAAATAAATAAGGGGACCAAAAGGCATCACAATGACCATGGGAATAATCTGGCTAATAAATTGCAGCACACCTGAGCCAAACCAATTTTGATAAATCCCATACAAATTAAAACTGGCGAAAGCTATCAAAAAAATCAATGCAGCTAAAATGCGATTGGGTGTTTTGTTCTTTTTTGAAAAAAATAATAATGAGCATACAATAATTCCCTGCAATGAGCCTAACAGAATAATAGTATCCAGGAATTTTGCAAATGGTATTGAAAGCATTCGGAATGAAGGTTTGCCTGAATGTAAATTAATACATCCATCAACCATTTGAAAAAATGGCTGAATCATTTTCTTTGATTTAACATTCAGGGGGTGAAATATAATTTGAAGAGATGAGATTATTATCAATTCACGAATATCTCATCAAGAAATAGCCAGCCGTAACTATCTAATGGATTGGGCTTTTTTTCTTTTTTAGCTGCAACATCCTTGCCTTTCTTATCTATAACATTTTTATCCTTTTTATCTGTCACATTTTTATCTTTCTTATCAGCAACCACTTCTTTGGGTTTTTCGGGCAGGAATTGCTTGGGGAGTTTTCCTATCGGCTCGACAACCACTTTAATATATTTTAAAGTAACCGGCGTGATTTTGCATTCATAAGGAATCAGATAATTTGATGTCGGCATTGTGTCCTGTGCAGGGGTAAAATGATAAAGGGGCTTTAGGTTTTTAGCATCCATTCCCCCAAAAATTTTTATATCTTTTGGCGGGAATACCAATGCGCCTACATTCACAATAGAGCTCACAGTAATATTTTTTGGAGTAATTGGTTTTGAAAAAACCATCATGCATTCCATATTATCTTTCCGAAATGCAATCCATTTTCCATTTCCGAAATCTTCATTGCCCTTCACAAAATCGTTCAGCGTTCTGCCTCCTTTTCCTTTGTAGTTTGAATCTGTCGGATGCAAAAGAATTACTGTGTCTGCTTTATATGTTGCCTGATAGAACCGATAAGATATTGAATCGCTTCCATGCCAGCCTTTCTTGAAAGCTCTTGCTTTCATCAATCCCGGTTTATCGATATAAGTTTTATTATCATACACAAGTGAGTTAATGCTGTCAGGTAATGTTCCATCCAAAGTATATCTGATATTTATGCCTGGAACAAAATGTTTCAATCGTAATTGAATCGGTGTGTCAACGATAACGTTTGCATCCGTTAAAAGCACGGGTGGGTTTATTTTCAGGAACATTGTGTCTGTCCTTGAACCGGTTTGAATATCAACAGCAGGATATTTTTTTCTGATCGATTCAGCATCGGCAAGATTCACTGCAGTATTCCATATATAGATATGCCGAAGCTCTTTCAATGAAGCGAGTTGTTGAATGTCGTCTTTTTTCACTGCTGTATTCGTGAGTGAAATTGTTTTCAGGTGAGTTAATTTATTTAATGATGCCAACCCCGCTCCTGATACTTTAGAAAATGAAAGATTGAGATTGCGAAGATTTGTCAACTGCCCGATCGTTTGTAAATCATTATCTGTGACAGGCATTTTATCAAGGTTCAAAGAAACAAGCTGCGTTTTTATTTCGAGCAGATCTTTGAGTTGCTCCGGTTTAAAAAAAGCTGCACCATAAAAATCTACCGCAACAGCCGGAGAATTTTTTGCCAAAGAATATACCGCACGGAAATTGCTGTTCAGTTTCTGAATGGTTTTATCGCTCGCCGCACTAAAATCATAATTCTCTTCTTCATCTGATTTAAAAATATTTGAGGCAATTGTTTTAAGTGTATCCGTTGGCTCAAGTTCTGTCACCTTTATTTTAAAATTGGCACCACGTTTTATCCAGTTATAAAGAATGGCCATTTCCTGTTCGTTCAATTGTGGCTTTCCATTTGGCGGCATGTGTTTTTTTTCTTCAACAGGCAAATGAATGCGCTGCAAAATCAGGCTCATGTTAACATCAGATGTATCCCACAACACACCATTCTTTCCTCCTTTCATCAACAACTGTTGTGTTTCCATGATCAGATCGCCTTTCGCTTTTTTGTTGTTGTGGCAACTCATGCATTTGTTATCCAGTATGGGTTTCACCATATCAGTAAAAACAATCGCCTCATCTATCGGGACTTTTTTTATTTTATTGCTTTCCACCGGAGCTAATAAAAAATTATCTCCGTGAGTGATGCTTGCGCCCTGGTGACCTGCAATCAGCAGCACAATTGCGCTGAACAAACTGGAGCCTGCTAATACAATTTTTGTTGTTTGTAATCTATCATAAAATGCATACCATAAAAATGTGATAACAGAAACCAACGCTCCGCTCCATTTGTGCCAGAACAATGAATCCGGATTGTATCCAGCTTCTCTTGAAAGAAATAATCCCATTAATGCTGTGATGGCAGATGTGAACGCAGTCGCAAGCAATAACCACTTGCTGATATTTTCAAACAGCTCCGCAGAATGAAAATTTCTTTTTGGCACGAACCAAATCCAGCAGATAAAAAGAATGAACAAAACGATTGGAAAATGAAGGAACAAAGGATGTGAGCGACCGACTACCTGCAGCAATGAAGGAACAACAAGCTTGTCGTAAAAAATCAACAAGAAGCAAAGCAAACAATTTGCAGCAAGCGTTATGCTAAATAAAATATTTTTCCATTTCATCATCTATCCGATGGGTTCTAATTTATATGGATAGACATGCCCTGAATTCCATTGGGCAACATACATGTTTTGGTCATCATCTATGCAGACATCGTGTGGGTATTGAAATGCTTTCACGGTCTGATGCATTTCTTCAGGAATATTTCCATTATAGGCAGGATCATTTCCTGCAAGGTTTGAAACTACTTTAAAATTTTTATCAAGAATGGTCACAAATCCGGATTGCTCATTCACATGCGAACTGCTTTGCAAAACAGCGCTGTATAAATAATCGCCATTAATAACCGGCCTGCAAACCCACGCTCCCGGAAGAGAAATCGTATTGATAAATTTTCCATCAAATGTGAAACGCTTAAATGCATTTTGTTGCCGCGAAGTAACTATTAATGTCGGGTTATTTTTTTCTCTATAGTCAACGCAGATGCCATGTGCATTCAATAAATTTTCTTCTTTGTCTCCTCTTCCACCAAAATGACGGATATATTTTCCTTTGTGATCGTATTGAATGATGAAATCTTTTCCATATCCGTCAGCCACATAAATATCACCATTGGAAGTGATAGCAGTTTCGGTTGGAATATATTCATCTGCCTTTGTGTATTGCCCTGTTTCTTTCGGATAATCCAATGTCATCAACACTTTCCCATCTAAGTTTGTTTTGATCACCTGATGGCGGTTGTTATCACAAATGAATAAAACTTCATGACCATTCTCATTGAACAATGTGAGCCCATGCGCACCGGGATATTCGTGCCCCCATGTGTTAATGAGTTTTCCTTTTTTATCGTAGAAGATAACGTTATTCTTAGTTTCATTCGTTAATAAAATAATTCTTCCCTTACTATCCTGCACCATTTCGTGACAATCCTTCACAGGATACTTTGCCGCATCAAGCTGGCTCCATTCTTTGTTGATACGATATCGCTTGTTGCCATGACCAAGAATCAAATCTTCTTTTTTTGGAGTTTTCAACATCGAAGGCAGGTAAAGAAAACCTGACGCTGCAATGGAAGACTGACTAATAAATTTTCTGCGGTTCATGATTAGGAATTTACGATTTTGTATGTACGATATACGATTTCTGCGAAACAGCTTTGAGCTTTTAGCTATGAGCTTCAAGCGCAATTATTAATTTTTAATTACTAATTATTAATTACCTCTCACGCTATCAATCCATTCACCACTTTGCCAGCAACGTCGGTAAGCCTGTATCTTCTTCCCTGATGTTTGAAAGTAAGTTTTTCATGATCTAATCCCATCAGATAAAGTATGGTTGCATGAAAATCGTGCACGTGCACAGGATCTTTTGCAATGTTATATCCGAAATCATCTGTTTCGCCATACACACCAGGCTTCACGCCGCCACCGGCCATCCAAACAGTGAAGCAGCGCGGATGATGATCACGGCCATAATTTTCTCTCGTCAATTTGCCCTGGCAATAATTTGTTCTTCCAAATTCTCCGCCCCAAATAACTAATGTTTCATCAAGCAATCCTCTTTGTTTCAAATCTGTTATCAATGCAGCAGATGCCTGATCTACATCTTTACATTGCATTCTTTGCTCATTCGGAAGATTGCCATGGCTATCCCATCCCTGATGATATAATTGAACAAAGCGCACACCGCTTTCAGATAATTTTCTTGCCAGCAAACAGTTTGCAGCAAATGTGCCGGGCTGTAAACATTCCGGCCCATATAATTTGACAGTATCTTCAGGTTCTTTTGATACATCTGTTATTTCAGGAACAATTGTCTGCATGCGATAAGCCATTTCATATTGCTGGATTTTTGTAGCAATTTCAGGATCGCCAAATTCTTTGTAAGAATCTTCATTTAGTTCAGCGACTTTATCAATCATTTTCCTTCTGTCCTGCCTTGTCATTGACTCAGGGTCGTTCAAATACAAAACAGGACTTTCACCACTACTGAATTGCACGCCCTGATACACTGAATCCAAAAAACCATTTGACCACAATTTTGAATACACTCCTTGTCCATTTCCTTTTCCTTTTGACAGCAACACGCAAAAAGAAGGGAGGTTTTTATTTTCACTGCCAAGACCATAGCTCATCCACGATCCCATGCTGGGGCGGTTTCCCTGTTGCGCACCTGTTTGAAAAAATGTGAGCGCAGGGTCGTGATTGATGGCTTCAGTGTACATGGTTTTGATAAAGCAAATATCATCTGCTGCGCGTGCTGTGAATGGCAGAAGTTCGCTTAACCATGCCCGTGACTGACCATATTGATTGAATTGAAAATAAGTTCCTGCCAATGGAAATTTTGTCTGATCCGCAGTCATGCCGGTTAATCTTTGACCATTGCGAATAGAAGCCGGTAAATCTTCTCCCTGCATTTTTTGAAGCAAGGGTTTATAATCGAACAGGTCGAGCTGAGAAGGAGCGCCATTTTGGAAAAGATAGATAATCCTTTTTGCACGAGGTGCAAAATGCGGCAAGCCAATCATGGCCGACTCTTCCTCGCCACCGCCTTTAAATAAATCGGGGATCAGCAAAGAACCGAGCGCAACACTTCCAATACCAAGACTTAGTCTTGACAAGAATCGCCGACGGTTAATATTTAAATGATTTTCTAAAATTTCTTTTTCCATTTTTTATGCAATTGAAATTATCCTTAAAATGAAATTTCGATTTATCAAATTCAATAAAATTGTCAGCTCTTATTCATCATTCACTATTGACCATTGACTATTGACGATTCACCATCAGGTTTTCGTAATCGTTTCTTCCAGATTATAAATCGTTGTGATCACTTTCATCATTGCCGCAGTGTTCATTATATCCATGTTTTTTTGCTTCGCATATTCACCGGCATCCAGGGTTTTTTCAGCGCTTAATTTCTTTTTCTGGAATTCCTGCAACTGATCATTGAAATAATCTTCCAAAGTTTTTAATTCTTTATCAGAAGGTTTTCTGCAAACAATCAACCGAAATGCTTTTGTGATTTTTTCGGCGGTTGAATTTTGTTCAGCAGAAATTTTTTGTGCGAGTACACGCGAAGCCTCGAGCACAGTCGGATCATTCATCATAATCAATGCCTGCAATGGTGTGTTTGTTTTTAATCTTCTCACTTCGCATTGATCGCGGTTGCTCGCATCGAACATCACCATTGATGGTGGCGGAACCGTGAGTTTGATGAAAGTGTACATGCCTCTTCTATATAATGAATCACCATGATCCTGAATGTAAGTTGCAAGTGTGCCACGGCCTGAAGTAGCACTTTCCCAAAGACCGGGGGGTTGATAAATCTTCACGCTTGATCCTCCGATTTCCTTGTTCAATAAACCGCTGCTCGAAAGAACGAGATCTCTAATGAACTCAGCAGGCAAGCGGCTTCTTGGCCCTCTTGATAAATAAATATTCTCAGGATCTTTGCTCTGTTTGTCGGGCGTTGTTTTTGCAGATTGCCTGTAAGTTGCCGACATAATTATCTGCTTCATCAATCTTTTGATATCCCAACCATGCTCCATGAAATCGACAGCAAGCCAATCCAGCAATTCAGGATGTGTCGGCAATTCTCCCTGCATGCCAAAATCGCTCGAGGATTTTACGATGCCTCTTCCAAAAATTTCCTGCCACATCTGATTTACAAAAACTCGTGCCGTAAGTGGATTGTTTTTATTTACTGTCCATGCGGCCAGACCTAATCTATTACGTGGAAATTCTGCTGTATCATATTTCATCACTGCCGGCAGCGCATGTGCCTGCACTTCTTTTCCATGTTGATCATATACTCCACGATTCAGCACATAGTTTTTTCGGGGAGTATCCAATTCGCCCATTACACAGATCATTACCCTTGCAGTATCTTTCTTATTAATAAAAGGCATCGTGGCTCTTCGCTCGGAGTCGGTGATAATTAGTCTTGGTGTTTTCGATGGGCCAGACCCAACAAGCCCTTCTAATCCTAATTCTTTACTATTATTAAAAAAAGCGAATAGCGAATAATAATCTTTTTGCGAAAAGGGATCGTATTTGTGATCATGACATTGAGCGCATTCAATGGTCACTCCCAAAATACCCCTGCCATACGTTTTGGTTTTATCAATACAATATTCTACTCTATATTCTTCGGGTATTACACCACCTTCTTCTGTTATTTTATGATTTCTAAGAAAAGCAGTAGCTAATATTTGTTCTTTAGTTGCATTTGGCAACATGTCGCCGGCTAATTGCCATGTCAGGAATTTATCATAAGGCATGTTCTCATTAAACGCATGAATAACCCAGTCTCTCCATGGCCATTGCGTTCGAATATCATCATCCTGATAACCGTAGCTGTCGGCATATCTTGCGACGTCAAGCCAGTGCACAGCCATTTTTTCGCCATATTGAGGAGTTGCCAATAATTGATCTACTATTTTTTCATAAGCACCATCACTGTTATCCGCTAAAAAATTATTCATCATTTCGATGGAAGGTGGAAGCCCGGTGATATCAAGGCAAATTCTTTTGAGTAAGCGCTCTTTATCCGCCGCTTCATTCGGAGCAAGTCCTTGCTGTTCCATTTTATTCAGCGTGAAATAATCAATTTCATTTTTTGCCCACGCCTTATCTGTAACCGAAGGAAGCTCAGCTTTAACAGGAGCCAGGAACGCCCAATGCTTTTCATATTTGGCTCCCTGTTCAATCCATTTTTGAAATAATTTTTTTTCATGATCTGTGAGCATACCGAGATGCGCATCAGGAGGAGGCATCATAAAAGTGATGTCAGAAGAATTGATCCTTTTCAGCAATTCCGATTGACCAGGCTTTCCCGGAACAATAGCATGCGCTCCTTTAGTTTCGGTAAGTGCTGCATATGCACTATCGGCAATGTCTAACCGAAGATGGGCTTCGCGATGGCTTGCATCAGGCCCGTGGCATTTGAAACATTTATCAGACAATATCGGCCTGATATTAAAATTGAAGCTTACTTTATCGGGCATCGCTTCCGTGTGCCCGCCTTTATCTGTGTGCAGGCATGAAGTGATGATGAAAATAGATGCGCAAATGATTGAAATTATGGCAAAGCTCTTAACCCTCATGATACGTAAATATAAACAAAATTCAGCTTATGCATTCACGCGAAGAAATAGCTTTCCTAATGAGTCATGTTATTGAATAAAAAATCGCAATATGAAAATTGGCTTTTGCCATATTATACAAAGAATATCTGCTTCGTTTTTTAGTTTGCTCTTTTCTTCTCATCCTCAGCTCCGCCGGTTCTTTGCCTCGATGCTGTAACATTTTTATTGCCAAATCTGTAAACGAATGCAAGTGTTACAACCCGTGTGTCTCTCGCGACTTTGAAATGTTCGTTGTAATCATTGAATACTGAAATGCCACTGCCATTAGTCGTGTGAAAGATGTCGGTGAAATTTAATTTGAGGGTTGCCTTTTTCTGCAAAATTGATTTTTGCAGACCCGCCGAAAGCTGCCAATATGGGAACACCGTAAAATATCCATACACTTCTTTAGCCTGATAAAAACCGGTGAGCTCGCCTGATAACCCTTTTTTACCAATGATAAAACTATTGGTGCTGTTGAAATTAAAAGTGATGCTCCCATTGTTTAAATAAGTGTTCGCCACATCGCCTTTATACAATCCGTAATATGTATTCAGGCTATTAGTACTGTTCCACCATTTAGTGATTTGAACCGGCGCAGAAACTGATGTGCCAAAATATTCAAAGCTGGTAATATTCCTGTCTGTTTGAACGGTCACTTTTTCTTCAGTGGTGCTTGGCACAAGCATCTCTGTAATATTATCTTTTGTGATGCTGTAAGAAAGTGTTGTCGTGATTTTTTGTTTATAGGTGTGACTTAGTTCAAAAGAATAAGTGAACTGCGGCAACAAATAAGGATTGCCTTCTTTATATGTGCTGTTATTGATAAAAAATTTAAACGGATTCAATTGCCTGTAGCTTGGCCTGTCAATTCTTCGACTGAAAGAAACACTAAAGCTATTTTTATCTGATGCATTATAATTCAGGAACACACTTGGGAAAAGTTTGATATAGCTCGTATCAAATTTTTGTCCTGTGGTGATCTGATTTCCTTTTGCCCTTGTCTGTTCTGCACGCAATCCAATTTGCATGCTGAGCTTTTTATATTCTTTGTTGAAATTGAGATATGCAGCATTAATATTTTCATCGTACACAAAATGATTGCTCTGCGTTGAATCATATACTGGTGTTCCGCTGCTCACATCAAAATATTTCAGATCGTTGTCGGCACTTACAATACTGCTTTTAATTCCTGCTTCAATTTTCGCACCACCTTTGAGCGGGTTCACATAATCTGCTTTGATTGATTTAATATCTAATTTTCCCGGAGAAGTGCCGCTTAAAATTTGCGATGGCTGTTGCACATCTCCGTTCAACTGAAAAAAGTCTGTGATGAAATGCTGGCTGTCTTTGATCCTGAACTGCGCGTAATCCAGATCAACAGTCAGCTCTTTGCCTGTTGTATCGAATGTATGTTTCAAATTTACATTCACCGCATAGTGCCGCAATGTATCGTTAGTGATGCTGTTATTGGTATTGTATGATTGCTTCTGTTCTGAAGAATCAAGCACATTGGTGATCGTATTGCTATTGCTTGAAAGCGTATTATAAATTCCGCTGACAACAGCACCAACTATGGTGTTTTTAGAAAGATTATAATCAAATCCTATCCGCGGCACATGTGTCTTCACATCAAATTTTATATAATTGCTTTGATCATACACACCAAGCAGATGATCGCCATCATAAAATTTGCGATACAATTTCAGATCATTGTATGCTTCACGATAATTGAAATTATAGTTGCCGAAAATGTTTAGTTTATTATTTCTGTAGTTGAAAGTCAATCCTGCTACGACTTTAGGATAGAGCCCCTGCCCATAACTTAATGTGGCTGTTCCGTTAAACCCCATCCGCTGATCTTTTTTCATAATGATATTGATGATGCCGGCATTTCCGGCAGCATCATATTTTGCAGAAGGGTTGGTGATGATCTCAATTTTTTCAATAGCATTAGCAGGCAAGCCGCGCAAATAATTTGCGAGGTCACTGCCTGCAACGCCCGATGGTTTTCCATTGATCATGATAATGACACCTTGTTTTCCTTTCAGACTGATATTGTCATTTCTGTCAATCACAATCCCCGGAGAACGTTCCAGCACTTCCATAGCAGAACTGCCTGCGCTCACAACGCTGTTATCAACATTGATGACTGTCTTATCTAATTTTTTTTCTATGAAGGGCTTTTGAGCAATTACAGTTACCTCATTCAATTGTTTTGCGGATTGCGTCATGACGATTTCTTTTAACTCGATCAGTGCATTGCTATCATCAATCAAAAATGTTTTAGAAAAAAAAGTTTCGAAGCCTGTGTATGTAAGTTTTAAAAAATAATTTCCTGATTTTATTTCTTCCATAACAACAGAACCACCGGCATCTGTTACTCCGAATTTTGCAACGCCTGAATCCTTTGCGCTCAGCAATGAAACAGTTACACCACCCAATTCATTTTTCTTCTCATCAAAAATTTTTGCAGTCAGCTTTCCTTTTGTAGAAGATGATTGAGCATAAGAGTTTACAATAAACGCAATGGAGATCAGAAGAAGAAAATATTTTTTAAAATACATTGAAGAGGTTTCTACAAATGTATTTTACGTGTTATTGGGATTTCTCCCCCAAAAAGGGTGATATGGATAAGCGGCAACATTGCATTAACTCAATGATTTAAAAATTCTGGCTGGCCAACTAAAACAGAATCAATGTGACGTACACCAGTACTTTCAAGAAATGTTGACCAGCCAATATTATTTCTGAATGATTCAAGTTTATTAATACCATACATTGTACAATAAATCAATATGCACAGGCAGTAATATTTAAGCAAAAAAACAGCAAGCGGTTTTCTACATAATTTTTCAGATTGTTTAATTCCTCAAAATTGTTAGCTCTCGTATTTACTTTTGCCATTAGTTTTGAAAACCACGACTTATAAATAATTTCTGTTGCTCTTTTTAACTCTGTATAATTTTTTCTATTCATCAGGCTATATTCAACGATTACATCAAAATCATTTCTATGATATTTATATGAAAAATATTCAGCCTTGAAAACATGCACGACTTCAGCCTGATATTTTTCATAAGAATTGCCATCCTTGTAAGTTTCCGTAAATCTTAAAGAAGCAGATTCGCTTTTCATTAAATTACTGTATTCGAATGTAGAGTCGACAAATCTTCTGTTCCACAATCTTTTCAAGATGGGATTAAACAATGCAGAAAAGATAAACCCCGGAGGAGCATTTATAATTATATGCTCATTTATTTTCATGATAAATGAATATGTTTTCTCTCTTTATCTATACAATAAAAATAAAATTGAAAAAAGAAAAGCACATCACCCCAAAAGGGTGATTTGTATAAGCGGTAAATAAAAATGCAATCATTACGATTGCATTTTTATTTTTCTGTGTGAAATTATTTTGCTCCCGGTGGACTATGTTCTTCAATATATTTTCTGAAAGTGGCAGCAAGATGTTCGCGTGTTCCTGTTCCTTCATATATACCATGTGACCGGTTTGGATAAATCATGACCTGAAAAAGTTTTTGTTGCCTGACTAACTCGTTGATCAGATTCTCTGCATTTTTATAATGCACATTATCATCACCAGTACCGTGCATATACAATAAATTCCCTTTAAGGTTTTTTGCAAATGTTACCGGCGAGCATTGTTTGTAAGCCTCAGGATCGTCTTGAGGCAATCCCATATAGCGTTCAGTATAAATATTATCATAAAAATGCTGGTCACTAATTGCTGAAACCGCTATTCCTGTTTTATATACATCCGGATACCTGAACAACAGATTTAATGTCATTGCTCCTCCACCGCTCCATCCATGCACTGCTACACGGCTATTATCAATAAATTTCCATTTCAACACTTCTTTCGCAGCCATTGCCTGGTCACGGCTATTTACAATCCCAATTTTTTTGTAAACAGCCATTCTCCATGCCGTTCCTTTCATCACAGGTGTACCGCGATTATCCATCGCAATTCCTATATAACCACTCGGTACTAAATCGGCAATGAACTGATTGAAATATGGCTCATCATTAGCAACGGCAGAAGCGGGCTCACCATATACGTAAAAGAAAACAGGATAAATTTTAGATGCATCAAAATCGTTCGGCTTCGCCATAATACCATCCATCTCTATGCCATCAATTGTTTTCACTTTAAATTTCTCAAGCTTGAAGCCAAGATCAGGTTCCTTAAAAACATCAGCAGTTGCAGGATAGATTTTTTTATGCTCAGGTAAATGAACCAGCCTGATGTTATAATCACGTTTGATGTTTCCATTTGTATGCAATGCATATTTTGCATCGGGAGAAAAACTGTAAGTGTTGGTTCCATTGAACACAGACGGTGTTACTCTCACGGTATCGCCTTTATTAATATTCACTTTGTACAAATAGCGCTGCGTGGCATCATATGGAGTTGCTTCAAAAAACACATCTCCTGTTTGATTGTCATAAGTAATAAGATTAGCATCAAAATTTCCTTTGGTCAGCAGTTGCTCCTTGCCATCATGAGATACTTTGACAACGCGAAGCCATCCGTCTTTTTCTTTTGTCCTTAAAAAATATTTTTTACTGTCGATCCATATCCACCAGGGAGCATCCCAATCCAGCATATTAAATTGTTCAATCCATCCACCTTCTTCCTTCTCACTGTAAATCATTTTTGCCTGACCTGATGAAGCATTACATAAATAAAACAAAGCCTGATTTTGCAAACGATTAAGTTGCAAAGCCATCAATTCATCATTGCCAGACCAATCCATGCGCGGTATATAATTATTATCAGGCTCTCCTGGGATATCCATCCACGTTATTTTTTTGGAAGCAATATTTACAACGCCGATTTTTACAGAAGATGGCTTTTCACCTGCCACCGGATATTCAACTGGTTTTGTGAAAGGATAAATTGAATCGGTGTTATCAATCATTAAATAGTTCTTCGTTGTCCTTGCATCTGTGTGCCAAAACGCAATGTTCGTCCCATCAGGATTCCAACTGAACCCGTCTCTGATACCAAGCTCTTCTTCGTAAGCCCAATCAAATGTGCCGTTGATTATCCTATCTGTTCCATCATTTGTTAACTGAGAAATGTTGCTGCCATTAATATCCTCTACAAATAAATTATGCTTGCTCACATAACCTACTTTTTTTCCATCAGCAGAAAATTTTGCAAACTGGAGAGAAGACGAAGGAAGCTCTTTACCAATCTGATGTCCTTTGCCGGTGGTTAAATCAAAAAACCAATAATCACCTTTTGAATTTACTCTCCATACTCTCGAAGAATTCGTGTAAATAAGAATTTTGCTGCGATCACCGCTCCACACAATATTCTCAATAACCGTAAAAAGACCAGCAGCACGAATCTGCTCATCACTCAACACTAATTTCTTATCTGAAAGCTTATCAGCATTGTAAACATAAATTCCCTGCACTTCGCTCACCCAAAAATTATGGGATTGAGGAAGCCATCTGAGCTGAGAAATATCAATCTCTCCATCAGTTATCGGTTTTTTATTAAAACGATTTTCAGATATTCGGTTCAATGGCTGTGCGCAGGAAAAAATGTAGAGAAAAAGTAAACAGAAAGTTGAAGTTGCCTTTGTCATCATAAATAAAAGGGTTATTACAAAGTTATTTTACAATTATATATTTTATTCGCAATAAAGAATGTTATTATCACTTCAGCAAAACTATTTTCCCAAAACTTTAGCATTCATCACATTTCATAGTTGCCAGATTGGATTTTTATCATGAATTTTTTATTTAAAAACAGAAGTCATCAGATCATTCATTTTTTTGTAGCTGCTTCAAACCTAATGCAGACAATTCTATTTGATAAATATTGCCTGATCCATTTAATATGCTCTGAAACCCATTTTTTAAGTCTTTGAAACTTGAAATATTTTTAGTTGTATCTACAGTAAAATCTTTTTCACTCGTAAAAAATAAATATTTGCCATCAGGACTAATCCTTGGGCTGTAATCCCGAAAACGCGAATTTACTTTCGGTCCAAGATTTCTGGATGCCGTCCATTTGCCATTTATTTTTTCGCTCACAAAAATATCATAGTTGCCATAACCGTCCTTTCTTCCATAAGCACCCATCAATAAAAAACTTTCATCAGGCGCAATCGTGCAATCCAATTCATAGCTTGGCGTGCTCACCGAGTCAAGAATGTGAACAGCTTTTCCATAATGCCCGTTCTCCAACTTTGAATAATAAAAATCAGCATCACCTTCTCCACCCAAAGCGCCTGGCCGGTTGGAGCTGAAATAAATTGTTCCGCTGGATGCAATGGACGCAAAATGCTCATCATAATCACTGTTGATAGTTGTATCAAGATGAATGGGCTCGCTCCATCCATTGTTAGTTTTCTTCACCATCCATATATCATAATCAGGTTTTAATTTCCCATCCACAGGGCGGTTGGATGTGAAAATCATTTTGGTTCCATCAGGAGAAAAGGAAGGATCAAAATCCCGGTATTTTCCCGAGAATGGCGCAACCTGTGGCTGCTGCCATTTCCCGTTTTTAAATTCTGAAAAACAAATAATATCCAGATAAAACCTGAGGACACTTTTGCTGAAAAAACAGGTTTTCCCGTCTGGGCTAAATGTTCCGCCAAATTCATCATCTCTTGTTGTAATAATTCTTTCTGCAAAAAGTGCAGGATTATTAAGCGGCTCTTTATGTGCATACGGCGGAATTGATATGTTATATTCACGGTCAGGCTTATACGAAGTAAACAACAACGTTAAACTAATAATGGCCGCAATTTCAAAAGAGATTTTTTTATTCATACACTAATTAATGAAATTGATTCATGAAAGTGCTGACTGAAACCTGATAAATATTTCCAAGACCATTCAAAGTGCTATGCAGGCTCTTTTCTAATGAATTATAATCCAGCACAGGATTCATCGGAATCGAAATAAAATTTCTTTCGCTCGTAAAATAAAGCGTTGTCCCATCATGCGAAACCCATGGATTTGATTCTTCAGCGATTGAATTAATATCTGCACCTAAATTTTTAGGGCTTGTCCATTTGCCATCTTTATTAAAACTGATATACAAATCTCCACGTGGATAGCTAACGCTCGCACCTGCATCACTCATCCCATCCGGCCTGCCTTGCGAAGCAAACAGGATATAGTTTTGATCTGGCGCTATAAAAAGATCTGTCTCGGAGTATATGCTATTAATACTATCACCTAAGCTTTCCGGTTTCTGATATTTGCCATTTTCGAATTTGCTTTTATATAAATCCGGATTACCGGAAATCCCGGTTGTGCTGAAGTAAAGAGTGCCATCGCTCGCAACAGAACATCCCAACTCCCATCCTTTTGTATTCACAGGCGCTCCAATGTTTTCGGGCTCGCTCCAACCATTGTCAGTTTTTTTCACCATCCATATATCAGCATCTGCGCTCTTTCGGTTTTCAAAAGGGCGGCTGGAAATAAAAAAAAGTTTTTCTCCATCGGGAGAAATGCAAGGATTAAAGTCGTGATATTTTCCCGAGAAAGAAGCAATTTCAGGTGCTGTCCATTGTCCGTTTTGAAAATGAGAAACACAAATAACAACGACACTGCTTGAAATTGTAGAAGGAGATTTCATGGTAAAATAGCAAGTCTTTCCATCCGGTGTGAACGTAGCACCAAATTCATCATCTTCTGTTGATATAATGCCTTCTGCAAAAAGAATTGGTTTTTCATTTTGCTTTTTCACTTCTTCATTTTTCTTATAGCTGGAAGCACATAAAAAAATAATCACTAACAAAAAGAAAAATTTATTCATGAGAATTTTTTTTTTGCAATATCAAGCTAGCAGAAGAAAATGATAAGAACAAAATAAACTGATTGCTCAAAAAGAATTCTACCCCTTTTAGGGGGATATATGTAAACGGCAAAAAAATTTGCAGATGCGTTGCTATGAGCGCTAAATGTATTTACTGTCTCTTGCTACTTTAATCGCTTCGTCTTTTGAATTCACATCTAATTTGTGATAAATGTTCTTGATATGCGTTTTCACTGTCTCCAAATCAATAAAAAGTTCTGCAGCAATTTTGCCCCTGCTCTTTCCGTTTGCAACGCCTTCGAGGATTTGTGTTTCTCTTTTTGTGAGCGGCGAATCTGTGCTTTTTTGAAAAGATTGCATCACCAGTTTTGCAATACCGGAACTCATTGCGCCACCTCCACTCATTATTTCTTTTACAGATTCGATGATTTTTTCAGCAGAAATATTTTTAGTGAGATAACCGGATGCGCCGTTTTTCAATGCGGTAAAAATCATATCCTCAGATTCATAAACAGTGAGCACAAGCACATGCACATTTGGTACGATCTTTTTTAATAATGGAATTGCATCAACTCCACGAACGCCGGGCAGTTGCACATCAAGTAAAATGATGTCGGGCACACTTTCATTCAATGCATTTTGTGCTTCTTCAAATGAAGAGCATGTCGCTACAATTTCAAAATCAGGTTCATTTCCCAATAGAAACATATAACTTTTTCTGATGGTTTCATCATCTTCAATGATAGCTAATCTGATTACAGAATCATTTCCCATCGGTTTCTTTTTCAACGTTCGCTTCATACAAAAATGATTTAATTTTTA
Source organism: Puia sp. (assembly GCA_035295505.1). Taxonomy (GTDB): domain Bacteria; phylum Bacteroidota; class Bacteroidia; order Chitinophagales; family Chitinophagaceae; genus Puia. Next base: position 645 of record DATGIX010000052.1, on the reverse strand, counting down.
TAACCTTCTATCCCCCGTTTGACGGGATTTTCAAACTTAAAAATATTTTAGTGCCTGCATCGTCTGCACTTTCTGTTTTTATTGCTGCATTTATTCGTGATGCACGTTGGCGGATATTATTTAATCCATTTCCTTTCTGAATTTCATTCTCATTAAAGCCTTTGCCATCATCTTCCTGCAGGATTAATATTTCATCATTAGTTATGTTTTTAACCGTCACTGATACTTTTGTGCATTGAGAATGGCGCAAACTGTTATTCAAAATCTCTTTATAGATCATGATGAGGTTCCTGCTGTAATCAATCGGCAATTGAATTTCAGGTTTTATTTCATTAAGACCTCTAAATTCAAATTCAATATCGGAATCCTGAAAAAGCTCATCTCCAAAATGTTTGATTCGTTTTAATATTTCGACGAGATTATCACTTCCGGGTGACAATGACCAGATGATATCTTTCGTGCCGCCATATAATGCAAGCACGTTTTCTTTGATTTGCTGAATGATATTATTTTTTTCCAAATCACTGCCGCCTGCTTTTCTTTGCAGAATGTCAGTGAGCAAAGAAATTCTTGTGAGTTTGTTGCCGAGCTCATCGTGAAAATCTTCCGATGTACGCTGCCTTATTTTTTGCTGTTCATTTTGCC